>WTJS01000111.1:48528-53726 GCA_011524735.1 Alphaproteobacteria bacterium
GGCTGCGAAACAGCCGAGGCGTCTGTCCGGTCCGAATGCAGAATCTGTAGCGACGGATCTGGCCATGGCTGGACAGGCTACGCTTCGCGCCCTTCCCGAACAGCCGGCTGTGCGGGCCCGCGTCAAGAAAAAGGCGCCAGAAAAAACGCCGCCAGCCTCTAAGACAACCGCCAAAGCAACGTCGCCGTCGAAGCCTGGTGTACCACCCAAGCCTGTCTATGTTACGCGCGAATTCATCAAACATATTCCTGATGCACATGTTGATCTGCCGACAAAGCAGCAGAAAGACAATTTCATTGGCATCGTGCTGCCTCTGATCTTGGCAGCTAATGAAGAGATCACTCAGCGCCGTAGCGCGATTATGCGGGCTGCTGAACAGAAGAATCGCAGGTCTCTGGAAACATGGGCGCGCCTGTACCGGGTCAAGAGTGAAGGTAAAAGCCTCGAAGATCTGCAGCGAGACTTATTGCAGCGTGCCGATATGGTGCCAGTATCGCTGGCCCTTGCTCAGGCTGCCATTGAATCAGGGTGGGGCACAAGCCGGTTCGCCCGTCAGGGCAATGCCCTGTTTGGCCAGTGGGCCTGGCAGGCGGACGCTGGTCTGAAGCCTGCTGAAGCGTCAAACAGTCGAGCCGTTGTCCGCAGCTTCCCCAATCTCTTTGGGTCTGTTCGGGCCTATATGCACAACCTCAATACGCATTCCAGCTACGCAACCTTCCGTGAACGCCGCACCATGCTGCGTACCCGTATGACAGGGGACCTTGGATATCAGCTTGCCAATTTCATGGGTAATTATGCCGAAATCGGTGATGATTATATCCGCAAGCTGCAGCAGCTGATTCGGTCAAACGAATTTGGTCAATATGAAACTGCCCGGCTACGCTAGCCGAGATTGATCATTCTGTCAGAAATTGCCGACCAAACCAGCGCCAACGGCCTTCTGGGCCCGGCATGGTACAGTTGATGCGAGATCGCTTCCCAACCATTGGGCCCGGCATACGAACCTCGGCGCGTCGTCCGATGATGGATACGTCCAGCTTGCCATATTTGCTGTTAAAGCAACGCAGCTGCCGCTCCTGATCCATGTCTTTGGCAAGGGTGAATCCGTAGAGAGGCGGATTCTCCGACAATACGACGTCGGCTGGTACGATCTGGTTGGCTTTCAGCGGTAGGCCATTAATGGCCAGTTCCAGCCTGTCGCGGGTTCCATATTGTTCGTTCATCGCAAAGCGCGGCAGTTCGAAGAAACCGTTGAAACCATGGGCAATACCGGAATTCTGGCCAAATGAGGCAATGAACCCAGCTTCCTTGACGATGTCTATGACCTCGAGGCTGTATTCGCCGTAAGGATAGGCAAACAGATCAGGGCGCATACCAAGCTCTTCGAGAAACCGACTATTGGAAACGCTGAGTTCCTCGCGGTTCTGATCTGCTGAAAGCCGGTGCATGTGCGGATGAGTACGAGTCTGGCTGCCAATGCCGAACCCGGCGGCCTGAATCTCGCGAAGTTGATCCCACGACATATAGCCGCGCAGTCCCCGGTCCACAGGCTGAGTGGCCACAAAGACGGTGGCTGTAAATCCATATTTCTGCAGGCGCGGAAAGGCTTCTTCATAGACGGACAGATAGGCATCATCGATTGTGATGGCGACGGTTCTGTCCGGTAACGGCTTACCAGTCATCAGATGATCGACAATGTCATCCAGAGGCATAACCGTGTAGCGGTCATCCGACAGGATTTCCAGATGCTCATCAAACTGTTCCAGACGAACATTGGTGCTGGGATACTTATCTTCACCAAATCTGTGATACATCAGAATGGTGGCGTGATCGGCAGCCACAGCCTGCGCCAGTGCGGACAGTAGCAGAGTAACAGCCACAATCGGGAATGAGAGGGCCGGGAATGAGAGGGCCGGGAATGAGAGGGCGCGCCAGATGTTGGTGAAGGGAACAGATGGCATGGTAAACTCTGGTTGTCTGCAGAATGTCATAGATGAAGCCGCCACTATACTGTGGTAACCGTGGTCCGACCAGCATTTGATATCCTGTATTTGTATCCCAGTATGTGATCCTGAATAAATGACAGAAGACACGACCATGCCCCGCATCATTCTAGCCTTTGAGGCAAGCGCCGACCAAGCGTCAGCCTGTCTCTTTCGGGCAGGTGGCGACATATTCCAGCAGGTTCATGCCGCGCGTCATGGGCATGCGGCGGTTATCACCCAGCTTGGAAATCAGGTTGTCAGGGACGCCGGCATGGCGATATCCGACGTTACCCATGTTGCCGCTGGGTGTGGCCCTGGATCCTTTACCGGAATTCGTGTCGCTCTGGCAGCGGCAAAGGGCATTAGCCTTGCCATTGGTGTCCCCGGCATTGGCGTATCCTGTCTGGCGGCGATGGCTTATCGTGCAAGCTTGGATCGGCACGCAACTGACGACCGTTCGATTCTGGCAACGGCTGATACTAGGCGGGGAAGTTATTTTGCGCAGCTCTTTACGGCAGCCGGCGTTGCGGAAAGCTCCATTATTGAACTTGATCCGGCATTGGATGTGCCGCTTCCCAAGGGATATGATCATGCACGTATCATAGGTGCGGGGGCCGAAACCATCGTAGCGAACTGGTCAGATGCGATGCTGACCGCCGAAGATCATCCGATCATTGATGCGCAGCAGATTGCCAGCCTAGCGGACAAGATGCTTGCCGATCATCTGCGGGCTGAAAGCGGATCCGCAGTCGGTTCGTCCGATCCGCTGGTGCCACTCTATGTTGCGCCAGCTTTTCTGGGTCCTCGCAAGACATGATGCCTGGCGCCTTTCCAGCCCGACTTGAAGATCGCCATATGGTGCAGATTGCCGCCATCGAGGCTGTCCTGTTCCACCGGCCTCTGGACCAGACTACGCTGCAACAGCTTGTCGCCGGTGCAGCGTTTCGTGGCTTCGTGATGCTGGCACAGGATGAGGCAACTGTTCTGGCTCATGCATTGTTCCTGAACGCCGGTGAAGATGCCGATCTGGTGTCTGTGGCTACTGCCCCCTCTGTTCAGCGTCAGGGTATCGCTGCTCAACTGTTGCATCATGCCTTTGGCGCGCTGGCCTCTGAATCGGTTCAGCGGATTGTTCTGGAAGTGGCAGTCGACAATCTGGCCGCCATTCATCTTTATCGCGCCCAGGGGTTTTCAGAAGTGGGAAGACGGGCCAGATATTACAGTCGTCCCGGTGGGTCGGTGGATGCGCTTATTATGGCAAGGGAGCTGGCAGGCGCCGCGGCTTGACCCGCCTGTCTGTAAAGCATAGAACAACCGGCACCCCTTACTGGATATAGAAAGTCACGGTCGCAATGAAAAAACTGTTCATCAAAACCTACGGGTGCCAGATGAATGTCTACGATTCCGATCGCATGACCGATGTGCTTGCGCCGCTTGGCTATGTTCCGACGGGAACCGCCGATGGTGCGGACATGGTTATTCTGAATACCTGTCACATTCGGGAAAAGGCGTCTGAAAAGGTGTTCTCCGAACTTGGCCGGCTGCGGATGATGAAGGATCGGGCGCGCGACCAGCAGGGGCGCGATGTAACCATTGCGGTTGCCGGATGTGTGGCACAGGCCGAAGGCGAGGAAATCACGCGCCGTGCCCCTTGGGTGGATATCGTCGTGGGACCCCAGACCTATCACCGTCTTCCTGAATTGGTCACAAAGGCTGACCCGGCCGCGCGTCATCGTGTGATTGACACAGAATTTCCTGAAGAAGTGAAATTTGACAGCCTGCCAGGTGAACATGCACCGCGTGGGCCAGCCGCCTTTCTGTCCGTGCAGGAAGGCTGTGACAAGTTCTGTGCGTTTTGTGTTGTTCCCTACACGCGCGGTGCCGAATTCTCGCGTCCTGTTAACGGTGTCCTTGCCGAAGCACGTCGTCTTGTGGCGGCGGGCACCTGTGAAATCACGCTTCTGGGTCAGAATGTGAATGCCTATCATGGTGAGGCGGCAGATGGCAGCAGCTGGAGTCTCGCTCGACTGATCCGGGAGCTGGCCGAGATCGACGGGTTGACCCGTATCCGCTACACCACGTCACATCCGCTGGATATGGAAGATGATCTGATCATGGCGCATCGTGATGTACCACAACTGATGCCCTACCTTCATCTTCCGGTACAGTCTGGGTCAGATCATATCCTGACAGAAATGAATCGCCGCCACACAAATGACGTGTATCTGCGGATTATCGATAGGCTTCGTGAGGCCCGCCCTGACATCGCATTTTCAGGTGATTTCATTGTCGGCTTCCCCGGTGAGCGCGATCGTGATTTTGCCGATACATTGTCGCTGATTGATAAGGTCGGTTACGCCTCGGCCTATTCCTTCAAATACAGTCCGCGCCCCGGCACGCCTGCGGCCGGATCGGACGAGCAGGTCCCCGAAGAGGTCAAGGCTGAAAGGCTGGAAGCCCTGCAACAGCTGATCAATGCACAGCAATTCGCCTTTAATAAGCGTACCGAAGGGCAAGTCATGGATGTTCTGATCGAACGAAATGGTGGGCGCGACGGGCAAATGGCAGGCCGTACGCCCTATATGCAGGCTGTGAATGTTGCTGCAGATGAAGCGCTTCTTGGTAAGATTGTCAGCTGTCAGATCACAGAAGCCAAGCAGAACAGTGTTGTCGGTGTCATCCAGTGATCACTGGTGCAGGGACCATGGGTGAGTGGGGACTGGGCCATTTGGCAAGGGGCGCATTTTGAAAGCTGAAAAAACAGCATCCATCAGACTGGATTTCGAAGATAACAGCATTCTTGCGCTGATGTCTGGTGAACATAATCAGAATCTGGCGCGGCTTGAGGCCGCGTTAAATGTGTCGCTTGACAGTTTCGGTAACAGCATCACCATTTCTGGCGACGGCGCTGCGGCAAAAAAGGCGCAGCGTGCGCTTGAGGATGTCTACAGACGTCTCAGTCAGGGTGAAGAGGTCGCTCTGGACGGCTCCATGGTGGATGACGCACTGCGCTGGGTTGAGGCTGACAGCAAGACGCCATCTTCTGGACAGTCACTCGATACTTGGAAGAAGAAGATATTGGCCAAGACCCCCGGCCAGGGGGACTATCTGGGCCTGCTTCGCGGCCGTGAGGTTGTTTTCGGGCTTGGGCCTGCCGGAACAGGCAAGACCTATCTTGCTGTCGCCAAGGCAGTCGAGTCGCTGAAGAAGCGC
>WTJS01000153.1 GCA_011524735.1 Alphaproteobacteria bacterium
TCATAATAGGGTTTTCTCCCGAACGACTTGCTTTTGAATTCAATTTTTTTCCGTTTGAAGTCTTCGGTGCCTTCAGACAGCAGCAAATAACTGTCATTTGAAAATTTACCCTTGCCGCATTTTTCACGTTTTATGAAAGGGCTGTTGACAACAATGTGGTCCAGTCGGCCGTCTCCGTTAAGGTCGGCGGATGCCATGCCATGGGAATAGTCGTTCACATCGAAGGGAACAACGACGCTAGCGACCTTTCCGCCCTTGAACCTGATGATTTTGTTGGGTGCGCCACAATTCGGTGCATGACCTCCATCCAGACCATGATCAGCAATGAACAGTTCGACCTCATTGGTCAGAGGGTTTTTTGACCCAATGGCCCGACGTGGCCAATGCATCTCCGGCAGCTTATCCTGAACGTCCTCATCGATTTTGTAGCTGTTGCTGTCTGTGTCCCAAAAAAATATGACCGGTTTCACAAACTCTGTCGGGCTATGGAAGTTGGTCTTTTCGTCATTTATGGCGGCGCCAAAGACGAGGTCATCAAAACCGTCATCATTTATGTCGAATATTTCATACAAGCCCCAGGCCACTACGCCATTGCCTGAGTAGCCTGTTACAGCCCTCATGTTGTTTTCGCTTGTATGGGAGTTATAAAACCCTCCAAAAGCGAGGCTGCTGATCAGGGTGAGTGCTAAACCGATTGTAATTGAGACAGCTTTGGTAAGGGACATGCTCGTCCTTTGATATATGAGGTTTCAAAATGGCTTTCAGTCAGCATATTTATGAATGGCTAGCTTAGTCAAATTGTCACGTTTAGCTGGCTGTCTCCTTTGCCCTCATATCGCTGAGCCATCCAGGAAGCATCCTCAGAAACACCGTGGCAGCATGATGCCTGCAACGTCAAAATCTCCTTCGGTTGATCGTATTAATCAGACGTGCTGGACTGACCCAGAACTGTCTAAGTCGTCTCGCCCTCGATGAGTGCCTTGCCAAGCCCCATCGGATTGATGCGCACGAGAAGGCAGGGTTCACCCCATCTATGGTATGACGCTTGAGAGGATGCAGGTGTCTTGAGTGAGCCGCAACTGTGCGTAGCAAGCAGGATACATCAAACGACAACGCTTCCTGCGTTTTTGCAGATGGTCCATGAAACCACTTTACCCCGCTGACGTGAAGGATCAGCGTCTAGCGCTGTTAAGGTTCGTGTTTTATGGGGTGGAGAAAATGGTGCCCAGGAGAAGACTCGAACTTCCACGGCCTAATGGCCACTGGCACCTGAAGCCAGCGCGTCTACCAATTCCGCCACCTGGGCACTGGGCGTAGCGGGCCGTGCGGCCCGCCTTGGAAGCGCGCAGAATAGCCACGCAGCGTCACTTGTCAACAAAATCTGAACGGCATTCCGCACTGGACGAAACAAGGCCTCAACAGCTAAGAAGAGGGCGCTAAGGTTTTGGGGTCACCGGCAGAGGAAAACATCTCATGGAACGCACAGTTGCAGTCATTGGCGGGTCAGGCTTTGTCGGCCGCGCTACCATCGAAATGCTGACCCGTGAGGGGGCCCGCGTCATTGTTTTGTGCCGCAACGCCGAACGCGCCAAATTCCTCAAGACCATGGGGGTGGTTGGGCAGGTTACGCTCGTAGCTGGCAATGCGCTGAATGATGATGATCTGGAACGTGTGATCGCCCCAGCCGATGCCGTGATCAATCTTGTCGGCATCCTTGCCGAAGGTGGTGCACAGCGTTTTGATGCGCTTCAGGGGGAGCTCCCAGGCCGTATTGGAGACATGGCTGCTCGCCATGGGCTGACAGATGTCGTGCATGTCTCTGCCATCGGCGCTGATGCGTCATCATCCAGCACCTATGCGCGCAGCAAAGCCGCCGGTGAGGCCGCGCTTCATGCTGCCTTTGCCGATGCAGTGATCCTGCGGCCATCCATCGTGTTTGGTCCAAGGGACAGTTTTTTCAATCGGTTTGCCGGCATGGCCATGCTGGCGCCTGGTCTGCCCCTGCCAGGCGGCGGTCGGATGCGGATGCAGCCTGTCTATGTCGGTGATGTTGTTGCCGCCATTGCGGTGGCACTTGGATATCGTGCCGCGCCGTCGGGCAAAGGGGTAAAGCCGGTTCGCGGTGGCATTTTCGAACTTGGTGGGCCAGACAGCTATTCCTTCAAGGAATTGATGCAGATCACGCTTGAAGCGATTGGTCGCAAGCGTCTTCTGGTGCCGGTGCCGCTGGGGCTGATGTCGCTTGGGGCGATGTTTACCGGCCTGTTGCCGAACCCGCCACTGACCGTGGATCAGGTGCGGCTTCTGGCGGTTGATAATGTGGTGTCTGACGGTGCGCGTGGCCTGGCCGATCTGGGCATTGCGCCGACCCCGGTGGCGGCCATCCTGCCTGACTATATGGGATGCTATCGTCCGGGCGGACAGTTTTCGCGCAACAGCGAAGGCTAGATCAGACAGGCCCGGATCAGTTCAAGCCCGGCTCAAATCAGGCCCGGTTTAGGCCAGTCCGGCAGCCAGCGCCAGGATGAGCGCGCCGCCAAGTCCCAGACGGTACCAGACAAAGATCCGGAAATCGGCGCGTGCCAGCCAGCGCATCATCCAGCCAATGGCAGCAAGCGCAAAGCCAAAGGACAGCAGCGCCACAAGCGCGGCATCCATGCCAAGCGCTGCGTCTCCCTCGCGGGCAATATCAATGCCTTTCAACAGGCCCGCCCCGGCAATGGTGGGGATCGACAGCAGCAGCGAGAATCGCGCCGCTGCCAGCCTGTCAAATCCGAAGAACAGAGCTGCCGTCATGGTGACCCCAGACCGTGATGCCCCCGGGATGAGCGCAAGGCACTGCGCAAGCCCGATGGCGATGGCCGGGCCAAAGGTCATCTCGCCCATGGCCCGTGTCATGCGGCCAATCCGGTCCGCCTGCCATAACAGCCCGGCAAAGATCAGGTTTGATGCCGCCAGGACACGGACATCGGTCAGCCAAGTTGGATCCAGCTTGTTGATGATGAAGCCGGCGAGAATCACAGGCAGGGTGGCGATGATCAGCATGGCAATCAGCTTGCGTGTGGCTGCATCACCGCCTGGCAGCAGAGCACGCAGCATGTCTGTCAGGTCACGCCGCAGATAAAGAAGAACGGCGCCGAGGGTGCCAACATGCGCTGCCACATCAATGGCGCGGCCTTGATAGGGCTGGTCAGTCACGACCGGGATCAGGGCCAGATGACCAGACGAGGATACGGGCAGGAATTCGGTGATGCCCTGAACGGCAGCAACCAGAATAATCAGGAACAGAGGCATGACACGCTCAACCGCTTCGACGTCGCCATCGCGGTCGCTCTCAGGACTGCGATGAAGCAGAATATTGGACGGGACTTGATCGGCCCGGGATATGCCCTGTCATCAGGGCGACCCGAATGTCCCGCAAAAGGCCGAGCAGGTCAACGAGAAGGTCAAATGAGGAGGTGACGATCATATAGTACCGAATCGGCCGTAATATGCGGCAAAATCTCCAGCTCACGCAGAATTGAAGGAATCGCACTTGAGTTTCCCGTCAAAAATGGGTAACTAATGTTGACTTTTTTCGACGTGGTGCTGTTTCCGCCCTGCCCGTTAGCGCTCTAGCGCCGCGCGGCAGGGGCAGCTTCCACGTCTTTTGTATCTGCAGGAACATGCGAGGCACATGATGTCGGACAAGATGCTGAAGTTCGTTTCAACGGACAAGAAAATGCCAACCAAGCGCGGCGCTGACGCCCGGGTTGAGGATTTTGGTGAAATCTATGAGGACTTCGATATTAATTCGGCGGAAACGCAGGCATCGCGCTGTTCGCAGTGTGGTGTGCCGTTCTGCCAGATCAATTGCCCGCTGCATAACAACATCCCCGACTGGCTGATGCTGACGGCAGAAGGCCGGATGGAAGAGGCCTATCGTCTGTCTTCACAGACGAACAACATGCCTGAAATCTGCGGTCGTATTTGCCCACAGGACCGGCTGTGTGAAGGCAGCTGCGTCATCGAGAAAGGGTTTGAATCCGTCACCATTGGCGCTGTGGAAAAGCACATCACGGAGACAGCCTTTGAAAATGGCTGGGTGAAGCCGCCGCAGCCTGTCGCTGAGCTGGACGAATCTGTTGGCATCATCGGTGCTGGTCCGGCTGGACTTGCGGCTGCTGAAATGCTGCGTCAGC
>WTJS01000269.1 GCA_011524735.1 Alphaproteobacteria bacterium
ATTACGTCCGTCAATCGGATATTTCTCCAGATCGATGAAATCTCTTGCCAGTTCGATTTGTGACCCTGTGCTCATATCAACACCCCCCGAAAATGCTCATCAGAAAACCGATGGCCTGACAAGCAAATTCATAGGGATGTCACTAAGTAATTGCCCGCGCCTCTCTATCAGCCACTTTAGAGGTCAAGCGTCGACTTCGCGCCAGCACCACGAGCAAGTGGGCTACGAAGCGCCAGTGCCACAAGCGGTGGAACGATAATCAGAGTGGCCAGCGTTGACAGCCCGAGACCGCCAAACACGACCACACCCAGACCACGGTAAAGTTCGGCCCCGGCCCCTGGGAAAATGACCAACGGTACAAGTCCAAACAGTGACGTTAGCGTTGACATGAAGATAGGCCTGATCCTGTTGCGGGTTGCCTCAATCACCGCATCCGATACATCCATATCTTCCTCGCGAATATGCAGCATGGCCTGTTCAATCATCAAAATGGCATTGTTCACAACCACACCCGTCAGGATGACGAACCCAAGCATGGTCAGCATATCCAATGGCTGTCTAATGAAGATATTCAAGATCGCCAGCCCCGCTATGCCGCCTGCGGCCGCCACCGGAACGGCCAGCAGAATGATAAGCGGCAGGACAAAATTCCTGAGGAGCACAACAAGGAGTAGGAAAATAACCCCCAGCGCGACTGTCACATTAGCCTTCATCGCCTGCCATGTTTCATCAAGCGCACTCGCGGCACCGCTAAGGGAAATAGTTACACCTGCTTCACTGGCGAGTGGCCGGGTTTCAGCAATCAACTGCTCTTCAATCAATTGAACCGCATTTTCAAGCGGAATGGCTTCATTTGGACGGAGCCGCAGTGACAAGGCCTGCCGCCCTGCTATCCGACGAATCTGTTCAGGTGCGCTTATAATCTGAATGTCCGCCACCTGCCCGAGTCTCAGGATATTGCCAGCACGCGTTACGATTGGAATATCTGACAATTGAGCCGTTGTTAGCTTTGTGGCTTCACTTCCGGCAAGCACGAGATCGATAAGCTCACCCGCAATGGGGATTTGTATGACGTCAGCGCCATCATTGAAAACGTCAACTGCCGTCGTCACATCCCGAACCGAAATGCCAGCCCTTGCCAGCGCATTCAGATTTGGTGTGATCTGAATCTGTGGGGCTCCATTGTCGAGATTGGGAATGGCCCGAACCTGATTACCTTCCCGCCGCGGAAACAACTCACCAAGACGTTCATTGACCCGGAATGCAATGGGGAGAACCGCATCACGGCTCGGTCCACTGATATCAATGCGGATTGACCGTGATCCACCAACGGAACGACCAAACAATGATGCCTGCCGCACGAAGGCACCAGCCCCCGGTTCTGACAAAACAGGACGCATCAGAACCATCTGCAGTTCTGACACGCGGTTTGGATCTGCCGCAGAAGCACCAGCAAAGGCACCACCAGAAAAGGCTACAAAGAAGAAACGTTCAATGGCCGGAGGGCCATCCGGTTCCGTTTTGCCCTCCCACAATGGGCGCGCCGCATTCTCCATCTTCTCTGCAATTCGAAGCGTTTCATCCATCGAATAGCCAGGCGGTGTAAAAATACGCCCGAAAGCAAAATTCGCGTTCCCATCGGGCAAATAGTCAAGCTGCGGCATAAAACGAGCCGAAAAGCCAACGGCACCGGCAACGACTGTGGCAACCACCGCTAGCCCGATCACAGAGCGCCGAACCGTTATTCTGGCGTATCCGACAATCAGCTCGGCAAAGCCCCTAGCAAGGTGATCTAGTCCTGGGATACGGATCAGATTGGAATATCGATCCTGACGGCCAGCAAGCAGTTTGGCCGCCAAAGCCGGTATGACGGTGACGGAAACCACGACAGAGATCAGAACAGAGACTGAGATGGCAATGCCGATATCACGAAACAGCTGGCCAACAGGCAGCGCCAACAACAGTACTGGAATGAATACAATCACGGTGGTTAATGCTGAACCCAATATGGGGGCCCACACCTGCCGTGCACCTTTATAAGCTGCCTGGTCTGACGGCAGGCCACGTTGGCGCAATCGGAAAATATTCTCTAGCGATACGATGGACGCGTCAACAACCATGCCAACAGCAAAGGCCAGACCTGCCAGCGAAATGACATTAATCGACAGGCCAAGGCCGGCGATGGCGACAAAAGTGCCAATGACAGACACAGGGATCGCAGCAAAAACGATAATGGTGGGAAGAATACTGCGCAGGAACAGTGTCAGAATTCCAAGAGCCAAAAGCCCGCCAACCCAGATATTCTGCTGCACCAGATTGATCGCTGACGAGATATAGGTCGTCTCATCATAGACGACACGTAAATTCAGGCCACGTTGCGTCAGTACATCACGGTTCAACTCATCGATACGTTCGCGCAGGCGAAGCATGGTTTCGACAACATTTGTACCCTGCTCTCGCAGTGCATTGATAATGACGGCATCTTTACCGTTCAGCCGCCGATAACTTGACCTTGTCTGTGACTGCAGCTCAATGGTTGCAATATCTGACAACAGCAGTGGCACCAGCGCACCAGATGGCAACACATCAGTCCGAAGCACAATACGCCCTGCCGCTTCCGGCGTGTAGTTCACGGCCTCAGCACGCACAGCGTAGGTTCTTTTACCTTCGGTGACCGCACCAACACTCATCATAGAGGAGGACGTCCGAAGGGCGTCAATGACCTCTGTCAGCGTAATCCTGTACTGCGTTAGCTTAGCGGGATCGATAAAGACCCGCATTTCCTTGTTTCCGCCACCATTGAAGGTGATTTCAGCCACGCCGTTGACACGGCCAAGGGGCTCAACAATTTGCGACTGAAGAAAATTACCAAGGCCTTCAAGGTCCACATCTGCGCCGTCACGACTGACGAGCGCCAGCCTGGCAATCGGACTGTCATCAGAATTGGACGTGCGCACCTGCGGAGTACGTGCATCCATTGGCAGGCCGCTTACCGATGAAAGCTTGCTCAGAAGCAGGACCAGAGCCTTGTCCATGTCCTGATTGACGCCATATGTCAGCGTCACAGATGCTCGTCCCCGGCGCGATGCAGATACAATTTCCTCCACACCGTTAAGGCCGGAGAGCTCACTCTCAAGTCTTGCAACCAGTTCGCGATCCACATCTTCCGGTGATGCGCCCGGCCAGTTCACGCGAACTTCAAGAATCGGTTTTTCGATATCTGGACTCATCTGGATGGGAATGTTGCGAAGTGCGACAATCCCAAACAGAACGGTCAACATGATGAGCGCGAGAACTGCAACTGGTCGCTCAATGGCGACTTTGATCAACCCACCCATTATTTGCCGTCCCGTGTGCCGGTGAATTCGGTATCAAAGCTACGCCCACCAGGCAGACCTTCAAGCCTCAGTGCGCCTGCCATACTCGCGCCGTCAATCGCCCCATCAAACACAAGATCCACGACCCCGAACGGCAAAATCAGCTTTCCGGTGAAGGCGATTTTGTTTCCATCACGGGTGATTTCAACTGGCTCGTCATTAAAGAAGGATTTTTCCTTGCCAAGTACAAGATCACCGGAAGCTGGACCGCGCCTTGTATTCCAGTTCAGAGTCCATTTCTCGCCCTTTGGCCCCGCCGGACGCTTGCCAGGGTCGCCAATCTTGACCTTTTTACCATCGACAAGCCCTTCATTTCCGCGAATGACGACCTGTTCGCCCTGTTTCACACCTCTCAGAACAACGAATCCATCATTGGTCGGGTTACCAAGTCGAATCCGGCGCTGAATGGCCACGCCCTCTTCCACGACAAATACAACATGGCCGCCACTAACGGGAATCACGGCATCTTTAGGCACCGTCACCACCGGCTCAGGAGATGTTGTAGGTATCTTCAGTACGACCGGCGCGTTATCAGCACGCATAGAACGCGGCATTTCACCATCAATGGTAAAGCGAACGGTCTGAGTTCCGTTGCGAATATTTTGGTTTGGCAGAATGACACGTGGGGCCACCTTGAGAGGGCGACCATTGAAGTCTGTTGCAGCAATAGATTTAGATCGCGCCACAAACCTCAGATATTCCAATGGAATTTCTGCTTCAATTTCATAAGAGTCTTGTGCTCGCGTCCGCATGAGAACGTCGCCTTCACGCGAAAAGGTCTCACGAG
>WTJS01000284.1 GCA_011524735.1 Alphaproteobacteria bacterium
CACATTGATCGGCAGCAACGCCACAACCACCATTGCCCCATGGGGTGGCAGCGAGGCAAAGCTTGGCAACAATCCGTTTGGATTTGGTTTGCCGAATCCGGATGGCGATCCTTTCATGCTCGACATGGCCATGAGCGTTGTTGCAAGGGCGAAAATCCGAAGCGCGGAAAAGGCTGGTGAGCGCATCCCGGATAGCTGGGCCACCGACCGCGACGGCAACCCCACGACTGACCCAGCCGAGGCGCTTGGGGGCTTTCTGCAACCCGTTGGCGGGCACAAGGGGTATGGTCTAGCGCTAGTTGTAGACCTGATCGCCGGCCTCCTTTCCGGCGCAGCCTATCTCAGCCATGTAAAATCGTGGGTCGACAATCCAGAAGAGCCACAGAATTTGGGACATTATTTTATCTTGATAGATGTCGCACGGCTCGGACCGTCAGACTGGCTTGCCAATCGCTTAGAAGATTTTATGAGCATCCTCCAAGACACCACGCCCGTGTCTGAGGACAATGGCGTCGTTGTGCCAGGGGAGCTCGAAATGAATGCCTACCGCATGGCCAAAATCAATGGAATTGAAATGGATCGGGAATTAGTGACCGGATTAGAGCGGTTGTCATCATAGCGGTCCCAATGAAGAGTCAAGATAGTTACATCATGCAGGGGTAAAACCTCATTACAGTCCATTTTGGGGTCTAGTTTCGAAGCCATGGTATCTCTCCCCTTTTGGCTGCTAGCTTTGCCACTTTCATAAACGATGATGTGTGGAGAGCACCCCAAACCATCCTGCAGCTCGATTTAGATACCCTTCTATTTCCATTGCATGAGACCGACGGCCGGTGAACAATGAAACCCGTCTAGTTCAACCGCCCTACCTGCACATGTTTCACGAGGTCACACGCATGGCACATCATCGCATTCGTCCCTTCAATACCAGCGACACCTATCCAGAACAGAATTTGGACAACGATCTGTGCCAGGCGGTGGTAACCCGAGGTGGCAGGACCGTGTGGATGCGCGGACAATGCCCCCAGAATCTAGACGATGCCCAAAACATCGACAGCCATGACCCGTCCGAGCAAACACATAAAGTCATGCAGAACATCCGACAGCTGGTTCATGAGGCTGGTGGAGAGATGACGCATGTTGTGAAGCTCGTTGTCTACATCACTGACGTTCGGCATCGTGAGGCGGTCTATCGGACCATGGGGGAATACATCAAAGGCGTTCACCCGGTATGCACTGGCCTTGTCGTACAGGCCCTTGCCCGCCCTGAATGGCTTGTTGAGATTGATGCCACTGCAGTTATTCCTGACGGAGACTGATTGATGACCTTCTCGATCGTAGGCCACTGCGTAACCACCGGTCAGTTTGGCATGGCCGTGGCATCGTCTTCCCCGGCCGTTGCAGCCAGATGTGCATATGCACAGGCAGGAATTGGCGCTGTCGCCAGTCAGAACGTTACGGACCCACGCCTTGGCACCAAAGCCTTGGAACAGCTATCAAAAGGGTTGTCTGCAGATGAAGCGCTGAGACAGGTAATCGGTAATGCCAGCCACACTGATTATCGCCAGCTCATGATTGTGGACCGTCATGGTGGCACAGCCATCCATTCAGGCCCAAAATCGCTAGGCATTCACGCCGAACAGGCTGCCAAGCATGCAGCGGCAGCCGGAAATTTACTGGCCAACGATAAAATACCCGGCGTGATGGTCGAGGCGTTCAATGCTAGTGAAGGTCATCTTGGCGATCGCCTTATCGCAGCCATGAACGCAGCGCTTGACGCTGGCGGTGAAGCTGGACCAGTTCATTCTGCGGGTCTGCTGCTTGTGCACACCCATGAATGGCCGCTTGCCGAACTGCGGTGTGACTGGACCGAAGCCTGTCCCATCGAATCCATCTCAAAGGCCTGGGATGTCTATCGCCCCCAGATGGATGACTATGTCACTCGAGCCCTGAACCCAACGGCCGCACCAAGCTACGGTGTGCCCGGAGATGAATAGACTATTCGCCTAAAGACCGACGACGAGCCTTTGATTCAGAGCCGCTAGCATCCGGTCACACATCGCTAACTGCTCCAGACTGACATATTCGTCAGCTTTGTGACCCTGATCCATGAACCCTGGGCCACAGACAATCGTTGGGATACCGAGATTTTGCGAGAACAGTCCGCCTTCCGTGCCAAAGGCAACCTTGATCTTGTCATTACGTCCGGTCAGCTCGCCGACAAACTTCACAACATCCTCATCAAGCGGTGTTTCCAGACCCGGATAAGCATTGGTCACCTCAAACTGAATATCTGCTTTTGGTGCCCTTGATCGCGCCACCTCAATCACCGGCTTCAGCGCGGATTTGAGCCGTTTCAGTATTTCGTCAGGGCTATCAGCAGGCAGATTTCGGATCTCGAACTTCACAGCTGCAGTGCCGGGTACAATATTCAGGGCAACGCCCGCATTGATCAAACCGGCATGGAGAGTTGTATAGGGTATGTCATAGGCCCTGTCCTGCACCCCGTTCTGGGCGAGGTCATCCTGAATGGCTCTGATCTCTGTGATCAGGTCACAGGCAAGGTGAATTGCATTAACCGCAGTCGGCGCCAACGAAGAATGAGCCTCAGACCCAATGCAGTTCGCTTCAATAGCGGTTTTACCCTTGTGCCCGGTCGCAACAGCCATACCGGTTGGCTCACCAACAATGCACATCTGTGGGCGTACCGGCGCTGCCTTGAGCATACTGATCAATGACCTAACACCAACACAGCCAATTTCTTCATCATAGGAAAGAGCAAGATGTAACGGTGTCTTCAGCTCCAACTCAGTAGCCTGAACAGCTGCTCTCATAGCCGCGGCGACAAAACCTTTCATGTCCGCAGATCCGCGCCCATAAACCAGCCCATCCTGCTGAACTGCCGTGAAAGGTGGCTTCGTCCATGACTGACCATCAACCGGCACAACGTCAGTGTGGCCGGACAGCATCACGCCTGGCTGATCGGATGGGCCAATCGTAGCGAAAAGATTGGCTTTGCTGCCATCTTCACTTTCGATGAGCTGACTCGAAACACCAACTTTGCCCAGCATGGTGGAACAATAATCAATCAGAGCCCGGTTCGAGTCACGACTGACTGTCGGAAAGGCGATGAGGTCTGCAAGAATTTCCGTGGTCGAGACACCGCCCATGCACCTTCACCTCATGCAACATCTGAAGAGCGCGCTTCAGCAATATGCGAGGCCAGATAGGCAGCATCCTCCCAAACGCCCCAAATGAAGGACGAACCGCGCATGGACAGCCAGGGCAACCCAAGAAAATAGATGCCGCTGAATTTCGACACGCCGCGCTGATGAACAGGTTTGCCATCAGCGTCAAAGGCGTCAACCTCTAGCCAATCGAAACTTTGCCGATATCCTGTTGCCCAGATAATATTGGTGATCCCAGAGGCTTCAAGATCAAGCAATCTTACGGGAGTGGTCACGCAGTCAGGGTCTGGTGCAATGATTTTCGCCTCTTCCTCCTGAGGTAAATCAAGACCGTTGGCCTCAACATAGGCGTCAGCTTCAGCCAGCAACCCAAGATGATTGGCGTCCCCCTCGGCAATATTGTGCGCAAGGTCTCCGGCAATAGTAAGACAGCCATTTTCAAAATGCTGGGTCATTCCCAGAAGGGTCATGCCGCGCTGCGCAAATTTGCGAAAGTCGACGGTACGCCCACCATAGGCTCCACTAACCGCGATGGTGACATGCTCTCTTCCGGCAGGTGGCGTCTTCATCTGCCACTTTCCCAGAACACCAAGCCACCAGACAAAATCCTTGCCACGATATGACCGTGGCGGCCGATCATGTGGGCCAATCGAAAGCCATACCTTGCGCCCTACCCTGAGAAGTTCGTCGGCAATCTGTGATCCCGATGAACCGCCACCGACAACCAGAACCCCGCCATCCTCCAACTGCTCTGGATTACGGTAATGACAGGAATGCAGCTGATTTATCACCCCATCTGGAACAACGGGTGGGATGATAGGAGTCTGAAACGGACCTGTTGCCACCACGATGTTGTCAGCTGACAAAGACCCTTCAGACGTTTCGATATCAAAACCGCCATCCACAGAACGTCGAGTGGCTTGTGTTACCTCAACGCCACATTTGATCGGTGCGTTGATCCTCTCTGCGAC
>WTJS01000072.1 GCA_011524735.1 Alphaproteobacteria bacterium
GCTGAAGGGAGCGGGGCTCGAGGGTGAAGGTATGATCATCACCCGCCGATTCCCGATTACGGAACCCAAACAGATCGGGATCGACCGCATCCAGCCTGCCAGTCGCCATTGGTCGGCCTGGCTGGCCATCCGGATCAAGCACCAGGCCATCATTCTCCCAGCGGGCACCATCCTCAACCACATCGCCAATGATGCTGCCAACGTCATTACCCAAATTATCATCATTATCGGTTGCAATATCAGCGTTCGACGCGCGAAGCAGGATGGTCCGGGCAATGCCATTCTCCACAAAGGTTGCCGTCACCATGCCATCAGCCTCACGCGTCAGGGTGAAGGCGTTGTTCCGGTCAGTGCCGGCCGGGTTGGTCAGGGTGATCCGGCCGTCCTCAGCGTCAAAATTCGGAATGGCAGCTCCGCCGGCGCCCTGCAGTTCACCAGCAAGGGTTAAGGTGCCATCAAGGTCATACCGCATCTTGCCATCCAAAAGGTGCAGAACGCCGTCAGCCGTGATGATGATGTCATCCTCAATCGTTTCGGTGCCAAGCCCCAATACCAGCCTGCCATCACCATAGAGCACGCTGTTCAGCACAGTCTTGCCAGCCTCAACACGGGCATTCACCACCTGCTGCGGCGCATCATTCCGGCCTTCGATGTTCACACTCAGGGTGACGCGGTTGCTCTCTTCCCCCCAGCCATCGCGAACGACAAAGCTGAAGATATCCTCAACATGCTCGCCATGCGCGATCCTGTCACCGCGACCGGTGCCAGCTGCATTGGTGTCGATGTCATAGGACCAGGTGCCGTCCATATGGAGAGTCAGATCGCCATACAGCCCGACCAGCGTGACATCGGAAGAGACAGTTTCGAATTGCGTAATGATGGCGCCTTGGCCGATGGAAGGAATGACAACCTCGACTTCTCTGGTCAGATCACCGGACAGTTTCGTGCCGCCAAAAATGTCACCCTGATCGGCACGCTGACTGGTGGTCAGCCCATAGGCATCCCCCGCATAGATAATGCTCAGCTGCGCCTGATTATCGGGGTCAATCGCCATCCATGTGCCACGCACATCTGGCGTGTCAGCATAGGTGAGGGTCGGGTTCGCGCCATTAAAACTGCTGTCATTCGGGGTGTTTTCCTTGACCCTTACAGTCTCAAGCTCGGTCAGCGCGTTCTGGGGTTCAATATAGGGGTCTGGCACCTGCGGTTGCCCCTGCGGCTGCCCCTGCGCGTCGGCCATCTCCACCCGAACTTCGAGCCGCGGCGCCTCTTTCGTGCCGGTGATCGCAATCCGCAGCAGGCCATCTACTGAACTCACCTCACCATCACTGACCTGGAAGTGGAATTCCTCAAAGGTCTGGGCAATCACATCGCCATCATTCGCCCGGCCGCCATGCAGCTGAATCTGCGTCAGTTTGCGGGCATCAGCGCTATAGACCCATGTGCCATCAGAGCGGATTTCAAGGGCGCCAAATTTGCCCTGAATGGTACGCGCATCCGCATCTGTTTCTGTGATGTCGATCTGGCGGTAGCGTCCGCTCGCCTCCCTGACCGACAGGCTGGCCATCTGCGCATTTGTATCTGCGTCGGCAAAGGCCCAGGTGCCAGTTGCCGTCAGATCCCGATCCTGAGGCGTTTCCCCATCTGCCACCGACGGGTTGGTTTCATCAACACCAACCTCTGCCGTTGGCCGTTCATTTCTGCCGGAGAAGGTGACTTCGAACGTCACATTACCAGCGCTGACCTCGCCGCGAACGTCACGATATTCCACCCGGAAGGAATAGGTTTTGGTCAGCGTTGCACCCTCATCCAGGGCAATTAGATCGGCATTGCGCTCATTCACCGTGAAGGTAACCCTGAAATCATTTGCTTCAGGGCCCGGCGCAATCGTGTAGGTTCCGAAGGTGTTGTCACCAAAGGTCATGACACCATCAACCAGTTTTCCGCCCTTGATCGCGGTGCGGAACTGGTTGACCCCGGTCCAGGCCGCATTATTGCCGATCTGGGTTGCCCCGGCTGGATCATAGCCGCGCTGTCCCGGTATGATGGTGACAGTGTGGCTGTCGTCTGGAGCGGTCGACGTGGCAGGCTCTGTTGCCCCAGTGTCGCGGACATTCACGGTGAAGGCACCGGTCTCAACCAGAATATGGGTTCCGTCATCCTGGGCGTAATTCTGCGCTGCCCAGTCAATGTCGAAATCACGCACTTGGAACTCAAAAGCCTCAATCCGGCTTTTCGGCGCGCGCGACCCAGCCTTGTCACCGGTGCCATGGTCGGTCACCTTCACCAGCACGTTATACGTCCGGTCAGCATCGAGCAGACGCTTGAGATAGGTGTCCTGCGGCTGGCTTTCCTTGAAGCGCAGCAGACCAGGGTTATCAGCGACAAATTCGAAATATCTGTTGTCGAGGTGGGTGTTATCTACAATACCGTCAGGATTCACCAGCTCATAGGTAAATCGCCGACCTGAAGCCTGCGCATCCACCCCGCCCAGAATATCATTGCCCAACAGGTCTGGATTTTCCGTCTCTTCATCCGTTGTCGTAAAGCGGGCCACCGCGTTACCCCAGACCTTGTCAGAGGCGATGCGGGTGGTGCTGGCCGCAATGTTGGTCGGCGCGTCATTCACCCCTCGAATGGTCAGGGTGAATCTATTGCCTCTATTCTCCAAATCATCGACGTCGTTCACCACACTGACAACATCAAAGGAGACATTTGTGGTCTGGCTGGTTCCATCAACCGGGTTGACGCCCTGCTGGATCAGACGCAATTGGCCAACTGCCAGCTCGGCAAGGGTAAACTCCGTCCAGCCGTCCCCGTGTGGCCGCCAGTCTGGCACCGGACGGTTGGGCGCAAGGTTCTTCTGCAGGATGGCGTACACCACGGCATTCTGGCCCTGCCCGACCGACAGGCCCCCGACATCAATATTGCGGAAGGTCAGAACGCCACCTGAAGGCAGGTCGTAATCCTCAAAGGCAAGGTCTGACAGCTGCAGGATATAGGGCGAACCATCCTCAATGATCGGTGCCGCCTTGTCGATATTGGGGGTCGGTTTCACCACCGCTTCGGCGGGTTTGGCCGACCGCTCCGTCGGCGCGTCATTCAATGGCGTGACAATCAGTCTGACAAGGTTGAGGGCATCATCCGCCGGCGCGGCAGCCTGATGTGTGAAGGTCGTCGCACTGTCAGGAACAATGTTGCCATTCCCGTCAAGATTTTCGATCTGCGCCACCAGAAGGTTGATATGCGGCGAGGCCGGATCATTCTCCTGATTAAATTCAAACCGTATATCCTGCATGAACCGCACCTTGCCAGCCTTCAGCTCGGCAAGGGTAAAGCTGCCACTGCCACCCCAGCGAACAGTCTCAGTAACCTCGCGGGTTGCCGGATCATCCCCCGGCGTTTGCAGCTGGATGACCCCGGCCGCACGGCCATTGATTGTCACCTGTCCATCGGCAGCAACATAGGCCACTGTCGTCTGAACGTCATTCGCCTCAATCCCGGCCCTGCTGCGAAGCGTGATGCGCACATGATCATCACTGCTATCCGCATCGACGATGCCGAACATGGCGTTCGTCAGGACAATGCCGGGAAGGTCCAGCTCAATCGGATTAGCCGGTGTCTGCCCATGATGTGTCCCTGGCCTGACCAGCAGATCAATGCCGTTGCGCGGCAACCACAATTCATCAGTCAAGCGACGCATTTCTGCCATGACCTCGCCAGCATTTTGGGTGCTTGTCTTCAGTGCCGTGATGGCCGCAATGTTTTGCGCCAGCGGATCAAAGAAATCGGTAAAGAGCTGACGAACGGATGTCGTGGTCCATTCAATTCCACTCTTGTAGGTGACGGCATCATTGGCGCCATAGAGATGGAGGAAGGCCTCACCATGCTGCTGATGTGTTTCATGCAATCCCGCCAGTTGGTTGACCCATGTAGCAAGGTTTGCCTGGTAGCCTGCGGGTGGACTGTCCGGCGCCGCATCAGAGCCACGCAGCTGCCAGATCAGACCACTGACCAAACTGAACGGGGTCGGGCCGTTCACCATCGCCTCATAGGCACTCTGCGGCACATTCTCGGCAAAGGTGCGGTCGGCATCACTGGCCGTCTTGCGGTCGGCATTGCCGTCCCCGGCACTGTCATCAATGAAGGGTCTGTCATTGACGTTGCCCACAGCCACCTCAACCCTCTGTGCGGTGCCATAGGTTTCGTCCTTACGGGCCGGCCTGTCATCTCGAAGGATATATGTGAACTGCGCGCGATGGGCCTGGCTGTCATCCCCGGAATGCACATACCGGATATTGCCGGCATCCACATCGGCCTGGGTGAAGGAGCTGTCGCCTAGGAGACGCTGCCCTTCCCTAACGGCAATCCCCTCATTCGCGGCAAACACGGCGGTGGCATCGCCATCCGCCACCTCGCCCGTGCCACCACGGGTCGCCACCGTCACGGTCAGCGTGCCAAGCAGGAGATGCGTTGCCTTGTCGGCGGCAGTCCAGTTCGCCGCGGTCATGACGCTGGCAGTGCCAGCCTCCGCGCCAGCCGCCGTTGTCACCACAAGGTAGAAGACATGCTCACCGGGGCGTTGCTGCACCATGACGTCGACAGCGCCGGGGTTACTGAGAGACAGCGCAGCGCCAGCCGCGCCATGATAGACATGGCCGGCCGCCAGGGTGATGGAGAAGGTCCAGCTGCCGTCATTGTCGACAACGCTGTCATCATCGGCAGGGGCGTCAGTCGCCGGGTCGCTGTCAGCAGTGAAAACCCTGACGATGGTTGGCGCATTCAGGCCAGCCCCCCAGATGGCCTGGTCATAGGCAAATACGGCATCGCCATCGCCATCCCCGTCAGCATCGACAAGATGCTGGCCGGTAAATTCCGTCGCCCCGCCAACGGTCAGCGGCGCCAACCGTCCCCAGCTGCCGCCGCGGCCTTCAACACCGGTCCATTTCTCGATCCAGCCCTGCTCGGTCTCGCGGTCAGCCTCGGCACCCGCGCCCTGGTGATAATCGGCATCGCGGTAGTCAGTAATGAGGTAATGGATGTTGGCAGGATCATCATCCACCGGCACCGGGCGGCCGGCGCGGTCACCATCCTCATCATTGGCCCGCAGATGCGCCCTGGTGATCAGCACCGTGCCGGTCTGGCTGCTGGTCATCACACCGGCCGACGTCACATCAACATTGCGCTGGCTCAGCGCACCGTCTTCACCAGCCTTATGGGCATCAATGCTTGACCCCGGCATCTCGCCAACCGTCAGCCCGGTCAGCCCGGTATCCGGCTGCTTCGGCGGCTCACTCACATCCTTCAGCAGCACCTGAAACGTCTCAACCGAATAGGCGACGCTGTTATCCGGCAGGGAGAAGCGCTGGCCCGCAACCACATCAACCCCCGGCGTGGCGGCAAACACCGCCGTGGCATCGCCTGCGTCCGCATCTGCGGTGCCACCATGGACGTTCACCGTGACGGTCAGCGTGCCAAGCAGAACGTAATCGGTCTTGGCGGCGGCGGTCCAGGCTGTCGCGGTCATGAAGCTGGTAGTGCCAGAATCTGCGCCAGCCGCCGTTTTCACCACAAGGTAGAAGACATGCGCGCCGGGGCGCTGCTGCACCGTGGCGGTGACAGCGCCAGGGTTGGCAAGATCCAGCTCGGTGCCAGCCGCCCCGTGATAGACATGGCCGGCTGTCAGGGTGATGGAGAAGGACCAGCTACCGTCATTGTCGTCAATGCCATCGCCGGCGGTCGTGCCTTCCGTGCTGTCATCCGTGGCGTCATTCTCCGAATCGCTGTCAGCGGTAAAATCCCCTGTGACAGTGGTTGGCGGGGTGCCACCAGCCCCCCAGATGGCGTGGTCATAGGCAAAGGTTGCGGTGCCCGTGCCAGTGCCATCGGCATCGACAAACATCCGGCCGGTAAAGGCCGTCATCCCGCCCCGGGCAGTGACAGCACTGGCCACGCCGGAGATGATCGTCAGCTCATGCTGGTCATCATCCTCAAAATTGCCAACATCAGCACCTTCATAGCGCAGAAGGTTACTGCCATCATGAGGACTTGATCCATGCAGTTTGAACCCTGCCCCCTTGACCAGCCAGAAGTTGGTTTGCGTGTCGTCCTGAGAATCCAGCCTGCCAACCACGACACGATTGTTTGAAGAAGATCCATCGCTGTTTTCGTCAATCAGCTCACTTCCCGAATAGAGTCGGTCTGTGGTGCCAGGTGGCGTGACAGTGATGGTGCCATTGACGATGGTCAGCGGCGTGAGGCTGACCTGCGGACTGTCAGCCGGATCGCCCGCGTCACGCGCCGCAATGGTGACCTCCAGCGCCTTGCCAAGTGTCAGCAGAACATCTTCGCCGCCAACCCTAAGGATCCGCGCCGCCAGGTCATGTGCGCCCTCGCCAACCCATTGCAGCGTCGGGGTATCATTGACCAGCTCGATCCGCAGGAAGTCCTGCCAGTTGTCCACCTCCTGTCCCGCATAGGTGACCCCGGCGATCTGGAACTGCGCCCCTTCATCCTGACGACCTGCTGTATTGGCGTCAGTATCATCATTCTTGAAGGTGATGGTGCTGATCGACACAGCTGCCACAGGCTCCGCCTCGCCTGCAGCCGCGGCGGCGGGCCTGGCCACCGTGCCAAAACCGACCCGCGCCGCCCCGCCAGTGAAGGCCACGTCCCACGGGGCCTCGTCACTGTCCGTCACGGTGAATTCAAAGGTCTGCGTCGCAATTTTCTCGCCAGCACGGCTGGTCCTGTCCACGGCATCATTGCTCAGCTCGGACTTCGACACCGCCTCAATCACGAAGACATATTTGCCGTTCTGTGCCACCTTCTGGCCGCCGGCATTCACCGCTTCAAAATCCGGGGTGCCGGACTTGAAGACGATTTCAAGCCTGCCCTCGACAAGCGCCAGCGTCACCAGATTATTGTCATTCCCGCCCGGCCCGGCCACAGCATCTGCCAGGCGATAGGTAACAGGATCACCATCGCCGTCGCGGAACCCGGTGACAACAATGCCGGTCGAAGCCCCGCTCCAGATCTCGCCAATATAGGCCGGTACCACAGTTTCACCGGCACTCACCACCGCATCGCCTGGCACCGGCGCCCCGGCTCCCGGCGTGGCTCTACCATCTGGTGTGGCGGTGGCGTCATAGTCTCCTTCTTCGCCCCCCATCATCACCAGTCGCGTCAGCGTGGTCGGCACAGCGGGAATATCCAAGGATCCAAGGATAAGATTGCCATCTGCCAGCCGCTTGTCAGCCAGCATCATCCTGCCGACAACCTCATACAGGTCCGCATAATTGGCGGCGCGTGACGAGTCACTCACCGGCAGGGAGGTGAACATGACATCCGTCTCCCGAAGCGCGGTCCGGATCGCCTGCGTGCCGGTATTGGTCTGCGCGAAATTTGTCCCCAGCAGCAAGGCGTCGAGGAAGGTGTTCATTTTCCCGGTCTGTGCATGCAGGAAGACGAAATGCCGGTCCCCCTCTCCCTCCATAAAACTGTTGACGGCATTCTGGCGCCCGTGCCGGGTCTGATCGAATTCCTCGAACGACAGTCGCACCGCATTCTCCCCGCTTCCATAGACCAGATCTGGAATGCCCTCCAACGAGATTGAGCTATAATTGCGATGCCCCCGAACCGGTGCCAGAGCCACCTCTGTCACGCTATCTTCGGGCTGCGCGTCAACAACCATCTCCGGGATATTGACCGGCGCCTCATCGTCAATGTTGCGCACCGGCACCGCAAATGGCAGGTTTTCGACAACCCGGTAATTCAGGCTCTTCGGCTCTGTGACCTCAGTGCCACCAACAGTCACAGCATTGGTTGCCGGGTTGACCATGGCGATGAGGAAATGTCTGATGGCCGGGTGCGTCTCGGCATTCGATCCGGCGGCCAGCCCCGGATTGGAGGTGGCATCCCGGACATTGCTGATATGGTCGACATTGATTGCCTTAGCCGACCAGCTGCCATCATCATTTTGCGAGACATAGATGGCAATCGCAAACCTGCCGTCATTGGTGGTCGTGCCGCCAGTCTCATCCAGATAGGTGAAGGTGCCGCCGGTAAAGCGGATCTCGCCCAGGGTGCCAGTGGTGTCAAAGATCGTGCCATCACCAATCGTGACCTCCGCAGTGACCCCCGCAGTGACCTCGCCAGCCACCCTGGCTGTTGAGGCTGGATTGAGAATGAAGTTACTGACAATGCCGGCGAACCCCTGTTTGCTTGGCTGAAATTCAGGATGTGCATCTTCATCCGCTGCACGGTCAGATTCCACTTTCTGCCAGACAGCATCGATGAATTCCGTCACCGTCATCTGTCGCGGCACGGTAATGGTGAATTTTGCCAGCTGATCGCCGGCTGCTGCCGTGTGGGTGATGGAGATGGGAGCATCCGCATTGATCACGATTTCAATCTGCGGGTCGGTGACAATGAGCCCAGCCCTGACACTATCCTCAACCACCCGTGGCAGAACCATATCCGTCATCAGCGCGAAGCTGCCATTGCCGTTCGCAGCGCCATTCAGATCAATCCCCCCAGTCGCCCCCCCGGCCGACACAGCCTCCCAGCCGGTGAAGGCCTCACGTGTCTTTGTCAGCACATGCTGAATGACGATGTTGTCCAGCGGCGTTTCTTCACGATCGGGTGCGGTCCCAATCAGCACCAGATACGGACCGTTATCGTCATGCCGATCCGTCTGGAACATGCCAGCCGCGTCAACCCGGCCAAGGCGCACCGCATAACGGGTCGACACCTCCCCTTCCGCGTCAAGGACCACATAGTCAGCTACGTCATCGGATGCTGGCGCTCCGGCCAGGCTTACCGCGCCGATTGGAACAGGCGATAATGACGTCGCAACGCGGCCTTCCACCACGCCGCCAATATGTTCGGCGGTGGGGAAATCGTCATTGGTATTATCGGGGGTGTCGTTCGGATCCACCACCGGCACCGTCTGTCCGGACACAAGCTTCGTCGCCGGCGCAGCGGGCACCGCCTCATCTGGCCGTACGGGGCCATCAGGATCCGCTTCCGCATCGCGCGCTGGCGTCGTGGTTTCGACCGCTTCATAGATGATGGCCACCGTCTTGGTGATCGACTTGCCGCCGGAAATGGCATCCGAAACGTCATCATCAGGATTGCTGTCGATACGCGGCCGGTCAGTGGCGGTGATGTCCAGCGTGAAGGCTTTGCCAACATAATCCGCCAGCCGTGCCAGATCAGCCCTTGCCCCGGTGAAATACAGGACATGAAGCTGCGTAGCGCCACTACCGGTGCTGCGCACCTCAAACAGATCGGCAAGCGGCCCACGGACCACCAGATCATGTGTCTGGCCGATGTCGGGATCAACCACCTCAATCCGGCCCATTTCAATGTCGGCCTCGCCATCCCAGCCGGCCTGAATCACAAGCCGTCCCTGCGATCCTTCGCTTAGCTTTGAGACAATATCTCCTGCCTGCTTGTGCAGTTTGGCCGCGGCCACCGATTGAGAATCAGCTGGCTCCACAAAGAGCGCCGTGCCGAAATATTGTGCGTAGAGAGCGTTCAGCGCCTCCGACGCTTCCGCCCAGCGAAGCAGGATATTCAGATCCTCCAAACTCACGTCCGAGGGCAGATCGAGGATAGTGTCCAAAGTGACCCTGTGAACATCTTCGGGAAGGTCAATCGCGGCGGCTAATTCATCGATATCGTCATAGTTTTCCACCGCCTCCAATAATGCCTGCCTGTCCTGAGGCGACAAAATGCCGGGCACATCATCCGACAGGAAGAAGTCGGTTGGCGCTTCATTTTCCGGCCGCACATAGATTTTCATCACCTTGGCAACGCTCTTCGCGGCGCCCGCGCCAGGCAGGTGCGAGGTGGAGGTGGCCACCACCTTAATCAGGAAATAGCTGCCGCCGGCATCCTTGCGCACCGCGTTTTCAAAACTGAACGCGCCGGCATTGAAGGTGATCACGCCGGTATGCCGGTCGACAGAGACAAGCTGGTTGTCATTGTCGGCACCCGCCTCAATTTTGCCGAAAGTGATGATTTCAGAGCGCGTTACCACCGGCAGCCGTTCTGGCGGCGTCGCATTGTCGGGATCGGTCACCAGCAGGGCAAAGCTCTTGGTGGCCGCGGTGATGCCTTCAACCTCATTCGCCTCGGGCAGTTCGGTCGCATGGGCGATGAAATCAGGGCGGCCCTCTCCCGCTGCCTCAGCAGGGGTGGCCGCGGTGAAATCGGCGGAATTCTGGAATAGCGGGCCATAATCGTCGCGGTTTTGCGGGATGATAACATGCGAGATCAGTTCGGGATCGCTGGTGACGGTATAGGTCAGCCTCTCGGCAGCGTCCACGTCACGGCCCCTGGCCACCACCGTGCCGGTGGTCTCAAGATTGGAACCACCCGCCAGTGTACCAAGGACATAGGCCCCATCAGGCACATTATCGGACCCGTCCGCGGCAACCGCGAGCTTCACCGTCCACACATCATCCGCCGTGCCGGCACGGCCGTCAGCCCCAAGGCTGTCACGTGACACATAGAAGGTCAGTGTCGCTGACACCATCACGCCGGCCGCATCGGTATGGTCTGACAGATCAAAACCCGTTTCCGCGAAAGTGATCCGCGCCCCGCTGTCGGGAAGATAGATCGTACCTGCCTGCACCGTGATGGTATAGGCCTTGGCCTGCTGCACGTAATGGTGGGTATTTTCATCACCGCCGTAATCCCCGGCAAGCGGGTCGACACCGGCCGCATCCCGGTCGGCCTGGCTGCCATGCAGCGCATGGAAAGCGTCGACAAGCTGCTGGTTGAAGTCGGCCGCACTCAGAATGCCCGCCCCGATCAGTCGCTTGGCAGTCGCCAGCGCGGTCTCGCTTGCCCCGCCATTCAGCGCCGCCGCATCCGCCGCGGCCACGGCCGCCCCGGCCAGATTGAGGGTCACCGTTTTCGCATTCGCCGCGGCATTGATGGCCAGCGACGTGCCACCGCCGGCATTCGGGGTCACCGTCACGGTGTAGTCATCGGATCTCGTGAAATCAATCACCGCCGCCAGTTCGGCACGCGCCGCATTGATCGCCGCCGCATCCACCCCCGTGCCAGCGACATCCGCCGTCCCGAACAGGCCGCGAAGATAGGTCTGCAGGGCCGCCGCACTGGTACCCACCTTCACGGTCAGAAGGATCAGCGCACGTGTGGCATCAACCTCTACCCCGACGGTGGGCGCGGCCGCATCGGCGGTCGTTTTGAACAGGAGCCGCGGCGAGGTCCTGTTGAATTCACGAACAAGGGTGGTGTCGGCGAAATCCTCAAGAAAATGCAGATGTGTCCCGCCACGGGGACCATTAAGGCTCACTCCAGCCAGATAGCTGAACATGCCCTCGGTTTCATGTGTGATCAGAAAATCACGGCCATCATTGTTCAAGCCTGATGTTTCTGCGGTGTCACTGTCGCCATCATGGTCATAACGCGTATCCAGCACCAGCTTGATCACCTTTTGGCCTCTTTGCTCCCTCACATAATTGATCCAGAACTCGCCTGAATTGTGATACCGGAAGGCGAGCAGATCATGTGGGGACTCCGCCCCGTCGGACCGGTCCATATCCACCACCTGAAGCGCACTATCAAAGAAACCTATACCGGCAGTGGTCGTGTCGATAGTGGCGTCACGGGTGGCATCCTGCACCATCGGCCTGGTGCCGGCTTCATCCGTCGTCACCCGGCGGAAATAGGGTTGTGCCTCCGATGTTTTCACGAATATCCCGTCGGAATCGCCGCCGCCCGCGACCGCAAAGGCGTAATCATAGCCACCGGTAGGCGTCGAGGCAGAACTCACCTTGAACCCCTGGAAATTCAGCGCATGAAGCTTGCCTTCCACCTTGGTGCGGGTCATCTCCACCGTCAGACGCGCCGCCGCATCGCCCTCACCATTATCAAAATCGGGCACCCTAAGGCCGGTATAGACCAGAGTCTGTGCGATCGACTGACGCCCGGCACCAATGATGGTGTTCTTCGCGCTTAGCTGGAACTGGTCATTATTGTTGGTGTCTGATGCCGGGGTCAGCGCATAGTCGTAATAGACCCATTGACCGCTATCCACGGCCGCACTGGACCGGTTGGGGTCCATATTTTCGGTCAGACCCTCGGTCCTGACGGTCCAGACCCCTGTCGGGGGCGCCAGATTCGGCTGGAAGGTTCCGTCTGCCGCCACCTCGGCAAGGACATAGACATTGCCCCCCTCTGCCTCCCCCTCGGTGCCCGCCAGTGTGGCAAGGCCTTCCGCATTAAGGCTGCCATTGGTGACGCGCATCTCAACCGTGGCGCCATCGGTGCTGCGGAAGACATAGATCGTCTTCACGCCCCGCTCATCGGCGTCGATGAGGCCGTTCTCATTCACATCCTCATACAGCGTCAGGGTGGTCGTCTCAAACCTGAAACTGGTGCCGTCAGCAAGCTTGATCTCACCCCCACCAATGGTGACGGTCTTCGGTCCCTGCGGCATCTGCCGCGCGGCCGGGACAGTATTGTCACTGCCAAGGTCGGTCGCATCCGCAACGGTGACAGCATTGCCCCGCAGGGTGATGCTGATGGTGTTGCCATCCGCAGACGCAACAACCGCCGCCGGCGTGCCGTCGCCAGCTCCGGCTCTCACATTTATCGTCAGCCCGTCACTATGCAGCACCTGTGCGAGGTCCAGGTCAGTCGTCAACACATTACGCAGGGCCGTCTGAACCTCAGCCGCCGTCGCGCCGATTTCCATGGTCACCGTGATGACACGCCCCTCTACGGCGACGGTCGCAGGGACATTATCATCGGCATCCTTGGTGGCAAATCGCACCGTTACGGCATTTTCCGGGCTGAGACTGACGTCTCCCAGCGGCACATTGATGATCTGGCCGGTGATGGACTGACCAGGGTCCGGCAGGCGATACACACCTCCAACCGGCAACCCGCCAGTGATCCGGATGTTGTTGGCTGCAATGTTATCATCGGCGCCGATGAGGGCCTCACGCTGGCTGCCACGATCGGCATCCTCCAGCAGGGTCGGGCCACCCAAATTCGGCCGCAGCGGATCAACCTCCTGACTGAAATCCTGATCATTCGAGCCCACAGGCTGCAGATAGACACGGCCCGACCTGCTGACCCCCTGAACCAGAACAAAGGTTTCTTCCACCGTGCCGTGCCCATCGCGGGCGTCAGCATCGGCGTAGGTTAGGGTGACCTTATAGGTTTCGCCGGGGGCCTTTTCCTGACCGGGACGAAGCTCCAACCGCCAGTGATACCTGTTATCGAGCGGATTATTACCAGCGATGGGGGGCTCCACCAGCAGCGTCACATAGAATCGTACAGCGTCCGGCCCGCTCAGCGTCACCGGCGAGACGGTATTGTCTGGATCAGTCGCGGCCTCAATCCACCTGCCCAGCGCGGCATCATAGGCCTGCCGGCTGGTGGCGATGTCGGTATTGATCAGGTTCCGCACCATTTCCGTCGCGGCCGTCACAAGGTCCTCAGCCCTGTTGACCGCGCCGCCAACATCATCATTGGCGGCCAGCGACTGCACGGCGCTGGCAAAAGCCTGCAGGTGGGCGACAATGGTTGTCCCGTCGGCCCCGGACAGCGCCGCAAAGGCATCATCGACAGCGACGAAATATTGCATCACCTCGCGGTTGTTCGCGATCCCGTTGAGCGCGGCCCGCAGATCGGAAATCTCCGTCGCGACTGGCGCACGGTATTGCGTCTTGAAGGTCGCGGAATCATAGGTTTCGTCCAGCCGGGCGATGATGCCCGCCCCCGCCGTCACCAGGCCGCTGGCAAAATCTGCATTGGCCGAGCCCCGCAGCACATCAAGGGCATCCTGGAAATCCCGCATAAGGGCAAGATCGGATATGGCCGTGCCAAGGTCGCCAGCCTGAACCCCGCCGAAATGGGCATCGACCTCCTTTTTGGCCACATTAAGGGCCTGAATCCGCGCCAGCGCCGAAGTTTCAACATCAGCAACAGTGATCCGGCCACCGCCAAGTGCAGACTCGCCTTGGCTGTCGTGATAGGTGGTTTCGCCGCCGGTGCTGGTGGTGATGCTGGTGGTGATAATGAAGGCCTCAGCCAGCTTCGCTGCCACGGCCTCTCGGACAGCATGTTCGAAAGCTGTCCTGATCGGGCTGTTTTCGTCGGTATAGGCGGTGAAGGCGGTGTTCGGTGCGGTGGTGCCACTCTGCTTGACCGTTTCGGCCGCGGCAAGCAAAGCGTCAATCACCGACACCTCGCCAACATCCACAAGATCATTGCCTGGGGTGTCATCGCTATTGCGGCGCCCGATCTGAAGGGAGTGCAGCCTGTCGATGGCAGGTTGCAGCAGACCTAGCGTGGTCTGGAAGTGTCCTTCATTGTTGTTTGCCGCTGCGCCGGCAAGATTGATCGCAATACGCTCAAAATCACGGATTGCGGCCAGGACGAAACTACCGCTGATGGTAATATCGGTTGGCATATCATTGTCCGGCGTGACGGTGAAGCGCAGCGTAGCCTCTGGCGAGTCATTCGCCTCATCATTATCTGACAGGCGATCACTGACCGTGTAGGAAAACGACATCTCACCATTTACGTTCGGTGACGGCAGATATGTAATCGACGTGTCTGGCTTGATCAGATTGCCCTGTCCAGTTCCGCCATTGGCGATGTCCAAACTGTAGCTTGCCTGCTTAGTGGATGTACCGCCATTGATCGAGATTTGAATCTGACCGTCATCATCCCGGCTGCGCTGCAGCGAGACCCTGTCGCCATTGGTTAGGGTAAACTGAAGGATGCCATCCAGCCCGTCGAGACTGGTGAAGGTGACCGATGACAGGCTGGCTGCACTGTGCGCATCGGCAAAGCCGAAGGCGTCATCACTTGTCCTGCCATTCGAGTCAATACGCAGCAGAACCATCCCGCCCGGGGTGTCCTCCTGCACCGACATGCCGGGCTTGGGCGCAGCCGACGGGGCCCCGGTGGCATACCGCTCGGCCTGGGCAATCTGTTCCTGGACCTCTGATTCCAGCTTCAGTCCGACAATATCATCAGCGCTTTTCTTCGCCTGGCCGACAACGGATTCGTCACCAGCATCCACCTTCCGGTTATGCTCAATCATCTCCCTGATCTTAGTGACCAGATCATCCACGGCGCGCTGCGTCTTGGCGGCTGGCGCATCATTGCTGCCATCCGCTGCAACGGCCCGTTCAAGGCTGGCCATCACCCTGATAGCCATCTTTTCGATGGCATTGAATTTCGACTGCTGCACATTCTGGCCGGTCCCCCCCGCGGCGAGGCTGTAACTATCCATCTGCAGCAAGTCTTTGACGCTGACCCGGTGAGCGGTGCCGCCGGCCAAGAGCAGATCGGCAAATAACAGATCCAGAATTTCCTGCCGGGCGGTCTCTATCTCCTGGCTGGTTCCATCGAGGCTGCTGGTACGCAGCAGGCTGGTCAGGGGCGAGGCAAAGGTGGGCGCTTCCCTCGGGTAGGAAAACAGAGTGCCGCCAGTATAGGCCTCACCCGTCACCGCATCGGTGGCACCGGCCATATCGGCCTCAAAGCCGTTGCGGGCCAGCAGCAGCTTCTGCGCCCGTGACAGGCTGGAGAGTTCGAACCTGCCATCGACGTCGGTCGTCGCGATTGGTGCATTTCCAACACGGTCGCCATCATCATTTAACAACCATATGGCAGCACCGCGGGGCTGCCCCTTAACCACCTGACCATGCGTGCCGAGGCTTTCGATCAACGCTGACTCTGCGTCCTTGCGTCCCTCTTCTGCAGCGGTCTTCGCCTCGTTCGCCGCCCGCAACTGGTTTTCGAGATCGGCGGCGATTGCCGGATCAGTGCCGCCAGGGCCTGGCGGGCCAGCAACCTCTTTCAGGACATTGTTGGTGCCACCACCACAGGCCGCCAACCCCATCGCCAGCAACGACCATATAATACCGTTGCCGGCCAGCTCGGCAGGATGGTTCCGGCCCTTACGCCCGGCATCCTTCCGCCCGGCATCCTTACGCCCGATCTTTTCCTCTGTCTGGAGAAGCGACGCTGGAACCACTGCACTTTGCGCCAATTCATTTTGTGCAAGCGCCTTCTGGGCCAGCGCCTTCTGGGCCAGCGCCTTCATCGCGGTTTCCCTGGATTGCGCCGTGTTGCCAGCTCGGCTCTTGGCCATGCGCTTTGACGTACCTTTCTTTGCCGTCTTATCCGTCGCCTTCACGGAACGACCGGCACCAGCAGGAGGTATTCCCTTCCGCTTCACTTTTTTACTGCGCTTTCTGTAGCTGCGTGGTCCGGCCTGTTGCTGTTCGGTTTCTGTGACCCGGACATCATCGCTCCGGTCGAAATCATCTCCGGAGGTGTGGCGATCGATTGGCATTGAT
>WTJS01000096.1:0-1390 GCA_011524735.1 Alphaproteobacteria bacterium
TTTCGGACGATCTATTTCATGCCTGTTGTCATTTCGATGGTCGTTGTCGCGATGCTCTGGCGGTTCATCTATGACGGCTCCAACGGCTTGCTGAATTCCCTCTTGGGAGCAGCCAGCTTTGGACTGATCAGCCCGGTTGACTGGCTTGGCAACACGGCAACGGCGCTACCGGCCATCATGGCCATGTCCATCTGGCAGGGGGTGGGCTTTCACATGATCATATGGCTGTCGGGCCTGCAGACCATTCCGATGTCGCTTTATGAGGCGGCACGGGTCGAAGGGGCGTCGCGCTGGCAGACATTCCGTTTTGTGACCTGGCCGGGCCTCCGCAACACCGCCATTCTGGTGATGATCATCATCACCATGCAGTCATTCACCCTGTTTCCGCAGATTGCGGTGATGACAAAGGGTGGCCCTCTGGACAGCACACAATCCATTGTCTTTCAGATGGTGGAACGTGGCTATGGCAAGCAGGACATTGCCGGCGGATCGACAATCTCTGTCTTCCTGTTCCTTCTGGTGCTGTCCATTTCCCTGCTGCAACGATGGTTGACGAGGGACAGGACATGACCCTCGACCGCGCCACCCGCCTGACCGGACGTTACCTTCTCCTCGGCTTTATTGCCGCGGTTTTCGTGATGCCGATTGTCTTCATGGTCGTCAGTTCATTGAAGCCAGATCTGCAGCTTCTGACAGACACCAGCTCCATCCGCGCCTTACTGCCGGTTGGTGATCTGAGCTTCGACAACTACCGTGATGCCTTTCAGCGTGCGCCGATCGGGCTGTTCATTTTCAATTCCGTCTTCATCACTGCAACCACCCTGATCCTGTCGCTGTTTCTGGCGTCGGTAGCGGCGTTTGCCTTTGTCTTCATCGAATGGCGCGGCAAGACCGTGGTGCTGTCGATCATCATTGCCACCTACATCCTGCCGTTCGAAACGGTAGCTGTACCGCTTCTGCTGCTGGTGAACAATCTGCCCTGGCTGAGCACCGAAGGGGTAACCTGGGGATGGCTGAACTCCTATCAGGTACAGATCATTCCATGGATTGTCCGGGCTCTGGAAATTTTTTTGTTTGTCCAGTATTTCCGCGATCTGCCGAAAGAGCTGGTCGAGGCCTCACGTGTTGATGGGGCGAGCTGGTTCCAGATTTACCGGCGCGTGGTGATGCCGCTGAGTGGTCCGGTGATTGCCACGGTCGCCATTCTCAAATTCCTCGAAATGTATAACAACCAGTTTATCTGGCCGATCATGGTGGTGCAGGCCGAAGACTATCGTCCGATCATGGTGGGGCTGCAATATTTCTTCCAGTTGAACACAGCATGGGGAGAAATCATGGCCTATCTGACCATCATCACTGTGCCGGTGCTGGCCTTTTATCTGGTTTTGCA
>WTJS01000096.1:1490-4144 GCA_011524735.1 Alphaproteobacteria bacterium
AATGGCGCGTCCGGGACTGGCAATCACTATCTGATCGGTGATAGCCCCCGCGGGCCTTGGCGGATCCCTGACGGCCCGGCGCTCGATACGCTTGTCGACAGATATGCCGCGCGCATCGTCGATCACAACGGTCTTCAGATTCTTGGGTTCAAGGACGGCGGCAGGGAGCAATTCGGCGGCTACATAATGGACCCGGCGCCGGTCTATCGCCGTGCCGATGGCAGATTGAGCCTGGAGCCCTGACATGGCCGCCATTATCCTGAAAGATATCCGCAAGTCATTCGGTGAAGTCGAGGTCATCAAGGGTGTCGATATCGACATTGCCGATGGTGAGTTCATCGTTTTTGTCGGCCCGTCCGGCTGTGGCAAATCCACTCTTTTGCGGCTGATCGCCGGACTGGAGGACATCAGCGGCGGCGAATTATGGATCGGTGACCGTCTGGTCAATGATCTGGAGCCGAAGGAACGGGCTGTGGCGATGGTCTTCCAGTCCTATGCCATCTTCCCGCATATGACGGTGCGCGAGAACATCGCCTTCGGCCTGACGGTCCGGCGCGAGAACAAGACCGAGATCGAACGCAAGGTCATGGCGGCGGCAAGGATGCTGCAGATGGAAGAGTTGCTGGATAGGCGTCCTTCGCAGCTGTCAGGCGGACAGCGCCAGCGTGTCGCCATCGGCCGGGCCATCGTTCGTGATCCTTCGGTCTTTCTGTTTGATGAGCCGCTGTCAAACCTCGATGCCGCCCTGCGGATGAGCACACGGCAGGAGATCGCCACGCTTCATAAGCAGATCGACACCACCATGATCTATGTCACCCATGACCAGGTCGAGGCAATGACGCTGGCGGACAGGATTGTTGTTCTGAAGGATGGCCGGGTGATGCAGACCGGCAGCCCGATGGAGCTGTTCAATCAGCCAGCGAACAAATTCGTCGCCTCCTTCATTGGCGCGCCCTCGATGAACTTCATGGATGTGACCGTTGATGCGGTATCAGCACGTTCAGTAACTGTGTCGGGGTCTGATCTGAAGACGGTGAAGCTTGCCCTGTCCGGGCATGGTTTCAAAAAGGGGCAGAGGCTGACTTTCGGGCTGCGGCCGCAGCATGTGAGCATTGCCCCGTCTGGCAAGGGACGCCTTGCCGGCACAGTGATGATGACTGAACGACTGGGCACGGAGACGGTTATCGAATTGAAGCTTGGTTCCGGCGCGCTTTTCACGGTTGCGCTGGCTGAGGATCTATCCCTCGACACAGGCGGGACCGTATCTCTCGATTTTGATCCGGCAAAGGCGCACCTGTTCGATGAATAGTCACACAACCGGGACCGGCAAACCGACCATCATCCTGTCGCCGGAATGGCGGTTCATGGCTGAGTTGTTTTCAGCCGAGGCACTGCGAGACCTTCATGCCCGCTTTGATATTGTGTGGGGCCAGGATGGCACCATCCCGGATGATCTCTATGCAGCAGCGTTGCCAGATGCTTTTGCCGTCATCGCGGCACAGCCGCGCCTTTCTGCGGACGATCTTGCCAGCGCCTCGAAACTGAGAGCGCTGATCGAGGTGTCTGGCAGCTTTCCCGACACCATTGACTATCAGGCGTGTGAGACGGCCGGCATCGAGGTGCTGTCCTGTTCGCCGGGGTTTCGCGAATCCGTCGCCGAGATGGGGCTTGCCATGCTGTTGGCCGGCGCGCGTGGCCTGGTCGATGAGCATGAGGCGTTTCGACAGGGCAGCGAGAGATGGCTGCAGGATCGCCCTGAAACCGATTTTTCCTTGTACCGCTCGACTGTTGGCTTTGTTGGTTTTGGGCAGATTTCCCAGGAGATGATGCGTCTTCTCGCCCCCTTCGGCACAAGGGTGCTTGCCACCGACCCCTGGTTGCCGCAAGAGGTCGCGGACCGGTTCGGCGTAGAGCTTGTGCCGCTGGAAAAGCTTGTGACATCTTGCCGGGCGGTGATCGTGGCGGCGGTGCCGACACAGGACAATCACCACCTGGTCAATGCTGACCTGCTGGCGAAGATGCCGGATCAGACTTTGGTCATTCTTTTGAGCCGGGCGCATCTTCTTGACCTTGACGCGATGGTGGCGCAGGTCAGAAGAGGGCGACTACGATTCATCACCGATGTGTTCCCTGAGGAACCGTTGCCGGCGGACCACCCGGTAAGGCAGATGTCCGATGTGATTCTATCGCCGCACCGCGCCGCCGCTGTCGAGGGTGGTCGGCACCTGATTGGTGACATGATCCTTCATGATTTGTCCGCAATGCTGGAGGGCGACAAGCACCGCCGCTTGGCGAAGGCTAACCTTGCAAGTGTCGGACGGATGGCTGGTATAGGTGACGCGAAGAAGGATGGTGTTATCGAGAGATAGTGCTGACCAAAGTGGGCCTTCGCTGGTTAAACCGTGTTCAAAATGACACCTAAATTCTGCTCTAGACGCACACAAAAATGGATCTGTGCAACTCAATGGTTATTTCAAAGGCAGGTAACGTAGAGCGCGACAGACAGTGGCAGCGCAGAGGAGAGGTTTTGGTTACTTTTTGCAGAACGACCTAACCAGTGGTTACTTTTTGGTTACTTCTGCATTGTCGTTAGGCTCACAGCCAAAAATGTCAGGCTCATAACCTGAAGGTCGCAGGTTCAAATCCTGCCCCCG
>WTJS01000142.1 GCA_011524735.1 Alphaproteobacteria bacterium
TCTGCAATGAAAGTGTCCTCCGTCTCGCCACTGCGATGCGAAATGACCACGCCAAAACCTGCCTTCTGCGCCATATCAATAGCCTGAAGCGTCTCGGACAAGGTTCCGATCTGGTTGACCTTGATCAAAATGGCATTTGCCGACCCGTCAATGATACCGCGGTGAAGCCGTACCGGGTTTGTTACGAACAGATCATCGCCAACCACCTGAACTGTATCGCCAATTGCGGCGGTCAGTTCGGCAAACCCGCTCCAATCCTCTTCATCCATTGGGTCTTCGAGCGATACAATGGGATGATTGGCAACAAGAGTGGACCACATGTTCACCATTTCACTCGACGTCAGGCTACGCCCCTCGCCGGCAAGATGATATTTTCCATCGGAATAGAATTCAGTGGCAGCAGCATCAAGGGCGATCATCACATCCCCGCCAGCCTTATACCCTGCCATCTCTATCGAACGCGTGATGTAATCAAGCGCTTCATCGGTGGAATTAATGGCTGGTGCAAATCCCCCTTCATCACCCACAGCTGTGGAATAGCCTGCCTCAGACAGGAGAGATTTCAGCGCATGGAAGATTTCAGCACCCATTCGCAGGCTTTCATGAAAGTCTGCCCCGCCAACGGGCATGACCATGAATTCCTGCACATCCAATGCGTTATTGGCATGCGCACCGCCATTCATGATATTCATCATTGGCGTCGGCAGAAGATGTGCATGCACCCCGCCAAGATACCGCCAAAGCGGCATGCCAACGGAGTCAGCCGCAGCGCGTGCCACTGCCATGGACACACCCAAAATCGCATTTGCGCCAAGCCGCCCCTTGTTGGGTGTACCATCTAGTTCGATCATTGCCTGGTCGATATTGGCCTGATCAAGCGCGTCAGCACCTGCGAGCGCGTCATAAATCTCAAAATTTACGGCTTCAATGGCGTTCAGCACGCCCTTCCCACCAAAACGCGACTTGTCACCATCACGCAATTCGATCGCCTCATGTGCGCCGGTCGACGCGCCCGAAGGCACCGCAGCACGCCCAAAAGCACCATCATCAAGAATGACGTCGACTTCGACTGTTGGATTGCCACGTGAGTCCAGAATCTCACGTGCCTGAATATCTTCAATAGCTCCCATTTTCATCCCCTGTTTGGACAGACTTTCCTAGTGGAATACAACTGACAACACTTAGTGTTGTCGCAACATGCCTTGCAGAAAAAGTATCAATGCACCCACCGCATGATACAGACCGCCTTAGATGGGCGGTTTACATAATAATTCTCTAGACGTTATCCGCGCCGCACATCATCAAGACGGCGCAGCATGTCCAGCACAGCGGCCATTTCGTCCAGCGGCACCATATTAGGTCCGTCAGATGGCGCATGATCCGGGTCTTCGTGGCTCTCCATGAACAATCCATTGACCCCAACAGCCACAGCGGCACGCGCCAGCACCGGCACAAACTCGCGCTGCCCACCAGAGCTACCACCCAAGCCACCAGGTTGCTGAACCGAATGCGTGGCATCGAAGATCACAGGATACCCCACTGACGCCATCTGCGGCAGCGAACGCATGTCTGACACCAACGTATTATAGCCAAAAGATGTACCACGTTCACAAAGCATCACGCGGTCATTACCGGCCCCGCTCACCTTTGCAGCTACGTGCTTCATATCCCACGGCGCCAGGAACTGCCCTTTCTTGATGTTGATTGCAGCACCGGTCTTAGCGGCACTCACCAGAAGATCAGTCTGACGACACAGAAACGCTGGAATCTGAAGGACATCCAGCACCTCTGCCGCCGTAACGCATTGGTCTGGAAGATGTACATCACTCAGAACAGGACACCCGATCCGGTCCTTTACTGTCTGCAGGATCTTGAGCCCCTCATCCATGCCAACACCGCGCGCCGCAGAGGCCGATGTTCTGTTTGCCTTGTCATAAGATGATTTATAAACAAAGCCCATTCCCGCTGCTGCCGCAATGCCGGCAAGTTTTTCAGCGCACATCAGCGCATGATCCAGACCCTCAACCTGACACGGGCCAGAGATCAGCAGCAGCGGACTGTCATCACCGCAGGGAACATCAGCAATGTTGAAACTGGTCATGGACACCCTTTCAGCCCACCAGAGCCGGATATGTGGCTAGACAAGCCTTGATTTTTCCATAGATGCCGCAACAAACCCCGTAAAGAGCGGATGCGGATCAAACGGTTTTGATTTCAGCTCAGGATGGAACTGTACACCTACAAACCATGGATGATCAGGCCGTTCTACGATTTCGGGCAGACTTCCATCCGGCGATAGACCCGAAAACTTCATGCCTGCCTGCTCAAGCCTGTCGCGGTAAGCGATATTCACTTCATAGCGATGCCTGTGGCGTTCTGAAATCTCGGCATTCTCATACATTGAATGCGCCAATGATCCCTCCTCCAGAAGGCAGGCATAGGATCCAAGCCGCATGGTCCCACCAAGATCGTCTTCAGCGCTCCGCTGCAGGGTCTGATTACCTGATGTCCATTCGGTCATCAGACCAACGAGCGGAATTTCTGGTTCACCAAACTCACTGGAACCTGCCCCGGTCATGCCTGCCAGGTTCCTGGCTGTCTCAAGTACGGCCATCTGCATGCCGAAACAAATTCCGAGATAGGGAATCTTATGTTCTCGGGCAAACTGAATAGCGCTGATCTTACCCTCAGAACCACGCTCGCCAAATCCACCCGGCACTAGAATGCCGCTGACATGATGGAGCGCCTCTATAGCCGCGCTTTCCTTTTCGAACAGCTCTGAGTCGATCCATTCAATTCGGACTTTTGCATGATTGGCAATGCCGCCATGCACAAGGGCTTCACCCAATGACTTGTAAGAATCCTGTAGTGAGGTGTACTTGCCAACGATGGCAATCGTGACCTCGCTCTCGGGGTTAGAATAGGTCTGGCAGATACGAGACCAATGAGACAGATCAGGCGTCTCGTCAGGCAACCCAAAATGGCGCATCACCTCGGCATCAAGCCCCTGAGAATGATAAGACAGCGGCACTTCGTAGATATTATTCACATCCATGCCCAGAATGACCCCAGACGGACGGATGTTGCAGAACAGCGCAATCTTACCGCGCTGCTCCTCTGGCAGGGCATGCTCTGTACGACACAGCAGGATGTCGGGCTGAATGCCAACAGATTGCAGCTCTTTGACAGAATGCTGGGTTGGCTTTGTTTTTAGCTCACCTGCCGCCGCGATGTAGGGGATCAGAGTGACATGAAGGAAGCAGGTCTGTTCTCTTCCCAATTCATTGCCAAGCTGTCGTATGGCTTCAAGAAATGGCAAAGATTCAATGTCACCAACCGTCCCACCAATCTCACACAGGATGAAATCTTCATCATCATGGTTTGATTGGACAAATTCCTTGATCGCATCTGTGACGTGCGGAATCACCTGGATGGTGGCACCCAGATAGTCACCACGCCGTTCACGCGCCAAAACATCAGAATAGATTCGGCCTGTGGTCACATTGTCTGACTTCTTGGCATGAACCCCAGTAAATCGCTCATAATGGCCAAGATCGAGATCCGTCTCCGCACCATCATCCGTCACGAACACTTCACCATGCTGCGTTGGTGACATTGTTCCGGGATCGACGTTCAGATAAGGGTCCAGTTTCCTGAGGCGGACTTTATATCCACGCGCTTGCAGAAGCGCGGCGAGAGCGGCAGCACCAAGGCCTTTTCCAAGGGAAGAAACCACGCCACCAGTGATGAATATGTATCGAGGCATGGAACACTGTACTACCGCAAGATGCGGTTTTTGGTAAGGCCCAAAATCACAGGATATTGTGGATTTTACATTTTTTTCGGGTTGACAGCAAGCTCTCAGCCAAACCCGCCAAAGACCAGCCTACCGGTTGCTTACTGATCGGTTGGAACGACCGGGCCGCTGGCTGGCGCTGGCGTTTCATTGATAACTTCATCAACGATAGAAACGCTTTCACGCTGGGCACCTGCCATAATGGCGAGAATGAGAGACGTGCCAAAGAAACAGGCCGCAAGGATAGCGGTCACACGGGTCAGCAGATTTGCTGTACCCCGGGCGGTCATGAACCCGCCACCGGCCCCACCGCCGCCACCGCCGATACC
>WTJS01000244.1 GCA_011524735.1 Alphaproteobacteria bacterium
TCACATGACTGTAATATTCAACTTCGTAGTTTGATTTAACGCGCACCGTACCAGGCCGGGACACACGTCCAACGTCATTGCGCCCTAAATCAAGCAGCATCAGATGTTCCGCGCGCTCTTTCACATCGCTCATCAGATCAGCAGCGTTGGCAGCATCTTCTTCCGGGGTGGCACCACGCTTACGCGTGCCAGCGATAGGGCGAATTGTGACAACATCATCGCGCAGTCGAACAAGGATTTCCGGGCTCGAACCGACAATGGCAAGATCTTCAAAGTCAAAGAAGAACAGGAATGGAGAGGGATTCAGCCGGCGGAGGCTGCGATACAGGTTGATCGCAGGCAGATGGAACGGGATAGAAAATCTCTGTGACAGGACAACCTGAAAAATGTCTCCAGCGCGAATGTAGTCCTTCGCCTTATCGACCATGGATAAGAATTGACGCTGCTCGATGTTTGAGTCAGGCACTGGCAGTTCAATATTCGCACCACCCGCTTCAGTTGCCGGCATCGGCGCATCAAGCGCTTCAATGGCATTGTTAATCCTGGACAGCGCCATGTCCCACGCGCTTTCTGGATTGTCCCACTCTGCAGGACGTACCTGTACCACAAGCGTGATGCTGTCCTTCAGCCTGTCAAATATCGCAATCAGCGATGGCCGGACCAGCATTGACTCAGGCACGTCAATGACAGTCGGGTTATTGTTCGGGATCGCCTCAATGTGGCGGATCATGTCATAGCCAAAATAGCCAAACAAACCAGCGGCCATTGGCGGCAGGTCGCCGGTATCTGCCATTGCAGATTCGGCCATCAGAGCCCGAAGGGATTCAATCGGGGGAAGGCCGTCAGCCACAAAACTGGAGCCACTAGCCGGATCACGATTAATTTCCGCAGTCTGTCCCTGACAACGCCAGATCAGATCAGGTGCCAGTCCGATAACGGAGAAACGCCCGCGGATTTCACCACCTTCTACGGACTCAAGCAGGAAGGTGTTACGGCTATTTGCGGCAAGTCGCAGATAGGCGGACACGGGCGTCTGGGTGTCCGCAACAAGTTCGCGGGAGACGAGCTGCGGCGCGCCACTGGCAAATCCTTCAGCAAAGGCTTCAAATTCCGCGGTCTTTTGACCGTCAACTGTGCCGGCGCTTGGGTGCATGTTACTGGCTGCCAACGAGTACCTGCTGCACGGCGCCAAGACGAACCTGCAGATCATGGGTCTGTGACAGGTCGCGTGCCAATGTATTCAGCACATCCTGACGAATGGAGTTCTGGATCACACCGCTGATCAATGCGCTAGTCTCGGCAAGCTCGTCTTCGCCAACAGGTAGGATGCTGGCGGTCCGAACAGCGATTGCCTCCGTGCCTGTTTCCACAACACCTGCGTCACCGATGTCCTGGCCGAATACCGCAGCAGCAATCAGCCGCGCGGCTTCATGGTCTAGCCCCGTCCCATTGCGACGGAAGTCGGTCGTTGGATCGATCCCTGCGAAGCTGTTTTTGGAGTCGGCGATAGACTGTGCCTCCTTGCGTGCTGCCTCAATCGCCTGCGCTGTTTTCCAGTCTGCGATGGCACGCACTTTCACTTCGTCCAGCGCTCGGTCTCTCGGCTCTTTTTCGTCTGTCACTTCAACGATAAAGAACATATCGTCAGAGCCTTCCCGAATAACACTCAGTTCATCAACCTCGCTATCCCAGATGGCATCAAGAACAAGGCTGTCGGAGGCATCGCTATTTACAGGTGCGCCGTCAATGTCATTGCCACGCCTGTCGATGTCCTGGAGCGACACCAGCTTGCCGCCGACTTCATTGAACGCTTCTGCGATGGTGGCGCCGGAGGCAATGCGGTCTTCGAGTACATTTACCTTGTCATAAATCATGTCAGTGGCGGCATCGATCTGGATCCCAGCGATGATGTCGTCGCGCACATCGGCAAGGCTTGTTTCGCCGCCAGCTACAACGTCGTCAACAGCAAGGATATGCACACCAAATACGGATTCCACTGGACCAGCCAAACCACCTGCATCGGTTGAGAACACGGCCTCTCCAACGGCGCCGTCAAGGTCAGAACGGGAGACGAGGCCAAGGGTCGTATCACTCTCTGTCCATTCCAGAAGGTCAGCGGCAACCGCCGCAAACTCTTCACCATCTGTCAATCTGGCGAAGGCAGTTTCGGCAGTTTCAAGGTCCTCAAATACCATCTGTCTGACGGAACGGCGCTCTGGTGTTGTGAATTCATCCAGCCTGTCCGCATAGGCGTTTTCGATATCGCGATCAGTAACTTCAACCTCAGCGGCAAACATCTCGGGTGCAATCATGCCAACCGTAGCGCTGCGAAGGGCAGGGGCGGCATAGCCACTCTTTTGTTCTTCAAACCAGCTGCTGAGCATATCATCACTGGGGTCACCGATGGTATCACTGTCAACAGCAACACTCACCATCTGCGCTGTGCGACGCTCCAGCTCGAAGGCTGTCAGCGCTTTTGCTGCGCTGTTGGGCTGCTTAATGCCAACGCTAATGGCGTCTACAATCTGCTGCCTACGAAGCCCTGTATCGATGCGTGCAAGATATTGCTCTTCGGTAAGGCCTGCCTGTGCAAGTGCGCTCAGGAAGCGCGTTCTGGAAAATTCGCCAAGCTCGTCACGAAACGCATTTTCATTGGCAACGGCTTTGCGCTGCATGTCTCGCGTCACGGCCAGCCCCAAGGTCGAAGCCTCGGCACGGAAGAGTGTTTCGTTTGCCAGATTGCCAGCAATTTCGCTCAGCAGGCTTGTCTCCAGAGCTTCACCCAAAGTTGCATTCGGCAGGTAACTGCGGCGAGCGCGATCGAATTCGATGGCGACTTCAGCTGGTGAGAGACTTTCATCACCTGCTGAAATAGCCTTGTCGCTTCCACCAATCAGACCAGTGGTAACGTCTCCAACGCCCCAAAGGGCAAAGCCTGCTGCCAGGAAGACAAGAAAGGCTTTCATAATGGGAGATTTCGCGCCGCCGCGCATTGCCTGAAGCATGATATGTCTCTACGTCGTTTTCCTTTGGCCCATTTTGGAAGGCCATGACACCAGATCTCTGAAGCAGCCCGGCGTAAGCCTGCAGGCCTGCGCTCAAGATTTCAGAAGCGCTAGTTGTACCTAGAGTTCAGAAGCGGGGCAATTATCAATTTCCGCTTTTCTTGTGCTCTAATCACGCAGTCTTACACCACATCTATATTACGATTGGCATGGTCGGTTGTTGTTGGATGTCCGGATTGCTGACATGTTAAAGGACATCGCATAATTCTTTTTCTGGAGATACAGACATGATCATTGCGGCCAATTGGAAGATGAATCCGCCGCTTGCCGATGCCGGACAGCTTGTCAGTGCCTACACCCAAACAAATTTTGACGGCGTTCAGCGTGTCCTGTTTCCTCCACACCCATATCTTGTGCACATGGCGATGCGGCTGGAGGGCAGCGGCATTCTGCTGGGCGGGCAGGACTGTCACCAGTCTGCTGCGGGAGCCTTTACGGGTGACGTGGCTGCAGGGATGCTCAGGGAGTGTGGGGCATCAATGGTCCTGCTAGGTCATTCTGAACGGCGTGCAGGTCACGGCGAGAGTGACGAGCTTGTTGCGGCCAAGGCAAGTGCCGCGCTGGAAGCTGGCCTGTCTACTATGATCTGTATTGGTGAGAGCCTTGATGAGCGCGAGCGAGGGCGGGCAGAGGAGGTGGTGTCCCGGCAGCTGGATAAATCGCTTCCAGACGGCGTGCCGGCCGATCGACTGGTTATTGCCTACGAGCCTGTCTGGGCTATTGGAACCGGCAAGGTAGCCAGCGAAACCGAAATTGGAGCCATGCATCAGTCTGTAAGTAGACAGCTTGCAGAGCTTGGCCTTGGCGGCGTTCCTATACTGTATGGTGGTTCGGTAAAACCTGACAATGCGGCGTCCATTCTTGCAATCGATGATGTTGGAGGAGCGCTTGTTGGTGGGGCAAGCCTGAAGGCAGACGACTTCGCTGCAATCTGTGCAGCTGCAGAACTGGCGGTCTAGCGTTTCCCTGCTTTGTACACCTTGCGGGATGCCTGCTAAAGCGCTTGAATTTAACCAGCATTGCTCATATAACAGCGCGATCCTAGATAAGGTTGAAAC
>WTJS01000113.1:0-1038 GCA_011524735.1 Alphaproteobacteria bacterium
CTGCCAGCGATTGTTGAGGCCATTGGCGACAAATGCGAAATTTGGATGGATGGCGGTATCCGCACCGGCCAGGATGTGCTGCGCGCTATTGCTCTTGGGGCAAAGGGGACGCTGATCGGGCGCGCGTTCCTCTATGGTCTTGGTGCTGGTGGCCGCGATGGTGTGACCAAGGTTCTGGAAATCCTGCATAAAGAGCTGGACCTGACCATGGCACTATGTGGCCGATCAAACCTGTCCGAAGTGGATGACGATATTCTGGTGAAATAGGGCCCTGTGCGTTTTCTAGGCAATGACAGGCAGTTCGCGTGACGTTCGCACGGTCAACAACTCACAGCCGCTTTCTGTGACCAGAATATTTTCCTCGGCCACCATCAGGCGATCAGTTCCGTCATTCGCCTGATAGGTGATGGAAGGCTCCAGCGTCAGCACCATGCCTGCCTTGATTTCGGTCGTGTCCCATTCGGTATGAGACGGCGGCTCGGTAAGCTGAATGCCAAGGCCGTGACCATATCGCCCGACATCGTCACCTCCAGCCATGTCACCGCGGGGCCGGATAATGCTGTCCATGGCAGTGTACAGATCGCAGGCCCGGATGCCAGGGCGCAGGATATCCATTGCTGCATCAGTGGCATCATACAGCTTGCGGTGAGCTTCCTTGGCGGTTTCGCAGGCATCAACAATTGCAAAGTTGCGATCAAAATCACAGAAATAGCCGTCCCAGACACATCCCGTATCCAGCATCAGCACATCACCTTTCTGAAGGGGACGTTCACCCGGCGGTGCGATGATATCTGTGTAGCCGTCAGGCCCAGCACCGCCAACAAGATAGCTCACGTCATCCGCACCGGCTTTGAGCGCTGCAATCTTGAAACTGCGAAACAGCTCGGCAAGTGGCATGCCGCTCAGGTTCCAGTCTTTCATTGAGAGGAAGACATTGCTGGCAATCCCGCAGATATGACGGATTTTGGCGATTTCAGCAGTGGATTTCACCATTCTGATTTGCTGGGTGGCTGCTGTTACGTCACACCACTCAAATCG
>WTJS01000113.1:1048-16161 GCA_011524735.1 Alphaproteobacteria bacterium
GATCAAGCAGGTCGCGCATCGGCAGCCGCATGGCTGTTTCACGCCCCATCAATGCCCCAAGCCTGCCGCCAGGGCCGACAAGGTCATGCAGGCAGGACGTCAGAAGGCCAATGCCGTCATCCTCAGCGGCAGGAGATGACCAGCTGAGAATCTCGCTGACATAACAGGTCTGCATCAGGGGTACGCCAATGCTGGGGATGACGGCCACGGGTTTGCCACTGCTTGGCAGGACCAGAAACCAGGGCCTTGTCGGACTCTGCCAAAACGGCGTCATGAATCCGGTGAAATACCGAATTTCGGCTTCTGAGGCGAACAGCATGGCGTCAATGCCAGAGTTTGCCATGGCGGTCTGCGCTGCGCTGCAACGGGCTGCGAATTCAGTTTCGGCAAATCCACGAGACGGTACCGTCATCACGCACCAGCTATCGTACGGCTGTAGAATTCAGGGTCAGTGGCACCTTCTGTGCCAATCAGCATCACAACTGACTCCGCGCGCAACCCTAGCGCGCTACGCATGGTCTCATCAGCATGTGCCTGAAGCAGCGTCGCCAGCCCGGAGGTTGAACACTCACCAGCCTCAATCGATGGTGTGCAGGCGTGGAACCAGCGCATCAGTGGTGCGACCGCCTCGTCGCTGATAGTTGCGCAATGTGTGAGTGTTGGTTGCAGGATGTCCCATGCAAGATCGGATACTTCACCACAGGACAGTCCCGCCATCAGCGTTTCCTCGGTGATGTTGACTGGCGTAGGGGCGCTTGCGGCAATGCTGTCTGCCATACAGGCTGACATATGAGATTCAACCGAAATCATGTGGCCGATCTCTGTGTCGGCGGCCTGCCAGAGAGGGGCGACCACTGCGGCTGCCAATCCGCCCACACCAACAGGCAGAAAGGCGTGGGTCGGCGGCTTGCCGTCCAGTTGCTGCAATGCTTCGCTTGCCATGACCGTGTAACCAGCCATCACCGTGCGCGGCACGTCGTGATAACCTTCCCAGGAGGTGTCGGACACAATTTGCCAGCCATGTGCGGCGGCATCTTCCTTGCAGGCCTCCAGCGAGGCTTCATAATTGCCATTCACCCTGATGACGTCAGCCCCATAGGCGGCCATTGCGTCTGCCCGGGCCTGGCTGACATGGGCATGGATGTAGATTTTGGCTGCTGCCCCGGCCCGTGCTGCGCCCCAGGCAACCGATCGACCATGATTGCCGTCTGTTGCGGTGGCGACGGTCAGGTCAGCCGCATTGCCGCCTGTACTTTCGATGTCACGGACAAGACGCGCCACTGCATAGGCACCGCCAAGGGCCTTGAAGGAGCCAAGACCAAAACGCTGTGCCTCATCCTTATAGACGACACGGGCAACGCCGACATGCGCAGCAATTTCGGGCAGATCAATCAATGGCGTCGGGGCATAGCCTGCCCAGCCGGATATCTCGGCCATGGCCTCGGCCATGTCGGTCGGACTTAACGGACAGTCGGCAGGAAAAGGGGGTGCTGCTGATGTCCCCTGCCGAGCTGGGTTTGCTATCAGCTTCAAGCCGGGCAGGCCGGCGATCTCGCTCAGAATTTCAGTCATGACGTCTTGCTCTCCAGAAGGCCTAGTAACGGCCTTTTTTCTCTGCACCAGCGTAAAAAATTTCTGACAATTTATCATTTGTCATATCGCGGAAGGCAATGTCGGCCGGACGCATGGCCTCCGTCGGGCGTGCAGCATGTTCATGATAGGCGTATTCATCTACGCCGCGGGCCTGCTGGACCCAAATCTTGCCAATGACCTGATCGACGGCAGGGGTGATGTAACTCTGGATGGCAAAGCCAATACGTCGCTCACCTGATCGGTTTGGACCCGACCCATGCACCACCCGCGGATGATGAAGTGACAGCTGTCCCGGTTTCAGAGGCACCGGCACACTGGCAGCCTCATCAACATTGGGAACGGTCTGACCACGCGTCAGGAGATTGTCCTCGCCATAGGTGTCGACATGCTCAACCAGCGGCGCGGTGTGGGATCCCGGTACCATGCGCATGCAGCCATTTTCCTCATTTACATCGCTGATCGCCAGCCAGGCGGTGATCCAGTCATGCGGCTCCAACCCAATATAGCGGGCATCCTGATGCCAGCTGATGAAACCGCTTGTTTCAGGCTCCTTGATGAACAGGGTGGTGCCAGCTACCAGAATATCCGGGCCGATCAGATCCTCGACCGCGTCCAGAATGCGGCTGTCATGGGAAATCCGGTCCAAGACTGGCAGCACGTAATGCGCATTGTTGCGCCCGGGGCCTGCCAGCCCGTCTGGCCAGCGGGTCTCGGCGGCCTCAAGTTCGGCCCGTATCTCGGCGACCTCATCAGCGGAAAAAATATCAATTGGCGCGACGAATCCATCACGTGCATAGGCATCTGTTTGCGCTTGCGTCAGTCGCTTTCCCATTCCTGGACCCCATCATGCATGTTCACATCTTCGCTAGAACCTTGCCCGAAGGCGTGGCGAAGGGCAAAGGCTTTGCACATCCATCGCAATCAGATTAGCGTGGCAGCAGACATTCGATCAGATACGAGGCGTGAATCAATGAGTGGGTCCAAAAAAGGTGGTCATGGCTATGACAGCGGCAGGCTGAATCTCCCCTTTGTCGGGCTGTGCAGTTTTGGCAAATATCCCTATCAGCCGGACTGGGATGCCATCGATGCCGATTTTGCTGTCATGGGTGCGCCGTTTGATTTCGGCACGCAGTTCCGCCCCGGGGCCCGCTTTGGCCCCCGCTCGATTCGTGAGGCTTCGACCCTGTTTTCCTTTGGTCATGCCGGGGCTTATGACCATGAGGATGACGTCACCTATCTGGAAAATGACAAGGTGCGGATTGTCGATATCGGCGATGCCGACATCATCCATACCGACACCGAAAAGAGCCACGCCAACATCGAGGCTGGGGTGCGCGCCATTCTGGCGGCTGGTGCTGTGCCGATCGTGCTTGGCGGTGACCATTCGGTGAATATTCCCTGCATCAATGCCTTTTCCGATCAGGACCCGTTTCATCTCGTGCAGATCGATGCGCATCTGGATTTTGTCGATGAACGGCATGGTGTGCGTCATGGCCATGGCAACCCGATGCGGCGGGCGGCGGAAAAGCCCTATGTCACCGGCCTGTCACAGATTGGCATTCGCAATGTGTCCTCCACCGCCCGCGATGGCTATGAGGATGCTCGCGCCATGGGCTCGGACATTGTCTCGGTGCGCCAGTTCCGCGCCATGGGGGCAGATGCCATGCTGGCCCGTATTCCCGAAGGTACGCGCTATTATGTGACCATTGATATTGACGGGTTTGACCCGTCGATCGCGGCTGGCACCGGCACCCCGTCGCATGGCGGCTTTCTCTATTATGAAATCCTGGAATTTCTGGACGGGCTGACCAAGCGCGGCAGTATCGTTGGGGTGGATCTGGTGGAGGTTGCCCCTGACTATGACCCCACTGAGAGCACCCAGACCCTGGCGGCGCAAATCCTGCTCAACCTGATCGGCCGCATGGCCCATAACAGGTGAGGGGCGGAAGCCACAAAAAACCCCCGCACCGGTGCGTGCGAGGGTCTGAAAATCTTGCGGTGATGTAACGTCGGCTGTTACCGCCCGACGATCATCTCGTCCGTGCCGAACGGGAAGTTGGTGATGTTCTCGGCCCCGTCCTCGGTGATGATCAGAATGTCATGCTCGCGATAGCCGCCGGCGCCTGCCTCACCCTCAGGCAGCATGATCATCGGCTCCATCGACACGACCATGCCTGGCTTCAGCTCGGTGGTCACATCCTCACGAAGCTCAACCGACGCCTCGCGCCCGTAATAGTGGCTGAGCACGCCAAAGGAATGGCCATAGCCAAAGGACCGGTATTTCAGAAGGTCCCATTTGCGGTACATCTCGTTCAGCTCTGACGCGATGTCACAGCAGCGGGCGCCCGGCTTCAGGAGTTCCATCCCGCGCACATGCACTTCGCAGTTTTTCTGCCACAGATCGTGATGCGCGTTTGAGGCATGGCCGCAGAACAGGGTGCGTTCCAGCGCGGTGTAATAGCCGAACATCATCGGGAAGGTGTTGAGCGAGAGAATGTCGCCATCCTCAATCAGCTTGTTGGTCACCGGGTTGTGTGCACCGTCGGTGTTGATGCCGGACTGGAACCATGTCCAAGTGTCCATCAGCTCGACAAAGGGGAAGCTGTTGGCAATCTCGCGCACCATGGCTGAAGTTGAGGCCAGCGCAACTTCATGTTCTGGTACACCAGCCTTGACCGCGCCCATCAGTGCGCGACCGCCAACTGCACAGATATCCGCGCCTTTGCGGATCAGCACATGTTCTTCAGCGCTCTTAATGGTGCGAAGGTCCATGGCGATGCCGGCGCAGTCGACAAGCTCAACGCCCGGGAAATGCTCTTCCAGCAGCATCTTCAGATCGAGACTGACTTCGTCGAACTCGATGCCCAGTCGCTTGACGTTGCCGATCAGATCTTTCAGCGCGGTGAAATAGCTGTCCCGGCGCCAGTCACTATAGGTCACATTGTCGCCGACCGATCGGCGATAGGGCTGGCCACCATCAATGCCGGCCGACACGGTGGTCACGCCGTTGGCGTTCAGCACGGCGCCATAGCGGCGACCAAATTTGCAATACAGAAAGCCTGAGAAGTAACAGATGTTGTGATAGGAGGTGAACAGGCAGGCATCGATGCCGGCAGCGTCCATGCGCGTCTGCATGGCATGGCTGCGACGTTCCATTTCCTCGGTGGAAAAAGGCGAAAACGTCTTTTCACCATTATGCCAGCGGGTCACATGGATCATGTCTGTATCGGTCATTTGAGGGTCCTCCAAAACGGGGTCAGTAACTGTTGATCCGCTCTTAAACCTGTTGGGCTGGGATGGTCAATAACAGGGGACGGTCACAAGGCGAAAAAAAGCTTTTGCGGGGCGGTGCAAAATAAGCACTGGCTGTTGGCATTTTGGGTCAATCTGCGCTTGCGCTAACGCCTTGCCCCGTGCTTATCATGTGACCTCTGAAGGCTAACTTACGAATTGAGTTTTACATGCTTGACGGTTCTGATCCGTTTGTCCGTTTTCGTAACGTGCAGAAAAGCTATGATGGCGAAACACTTGTCGTCAAAAACCTGAACCTGGAGATTGAAGCTGGTGAGTTTGTCACCATGCTGGGACCATCCGGTTCGGGGAAGACAACCTGTCTGATGATGCTGGCCGGATTTGAAACCGCGACGCATGGTGAGATTGAGCTTGGTGGCAGTCCCATCAACAACATCCCGCCGCATAAGCGCGGCATCGGCATGGTGTTCCAGAATTATGCGCTGTTCCCGCATATGACGGTCGCTGAAAATCTGGCCTTTCCCTTGAAGGTACGCAAGATGACCCCCGCTGAGGTGGAGGAAAAGGTCAAGCGCGCATTGGACATGGTGCAGATGGCGGCATTTGGGGATCGCAAGCCTGCCCAGCTGTCCGGTGGTCAGCAGCAGCGGATTGCGCTGGCCCGCGCACTGGTCTTCGAGCCGGAGCTGGTGCTGATGGATGAGCCGCTTGGCGCACTCGACAAGCAGCTACGCGAGCACATGCAGTACGAGATCAAGCACATTCATGAAAATCTGGGCGTGACAGTCGTGTATGTGACGCATGACCAGTCTGAAGCGCTGACCATGTCGAACCGGATTGCTGTGTTCGATGATGGTGTGATCCAGCAGCTTGCTGACCCAGTAACTTTATATGAACGCCCCGAGAACTCCTTCGTTGCGCAGTTCATCGGTGAGAACAACACCATGCCAGGTGTGGTTGAATCAGTGGCCAAGGGTGTCGCATCTGTGAAGCTGGATTCGGGCGATACAGTGAAAGCGCTGGCAATCAACACAGATGGCAAGGGAAGTCGCACCAGCCTGTCTGTGCGCCCAGAGCGCTGTGTCGTATCACAGAAGAAAACAGCTGGTCTGAGCAGCCTGAAGGGGCGGCTTGAGGAGCTGATCTACCTTGGAGATCATGTCCGCTGCAGAATGAATGTGGCTGGCAATGATGAGTTCATCGTGAAGGTGCCAAATACAGCTGACCATCTTGGCCTGGAAATTGGTGCTGAAACCTATGTCGGTTGGAAGACTGATGATTGCCGTGCCCTTGATTTCAAGGCCGGATAGGCGATGAATATTTTTTAACCGTTTTGGCCATCACGGCCGAATAGGGCAGTGTGAGAGCATGGCCCATAACAAAGCGTCACATTGGCGCAAAACAAAACTAGGGAGAAAGACAACATGTCTGCTTTGACAAAGAAGATTGTTGCTCTCGCCGGCGTATCTGCCTTTGTGGCCGGTAACGCAGTCGCAGCCGATCTGACGGTTGTGTCATGGGGCGGGGCATACACCAAGTCGCAGGTCGAAGCCTACCACAAGCCGTGGATGGCAAGCACCGGCAACACCATTATTTCTGAGGATTACGGCGGAGGCATCGCTGAGATCAAGGCACAGGTCGAGTCCGGCAACGTCACATGGGACGTCGTTGACGTCGAACTGTCTGACGCTATCCGCGCCTGTGACGAAGGCCTTCTGGAAGAAATCGATCACAGCACACTGCCAGCCGCTCCTGACGGCACCCCAGCTGTAGACGACTTCCTGCCTGGCACACTGCACGACTGTGCGGTGGCAAACATCGTTTGGTCGTCGGTCTATGTTTACGATTCCAGCAAGGTTCGTAACTGGAACGCGCCAAAGACCATGGCTGACTTCTTCAATACCGACGCCTTCCCTGGCAAGCGCGGCATGCGCAAGTCGCCAAAGGTGACTATGGAATTCGCCCTCATCGCTGATGGTGTTCCCGTATCCGAGGTCTATGACGTTCTGGGTACCGAAGAAGGTATCGAGCGTGCATTTGCCAAGCTCGACACCATCAAGGACGACGTGATCTGGTGGGAAGCTGGCGCGCAGCCACCACAGCTGCTGGCTGACGGTGAAGTGATCTTCACAACCGCATGGAACGGCCGCGTGTTCAACGCTGTTGCCGCGGAAGATCAGACATTTGAAATGGTCTGGGACGGTCAGATCTATGACCTTGACCTGTGGGTCATTCCTAAGGGTTCGAAGAACGTTGAAGCCGCTCTGGACTTTGTGCGGTTCTCGACGGCTACCGAGCAGCTTGCAAACCAGGCGTCATGGATTTCCTATGGCCCTGCACGCGCATCGTCGGTGCCGCTGATTGGTACCTACCATGACAACCCAGAAATCCAGATGGCTGATCACATGCCTACAGCGCCTGGCAACTTTGCCAATGCTCTGCAGAACGACTTTGAGTTCTGGGCTGACAATGCCGATGACCTGAACGAGCGTTTCAACGCTTGGCTGGCTCAATAAGTCTGGTCTGACAACATGGCGGTCACCTTTTTGGAGGTGGCCGTCTTTTCCTTAAGTTTTAACCATAGCTGACATCCTAGAGGGCCAGATGGACGCCACGCAGCCAATAACGGCAGCCGACGGTACGCCGCTCAAGAAGAAACTGGCGCAGGCCATGTTCCGCAGCAAGCTGCGTGCCGCTGGTCTTGTGGCACCATTGCTTGCCTTTGTTCTTGCGAGCTTTATCTTTCCCATCCTCGCGCTGATGTGGCAGGGCGTCCATAACGACACCTTTGCCCGCTATATGCCTAACCTGACCGAAGAGCTTCGGGTCTGGGATGGGGTGTCTGAGCCTACTGAAGAGATGTATGCGCTTCTGGTCGCTGACCTGAAGCAAAACCGCGCAGACAAGACGATTGGTAAAGTCGCATCACGTGTCAATCAGGAGCTTGCTGGCACGCGCTCTCTCTTTACATCTACAGCACGTAAAGCCAAGAAGCTTGAGCCGCCTTACAAGGAAGCGCTGATCAAAACAAAGAAGAAGTGGGGGCAGCTTGAAGTCTGGCAGGCGATGAAGCTGACCAACCAGAGCCTGACGCCAGGCTATTACGCAACGTCTTTGGATGCTGTCTACACCGTCGATAGCGGTTTTGTGATGAAAGAGGAAAAGCGGCAGATTTATACCAAGCTGTTTGTGCGCACGCTGTTCATTTCGGCGACCGTGATGCTGCTGTGTCTTCTGCTTGGCTATCCTGTTGCCTATCTGCTGGCGACATTGCCTCTCAAATATTCCAACCTCTTGATGATCATGGTGTTGTTGCCGTTCTGGACATCGTTGCTTGTTCGAACGACAGCATGGATTGCGATCCTACAATCTCAAGGTGTGGTGAATGACCTATTGGTCTGGATTGGAGTTGCCAGTGACGAAGGGCGTTTCTCACTCATCTACAACATGACGGGCACGATTGTGGCGATGACACATATCCTGTTGCCCTTCATGATCCTGCCGCTCTATTCGGTTATGAAGACAATCCCGCCATCCTACATGCGGGCTGCACGCTCTCTTGGTGCAACACCAACGCGTGCCTTTATCAAGGTTTACATGCCACAGACCGTGCCGGGCATTGGAGCGGGTGGGCTTCTGGTGTTCATTCTTGCGATTGGCTATTACATCACGCCAGCCCTTGTCGGGGGTCAGGATGGTCAGCTGATTTCAAACATGATTGCTTATCACATGCAGAAATCACTGAACTGGTCACTGGCGGCGGCGCTTGGCGGAATTCTGCTCGGGGGCGTGCTTGTGCTCTACTGGGCATATGACCGGATCATCGGCATCGACAACATGAAGTTGGGTTAGGTCATGGCGAAGTTACCTCCATACACCACTACTGGTGAACGTATCTGGCACTACGGCTTCCGCGTGATCTGTGGACTGATCTTCCTGTTTCTGATTCTGCCGGTTCTCATCGTGCTGCCATTGTCTTTCAATGTTGAGCCGTATTTCAGCTTCACGCCGGGCATGCTGTCTTTCGACCCAGATGCCTATTCGCTTCGCTGGTACAAGGACATTTTCCGCAATGGCATGGCGGCGCCTGACGCGCCACTCAGCTGGGCATGGTTTGCCGATACCTGGAACAATGCTCAGTGGATGCGGGCCATTCGGAACAGTTTCTTCATCGGCATCTGCGCGACCTTGCTGTCCACAGCACTGGGCACGCTGGCCGCCATCGGTCTCAGCCGATCAGAGATGCCATATCGTCGCCTGATCATGTCGGTTCTGATCTCGCCGATGATCGTGCCGCTCGTCATCACGGCTGCAGGCATGTTCTTCTTCTATTCGAAAGTTCAGCTCAGCCAGACTTATATCGGCGTGATCATGGCGCATGCGGTGCTGGGCACACCCTTTGTGATCATTACGGTTACGGCAACGCTTGTCGGGTTTGACCGGTCGCTGGTTCGTGCTTCCAACTCGCTTGGTGCGGGTCCGATCCAGACGTTTTTTAAGATTCAGATGCCTCTGATCATTCCTGGTGTGATTTCCGGTGGTCTTTTTGCCTTTATTACATCTTTCGACGAGGTGGTAGCCGTCCTGTTCCTGGCCAGTCCGGAACAGCGCACTATTCCGCGTCAGATGTGGTCAGGTATCCGGGAACAGATCAGCCCGACCATTCTGGCTGTGGCGACACTTCTCGTGCTGTTGTCGATTATTCTGTTAACGGTGATTGAACTGCTCCGTCGCCGGTCGGAACGGCTTCGCGGCATCACGTCCAGCTAGGTCTGCCGTTGGGTGATCAACGCATTGGCGCGTGCGTCGGTGTTGTCTCAAGGTAGTCGCTAAGGGTTTTTCATGCCTCCAATCATAGCCCTGTTTTGGAATAGCCCACATTTTGTGCTTGTGGGTGCAACGCTGATGTGGGCTGGCCACACCATCGCTGCACGCCTGTCAGTCGATGAAATTTCACCCATGTTGCTGATGGAAATGCGGTGGGCGGCCTGTCTGGGGATATTGCTGGTGTTCTACCGTCGACAAGTTGCAATTGAGTGGCCGAAAGTCCGCGCTCGTCTTGGATGGGTGGCTGCCATGGGCGGACTCGGTATGGCAGGCTTTACCATCTTTTTCATCCTGGCAGCGCAATATACCAGTGCGGTAAACCTTGGGATCATGCAGGGGGCAATCCCCGCCTTTGTAATGTTGATCGGTCTTCTGGTTCTGGGAACATCGGTTGGGCTTGTCCAGATTGGGGGCCTTGTTCTCTGCCTGCTAGGTGTTGCTGTGCTGGTAACCGGAGGGTCGCTTGAGCTTCTTCTCGATATGACCTTTAACCGGGGTGATCTGCTTATGCTGATTGCCTGCCTGTGTTACGCAGGATACACAGTTGGCCTGAGTCGGCGCATGGCAATGTCGCCAGTGGTGATGCTGACCTTCTTTTCCGTACCAGCTACCGCTATGTTGCTGGCCTGTGTGTGGCTTGAATATGCGCAGGGGGCTTTGATCTGGCCGGGTATCAAGGGTCTTTTAATCGTTCTTTATTGCGCCATTTTCCCCTCAATGCTGGCACAGATATTTTTTATGCGCGGGGTTGAGCTTGCCGGTCCGACACGCTCTGGTCTCTATATCAACCTTGTTCCCATATTTGCGGCATTAATGGCCGTGCTTTTTCTGACAGAAGACCTATATCTTTATCACTTACTCTCGCTCGGCATGGTTCTTGGTGGTATCTATCTCGCCGAGCGGCATAAATCCGACTCTCAGGCAAAGGCCTGAAACGCATTCAGGAATAGAAGATGATGATCGAAAAACGCCAATTCTACATCAATGGTGCTTGGGTAGATCCTGTTGCCGGAACTGATTTCCCGGTGTTCAACCCTGCTACTGAAGAGCCGTTTGCCACCATTTCACTTGGCGGTGCAGCAGACGCTGAAGCTGCCATCGCCGCCGCCCGTGCGGCCTTCACCAGTTGGAGTATGACGACGCCAGCAGAGCGTGGCGCGCATTTGAAAGCCATATTGGAGGTCTATCAGTCGCGCGCCTCCGACATGGCTGAAGCCATCTCAACAGAGATGGGTGCCCCCATAGATATGGCGCTCACAGATCAGGCTGGATCTGGCCCGAGCCATCTGAAGGCCTTTATCCGTGCACTTGACGGTTTTGAGTGGGTGCGTCCGCTTCGCCCGGGCGTTGATGGCCAGGATCTTGTCTTTGAGGCGGCTGGCGTTGCTGCCCTCATCACCCCATGGAACTGGCCAATGAATCAGGTGGTTCTGAAGGTTGGCGCAGCGCTTGCTGCAGGTTGCACGATGGTTCTGAAACCATCTGAAATTGCGCCAATGTCCAGCATCGTGTTCGCCGAGATCATGCATGAAGCTGGTATCCCTGCCGGTGTCTTCAACATGGTGAATGGGGATGGTGCAGGCGTTGGCAGTATCCTGTCGTCACACCCAGAAATTGATGTTGTCTCCTTCACTGGCTCGACACGTGCAGGCATCCTGATCAGCAAGGCAGCTGCCGATACGATCAAGACTGTGTCTCTGGAACTTGGCGGCAAGTCACCGAACCTTGTGTTTGCCGATACGGATGTTGAGGCTGCGGTCGCTCGCGGTGCTCGTTTCTGCTTCAATAACACAGGGCAGTCCTGTAACTCAGCGACCCGTATGCTGGTGGAGCGTGAGGTCTATGACCAGGCTGTCGAAGTGGCTGCTGCGACTGCTGAGGCAACGATTGTTGATCTGCCAAGCAAGCAGGGTGGTCACATTGGCCCCCTTGTTTCTGAGGCACAGTTCAGCAAGGTGCAGACGTTGATCCAGGCAGGTATTGACGAAGGTGCGCGTCTGGTGGCTGGTGGCACTGGTCGCCCCGAAGGCCTGAACCGGGGTTGGTTTGTGCGACCTACGGTTTTTGCCGATACCACAGGTGACATGACAATCATGAAGGAAGAAATCTTCGGGCCTGTGCTGGCGATGATGCCATTTGACAGTGAAGAAGAGGCAATCGAAATTGCTAATGACACACCATATGGCCTTGCTGCCTATATCCAAACCGGTAACCCTGAGCGTGCCCGCCGCGTCGCAGCACAGCTTCGTGCAGGTATGATTCAGGTGAATGGCGCTGGCCGTCCATCTGGCTCACCCTTTGGTGGGTATAAGCAATCAGGCGTTGGGCGTGAAGGCGGTGTCTGGGGTATCGAAGAGTTTCTTGAGATGAAAACCATAAGCGGTATTGTCGACGAGTGACCATCACGAATAGTGGGGCTAACATATGACGGCATCAGGAGACGATGACTGTGTTGATCGAGGCAGCCAGCTTCTTGCCGGGGCCTATGCGTTGAACACCCCTGATGACCATGTCAGCTATTACCGTGACTTTGCAGAACATTATGACAAGGTCTTCGCTGATGGTCTTGGCTACGTTTATCCTGCAGCCATTGCGGCAAAACTGGCTATGCAACCACTTTCCGATGGGCCGATCCTAGACATCGGATGCGGCACCGGGCTTGTAGCAGCTGAAATAAGGCGGGTCATTCCTGATGCCGTGCTGGATGGAATTGATATATCACCTGAAATGCTTGAAGCGTCTCGATCGAAAGGGCTTTATCGTTCACTTCTTCAGGCGGACCTAACGGGTGATTTCACTCACGTACCCAAAAACTATGGCGTGATTGTCAGCGCGGGCACTTTTACTCACGGCCATCTTGGGCCACAACCGTTGGTCGAGCTGCTTTCACACTGTGCGCCAGCGGCATTTGCCGTGATTGGTATCAACAGCCAGCACTTCGCTGCCCATGGGTTTGCCGATGTGGTGGCTGAGCTTGAACAGGCAGGGAAAATTTCAAGGTCCCACATCGACGAAGTCCCCATTTACGACGGACGTGACGCGGAGCATTCTGGTGATACCGCGTTTATCCTGAGCTTCCGCGTGCAGTAAGACTGGCTATTCTTCACTGACAACTGACATGGCGGCGCCATTAAAGAAGGTTACATCAGGTAATCCACGAACGTCGAAACCCTCTATGCAGCCAATATTATACCCAAATTCTGGTCGGGACCGACGCCAGTGGTGGGTGTAGATTCCACAGGATGTGCAAAAATAGTGACGGGCTGTCTTCGTATTCCACTGGTACATGCCGAGGTGGTTTTCACCAGCTACCAGTTTGAACTCATCCTCTGAAGCCGTGCACATGACAGCCCCTTTGCGCTTGCAGATTGAACAGTCGCAGCGGCGAAAATCTCTGATTTCGGCATGGATTTCGAACTGGACTTTGCCACAGTGGCACGATCCTTTCTGTATGGTCATTTGATGGCCTCCTGTGGTCCCCAATGATCTGTTGCCGTCAGACAAAGAGATGTTCCATGTTTGCGGCGAACAGCATTGGCCATGTGTTTCAAAAGGGCAATCCAGATTGCGCTTTGTACCTGCGATTTTTCCTGATAAGCGAGAACTGAAGGCTTAGGACGCAGACCAAATGAGGTGACCAATGAGCGCATGGATGCAAAAGCCGCTGGTTGCACTGGGTCTGCTAGCCTTGGGGATGAGCATCATTCCACTGAATGATGCTTTGATCAAACTGATGAGTGCCAATCTGCCGCTTGCCGAGATAGTGGTTGTGCGTGGCATACTTGCGCTCATCCTCGTTGGCATCTTTTCCAATGGCATAAAGCGCATGCTGGGTCTTTCAGCCCGTGTGTTCTGGCTATTCTTTGGCCGCGCCATGTGCCTCGTCGTGGCGATGGCACTTTTCTTCATTCCGCTTGGCAGTTTGCCTCTGTCGACCGTTGTGTCGATCTTTTTTGTGGCACCGTTGCTGATTACACTGCTGTCAATTCCCTTTCTGGGAGAGCGCATTGGGTTTCATAGGATCCTGTCTGTCTGCATGGGGATGGCTGGCGTTTTGCTCATCATCAGGCCGGGGAGCGATCAGTTTCAGATCGAAACGCTGGTTGTTTTCGGCGCTGCGCTGTCCTATGCCATCTTTCAAATATGGACAAGGCGGCTCAAGGCTGTGGGCGACCTCTCAGCCATGGTTGCCACGCAGCATCTTTGCTATGTCGTGGTAGCTTTACCATTTCTGGTAATGAATTACCTGGCGCCAAGGCCATCATCGGACAATGTCACGCTCGACTTCATGCTGCGCGCACCTGCTGCGCTCACTACAGATGAAATGATGTATATCGCCTTCTGCGCGGCAGCCGTACTGCTACTGTCCTATGTCTCTTCCAATGCTTATCGGTCTGTTGAGGCTTCCCTGATTGCTCCGTTCGAATATGTTGCCATTCCCTCTGCAACCATCTGGGGCATTATCATCTGGCAGGAATGGCCCGACGTCATGGCATGGGCTGGTATGGGACTGATCCTAGGGGGCGGCCTATACACCGTGTATCGTGAACGTACGCAGCAGGTAGAGGTGATGAGTTCTGCGCCAATGCCAGGTTCGGCATCAGCTGCCCAGTATGGTGATGAGGGATTTAAGACAGACGTATCGACGGACGACCCGCCTCGGTCCAGCAGATAGCCAGCTAGCTGTCGCCGCCCTGCCACACACCCTTGTCACGAAGGGAGTCCGCGACTTCGCGTGGCATGTAGGTCTCATCATGTTTCGCAAGCACATTGGTTGCGGTCAGTTTTCCATTGCTGATGCGACCCTCTGCAACAACGCCCTGTCCCTCGCGAAACAGGCTTGGCAGCGCACCATTAAAGACAACCGCCAATTCAGCCTTGCCATCGGTAACGATGAAGTTTGAGCTCAGCCCGTCGATGTTTACGCTGCCCTGTTTCACTAGCCCGCCAAGCCGAACCATTCGGGTATCAGCGTCATCTGGCAGCTCTGAAGGAGTATAGAAAAATACGATATTCTCACGCAGGGCGCCCAAGACCAGACCAACTGCAATAATCAGAAGAAATGCAATGCCGCTCACGGCGGCAAGACGCTGCTGTTTTGGCTTCATCCTATATCTCCCTGAAGACATCGCTTTGGTAACGTCTGTTGGTTTTGATGGCAAGACGGTGGCCTTAAATGTGACGTCATATCACACGGCTCATTGGAAATATGGCCAATGGTGTTGGTTGCAACCAATGCTGGCCTGTCTTAAACACAGTAAGAGACCAACGATTGGTTATTTTATGGCCGAAACGTTGGAGGGCTTTCTGACGTTAGAGTCGGCAGTGGGGAGACCGTTTTGGATTATCTGATGAAATATCCGCGGCTGAGCGACCTCCAGCCAGCCGCGCGCAAGCGGATTCCCCCATTTGTCTATGCATATCTCGATGCTGGCACAGGC
>WTJS01000112.1 GCA_011524735.1 Alphaproteobacteria bacterium
TGGAAAGCCACCGCCCCCTCACGCCCCGAAATCCATTTCCGGGCTGGTAATGCCTTTCTGTGCCTCACAGCGGGCCTCAAACCGTTCGGCGATCTGCTGCTGAAAGGCTTTCAGATGCGGAAAGGCAGCATCCAAATGGTCCTGGCTGTCAAACCAGATAATGCTCATGCCGCGATCCGGCGCGATATGGAAGGATCGCATTCTGACGACGCCTTCAGGAATGGGCGGCATATTGTCGGCTATCCAGTCATGGGCCGAGCCCATCAGCAGCGGGTTGAGATACCGGATATTCAGAAATGCGCAGAATTCAGGACCTTGTGACATGAATGTTCCTTTCGCTGAGTGACTAGCAGCAAAAGCCTAGCACAGATCTGGCAGAACACAGCCCTTGCGGGAATGGGCGCGGCGGCAGCGGCGGACAATTGCAAATGTGGGGGTAACAATCACAGCCAACGAGCATGCAGCAGGGGAATCTTTTACAATCTGCTCAATCCCGTCTGAAATTTTGGCAATTCTTCACCTATATCCCCGTGCTGATTTCCCTGTACTTTTCCCAGAAAACAGAGGGAGCGATCACCATGTCCACCACCCCGCAAATGACTTACAGACGCCGCGCCACAGTCATGATGGTCTTCGGGGCCGTCATCTGCAGTCTGGCCATGGTTCTGCAGCCTACGGATGTGAACGCGCTTACCTTCAAGTCAGGGGAAAAGAAATCCTTCGAAAAACCGGGTGTGGAGACATCAGCCTCAACGGCACTGACCCAAAAGGAACGCAAAGCCTATCGCAAGGACAAATCCCGTGCCGCGCAGCTCAGGCTCTTCCAGACCGACTGGCGCAAGGTGAAGGAAGATGACAGCTACGCCAGCTTCAGGTCGCAGACATTCCACAGCGAGCTGACCAGGGGTGAAAAATTTGACCAGGTGGGCGCCCCGTCCCCATCGTTTGATGGCGTCTACAAATATGACTTTCAATGTAACGGTGCCGAGGTTGGGGAGCAGTCTCCGTGGGATGGCAGCAGTTTCATCATCCGCAACGGGGTCATCGACAATGATCGGGGCGGCGCAGGTCGTATTGCGGTGGAATTTGGCACAGTGGACAAGGACGGAACATTTCTTCTGAAGTTTTTCCGGCAGTCACCTGGCAGCGACAAATATACAGGCCGTGATTATCTGTTTTCAGGCAAGCTTGGCACGACCAGCCCTGCCCCCTATCACAACCGGCATCTCAGCGGAAACTTCTACGGATATGCGTATTCCCACCCGGTAAAGGGCGGTAGCCGGGACGATGGAAAATTTCGATATAATTTGGGCTGTGTTGGCTATCTTGAAAAAACCGCTGATATTTCACAGCTCCCTGAACTGCAGCCCTTTGACGGCAAATCCTTCACGATCAAATCCCGCAATCCAATGGATGCCTGGGCCTTACTGGATGATCAGGGTGACGAAGTGGAGATCGAAATCAAGGTCAGTGGGGACGACAGCCAGCTTGCCAAGGGTATTGTTCTGATCCTGCCATCCAGTGGCCCGGACATGCGTGACGAAGAATATTATGCGCAAAATATCCTTGGGATGGGCTTTGCCAGCGCAGTGGTTTATGGCGCAGATCCACGTTACAGCTCAAAATTCTCAACATCTTACACCAGCTATATGCAGGCGCGTGACGCAGCCGCGGCACTGGAATTTCTGGACCAAAAATTTGGTCTTGGCGGCGTCGTTGCTGTCGCTGGCTCCTCACAGGGCAGCCTGGCTGCCCTGCGCACAGTGATGGCACCTTATCAGGAGAGCTATCCATCCCTGTCCAGGATTTCGCACATTGTCATGTTCAACGCCGCCTGTCCGGACAGTCTGGAGGTGCCAGTCAGCAGCCAGGCAAAGATCATCACCTTCAATGGGCGGTGGGATAACGCCATCCCCCCGCTTGTCTGCGCGAATATGAAGGCCAGCTCTGACGCTGCGATCCAGACCATGGTGTATGTTGGCGGTCACCATTTCGAGTCCCCCTTCTATCAAAAGGGAATCAGCGACGGGAAACACCTGCTGGCAAACTGCGCCATCACCGTGCACGCCAATCTTGATGAAGCGGCGACAGTCAGGGCGTCAGGTGAAACAAGACGCCTGTCCAAGGGCGGCTCTTTCAAAGATCATTCAAATTGGATCATCGACAATTGTCTGGAGTCGGGAACGGCAGAGGGATATGAGGCAGACTCCGCAACGCAGATGTGGCAGGACCTTGAGGTCTTTTTCAACCAGTAATCTGAGACTGGCCAATCATCACAGCGGGGATGCGGGGGGATCGAACAACCCGCTGGGAAACGCTGGCGCCCAACAAACTCATAAAAACGGGAAAGGAAATGGTGCGGCCGAAACGCAATTTTCATGCGCTATGATGGTTTTTAACCACCTGTAATATATTATTTATTACAATTGACAGCGAGCATCATGTGACACCCCATGTGAGACTTTCATAGGCTGCCATAAAAATCATGAAGAACCTGCCCCTCCCTTACAAGTTTATTGACGTCAGTACATCTGCCACCTTCTGCCCATCCGGCGCTATGCAGTATCAAATCTGAACCACCGGCAGCAGCAATAAATGTGGCATTGGCGCCATCATACCCTGCCTGCGCATCATCCAACTTTGCATTTGTCAGCCCACCGTCTCCACGACTTGGTATGCCGAGGCGACTAGCAAGCTGAGACGCTAACAGTTGTACCTTTGCAGAGATTGGATCGCCAAAGACAGGTATCATGTTTTTCATGCAGAATGGCATTGCATACATGCCGAATACGACAGGGCAACCAGGGCAATAGACTTGGTTCAAGGCCAACCCCACTAAGATTTCTGCATAGCCTTGCACAACAGCAGCAGCAGGTGAGACAGGACTCGTTGCACCCATCATCATATATGATGAGACAATAGAACACTCAGCGTTTTCACTGGCGGCTTGCAGGCATTCCAGTGGCTTCTTCTGATAGGTTAAAGGCGGTGTAGCGTTTATGAGGTGAACAAGGTTGCACTCACCGCTAGTTGCGGGACTTGGCATCATGTTCACCACCTCCAGCAAAGCTTCTCGTGACATGACCGTTCCCATAAAGGGTTTATCTGACAGTTCAATGTGCGCCTGAGCCATTTGTAGGTGAGTCTCTGCCTCTGACAGACCATGAACAAAGCAGACCATAAATCCTGTACTATGCAGGCCCTTGGCTTCATGACACAGTGATATCAGGTCACGATAAATATCGATATCTCCCATCATACGTGAGCCGTCGCCAAGCCTCACATTTGGCGGACCATAGACAGGTAAAAAAGCAGGCTTTCCGTCACCGATATGGATTGATGTGTTTGGCTTTGCACCACGCCAGAGAAAAGAGGACGGAGCGTGTGCTGACACAAACTCCCTTAAGGCAGCGCCATTTATCTGTACCCTCTCACCATCCACCTTAGCACCCAGGCTGCGCATGGCTTCAAGGCTGCCCGGATGTCCTTGTAAATCCACCCCAACCGTTTCTAAAAGAACATCTACCTTTGATTCTATCAGCTCCAGTTGCTCATCCGTCGCTGCTCTAACACCGGCACCAAACATTTTTGTCACCAATCAAGCGACACGCAGCGGAACAACACTCGCTGCCTCGGTAGCTATTTCATTTATGAGCGCTTTGACAGCATCACTATTTGTTTCTTTGGATGTGCGCACGACATAACAAATAGAGGGCGGCACAGGAAAAACATCGTCCAAGATGTCCATATTCTGTGTCAAATGCAGGCCATTCAATATCGCAACCCCAAGACCAGCATGCGTTGCAGATAAAATACCACCAATGCTAGGACACTCTAAAACAGGGTTTATCTCAATCCCGTGTTGCTTCCCTTGTCGTTGCGCCCAATGCTTGTAAAAACAATTGCTATCAAAGCTTAAAAAGGGGACGGGCTTAGTGAAATCCAAAACGTGGTTAGGCGATTTTACCCAATGAAGCTTATCGGTAAACAACACCATATCATCTGGCTGTACCTCACTTTCAAATATCTGCATAACACCGACGTCCACCTCGCCATTATGTATCCAATCGCTGATAGCTAAACTCTGCGCGATCTTCAGCTGAACATTCATTTGAGGATGTTGACGTGAAAACCGTCCCAATATCCTCGCCACATCTCCTCCTGTAGTATCCTCTGTCATTGCTAAACGGATACGGCCAGACAAAGACTGCCTCCCCAAAGACGCAAAGATTGCGTCATTCAAATCCAACATGCGCCCTGCATAATCTAATAGTCTTTCACCAGCCTCTGTGAATAGGGGGCCTCCAGGGCGTCGTGCCAGTAAATCGCAACCAAGCGCTTGTTCAAGCCTCTTAATTTTATGGCTCACGGCAGGCTGTGACAGCGAAAGCATTTCGGCAGCACGTGTAACACCGCCAGCTTTAGATATCATGACAAGAGCATGCAAACCGTCCAGATCCAGCCTCTCCATAACCCCACCTCTTTTCTTCAAACATATTCAAATATTTTATATCAATATAAAAATCATTCATTTTTTTAATGATATAGCTGAGTATAACCTAGGGTGAAAGACTAAATGGAGGGAGTGACCAAATGCACTTAGTCAATCAGCACGCACTGATAAACGGTACGAGAATATCGCATGGCATACATGGCGATGGTGAGCCAGTTGTACTGATCCATGGCACCCCTTCCTCTTCATATATCTGGCGAAAGGTAATGCCTTCTTTGCTGGCGGCTGGATATAAAGTCCACCTGTTTGATCTGCTAGGTTACGGCCTATCAGAGCGTCCTCAAGACCCTAGCATTGATACGTCTGTCACTGGGCAGGTTCCGATACTAGAGGGCTTATTGAAGTTATGGGGCCTGAACACGTCACACATCATAGCGCATGATATTGGAGGTGCTGTAGCGCAACGGTTCTCCATTCAATCACCTGAGCGTGTGAAAACGCTAACCATGCTGGACGTAGTGAGCTTTGATAGTTGGCCCTCAAAAAGAACCCATGAACAAATGCAGTCAGGCTTAGAAAAGCTTATCAAGGCCTCCGATGTTGCACACCGAGAACATTTTCGCGAATGGCTTTACTCAACTGTTGAGAACAAAGAACAGTTGGCGAAAACATCCATGGAAACATATCTCGATTTCATTTGTGGGCCTGTTGGCCAAGCCAGCTTCTTTCAGCATCAGGTTATGCACTACGACCCGAAGCACACTGCAGAAGTAGCACCTAGATATGCGGAACTTGGACAAAATCCAGTTCAACTCATTTGGGGAGCGGATGATGCCTGGCAGGTAGAGGCATGGGCGCATAAACTTCAGGCGGCAATCCCTGGCTCTGAGTTAAATATCCTGGAAGATTGCGGCCACTTTTCGATGGAAGACCAACCTGAAAAAATCTCAGATTTATTGGTGGATTTCTTAGATCGTCACAAAGATGGCTAACCCTGCAGGCAACCAAACGAACATTAGACGGCGCCAGAACTGAATGGGGCATGCATGTGTGGCGCCATCACGTTCAGACCATCGGCACCACCCTATCAGCTTCAAACGATGGGCACCTGCGGCCTGAAGGACGCGAAATCAAGGGCGTTGCAAGCGTTACATCTGAGGCACACTTTAATACGGAGCTTGGCTTATAAATGGGGCATAAAGAGGCCTAGTGCCGCGCTTGCAGAAACACCGCTTGCTCCTAAAGAAAGACTACCGGCAATCGGACAGGGCTCGTCAGTACATGGTCTGACCTGCACCGTTCTCACAATATGGTTCATCCACAATGGCACTGATGAAGGCTTGCAAAGCAGCCTTCTCTTCCTCGGCAGTCATAAAACGCCGGTTGAGATGTGATCGGCCCTACAGGGGCGCCACGCGGCGGCGAAGAATAAGCACAAATAGGGATGATCAAACAACCCGCTGGGAAATGCTGACGCCCAACAAACTCATAAAACGGGAAAGGAAATGGTGCGGCCGAGAAGACTCGAACTTCCACGGGGGTTAGCCCACAGCGACCTCAACGCTGCGCGTCTACCAATTCCGCCACGGCCGCACACTGAGGTTGGCGTGTTATGTCAAAGGCCGCCCGATAAATCAAGCCCCGATAATGCGCCCCCACCCACGAGCCACATACCGGCCTCCAGCCCGATGAAGATGTGATGCGAGGAAAATAACACCTGTGCTAGACTGCGCCGCATGAGTTTTGACCATCCGGATGCCGCCTATGCCCGCTGACAGCCCCACCCCCCTGTCCCACGCCGATGATTTCACCTATCCGGCGACGCCGGGCGGCCTGCCACCGCAGAGCCAGCGTGCCGGGGGCAGCGCCATTTTTACCGAGGCCTATGCCGTCATCCCGAAGGGGGTGATGACCGATATCGTCACCAGCTTCTTTCCGGCATGGGAGGGAACGCGGGCCTGGGTGCTGGCCCGCCCATTGACCGGATTTTCTGAAACCTTTTCCCATTATCTGATGGAAGTTGCCCCCGGCGGCGGCAGTGAGGCGCCAGAGCCAGACAGCAATGCTGAAGCGGTGATTTTCATCACCAGCGGGGCGGTGACGCTGACCATCGACGGTACGGCCTATGACATGGGTGCTGGCGGCTATGCCTTTCTGCCGCCTGGCTGCCAGTGGACATTGCGTGCAGCTGGCGATGCGCCGGCGGCCTTTCATTGGGTGCGCAAACATTATCAGGCGGTAGAGGGTGTTGAAACACCACCTGCCTTTGTCACCAGCGATGCCGAAGTGGCGCCAACGCCAATGCCAGACTGTGATGGCAAATGGGCCACCACCCGCTTTGTCGACCCGGGCGATCTGCGCCATGACATGCATGTGAACATCGTCACCTTCCGGCCTGGCGGGCGCATTCCCTTTCCCGAAACCCATGTGATGGAACATGGGCTGTTCATCCTTCAGGGACGCGCCTCATATCTTCTGAACCGCGACTGGGTGGATGTTGAAGCTGGTGATTTCCTCTGGCTTCGCGCCTTCTGCCCGCAGGCCTGTGACACGGATGCCGCGGATCGCGAACCCTTCCGCTATCTGCTGTATAAGGATGTGAACCGGCATATGCCGCTCAGCCCTGGCGGGGTCATGCGGGCAAGATGACGGACAAATCCTCTCTTTTGCAGCAGCCCTCTTTTCGCAGACTGGCGGGCCGTGCGCCCTATGGCGACACGGTGGCGGCGATGCAGACCCATGCCGCCGCAATACGCGATGGCAGCGCGGATGAGGAAGTCTGGCTTGTCGAACATGATCCGGTGCTAACAGGTGGCACATCGGCCAATGCTGCTGATCTGATCAACCCGGGCGGCATTCCGGTTCATGAGACCGGACGCGGTGGACAATGGACCTATCACGGGCCAGGTCAGCGGGTGGCCTATGTCATGCTGGACCTGCAGCGCCGTCAACCTGATGTGCGTGCCTATGTATATGCGCTGGAAGGCTGGCTGATCGATTCGCTGGCGCAATTTGGCATTACCGGCCAACGGCGAGATGGGTTGCCGGGGATCTGGGTGGCGACATCCGGGAGTTCGGATAGAGCCGCAGGCCATAGCGGCATGGACAAGATTGCCGCCATTGGCGTGCGGATTTCGCGCTGGGTGACGTGGCACGGGGTGGCGATCAATCTTGATCCTGATCTTGCCGCCTTTGACACGATCATCCCCTGCGGGGTGCGCGATGGCGGAGTAACATCACTGGCAAAGCTTGGCGTGAAACTGAATATGGACCAGCTGGATGCGGTTCTGGAATCTCAGTTCGCGGCGCATTTCCCGCTCTCCTAGACCAAATTCCTAAGCCAAACTCCTAGGCCAACTTCCTAGGCAAGGTCATCCAGATAATCCAGCAGGGTTTCCACCGCACGTTCGGCATCCCGCCAGTGCCATGACAGGGCTGGCTCTTCCCCCATCAGCCCGTCTGCCGGACCTTCATGATGCAGCGTTGTGTTACGCTGATGGCGCAGCCATGCCAGCGCCGGCTTATTTCCAGCATAGGCGAAATCAATCCCGTCAATATAGCCTGCTGGTCCGGCCTCTTCATGCGCCACCACATCTACTAGCGTGGCGGCCAGCACCAGAATGCTGAGTGGCAAACCAGCCCGCGCCGCACCGCGTAATTCAGCCAGAAGCGCGGATGCGTGCGGCCCAAGTTCGGCATAGTCAAACTGCGTCAGGCGCGATGACAGATGCGCTGGCAGCATCAGGCAGCCTCGCCCGCCACAAGCGCCAGAAAGCGGTGGGCCTGCCCAATTTCACCGCGAATAAGTGCCCGCCGGTCCTCAGCCTCCCAGTCGCTTCCCCATTTTTCGGACTGCCAAAGTTCATCCAGGAAGGCAGTGTCGAACAACGCATCTGCATCCATCTCACCGCGCAGCATGGCAAGACCAAGCACCAGCGATCCGCCAAGCGTCACCGCCCGATGCAGCATGCCAAGCTGCCAGTCATCATGCGTGGCAATGGCGTCTTGCAGTGCCGCAAGGCTGGCATCTGGCTGGGTGACAGGCATGATGCCGGTGCCAACATAGAGTTCAGCGCCAAGCGTGTCCCGCGCCCAGTCAAGCCACGGCCCCCAGCGCTGGGCCTGGCGGGTGGCAAGATCAGCCTCCTCCCCATCCTGATAGCAGAGTAGGTCATTGCCGCCATAGGCGCGCAATTCAGCAATTATGGCATCACGCTGTGGGGTCACCCGGTCGAGCACGGTCACGGCAAGGCTGAACACCGGCATGGTGCCCGCATCAATGGTCTCTTCCTGCGACTCCCATTCAGCGGCAATGGCCTCAGCAAGAGGCTGCGACGGCAAAACCGCCAGCGTTCCAGCAGGCGATCTCACATCCCGACCGTCAAGCTGCACGGTGAACCCGTCAGCATGGACGGCAATGCCAACAGCCTTATAGAAACGTTTCTTGTCCGCCATTTGCTACCTCTCATCCCAGCCTGTGACACAGGCCCTCTGTCCCGTCTCGGTCATCTATTGCACCCATCAGTCGGGAAACTGCCAGCCAGCAGGCGGGAGAGCAAGCCCGATGGCTTCAAGACTGGTGGTCATATGCGCCGATAACGGGGCTTCGATCCTTTTGCCATCCGGCAACTGCAGCCGCCAGGCATGGAGGTGCAACCTGCGGGCAATTTCACCACCCGGATGCACGGCCGCACCGCCATATTTGCCATCGCCAATGATGGCGTGGCCTTCATGGGCCATATGCACGCGAAGCTGATGCGTGCGGCCGGTTAGCGGGCGCAACGCCATCAAAGCAAATCGCTGACCGGCATGATCCAGCCGCCGCGCTTCGGTATGGGCTGGCTGACCATCTGGCCGCACCATCATCATTTCACCCTGACGGCCACCACCTTCGCCTTTGGCAAGGGGAGCGGTGATACGTAGCCGCTCCGGTGGCACCCCGTTCACAAGGGCCAGATAAGTCTTGTCCAGATGATGCTGCTGAAAAGCCTTGGTCAGACGCCGCGCGGCGGCGCGGCCACGCGCCAGAAGCAACAGACCGGATGTATCCTTATCGATGCGATGCACCAGCCTGATGCGGTCTTCCTGACCCTGGGCCATCGCCATCAGCATGCCATCGACATGGCGGGTGGTGCCCGATCCGCCCTGCACCGCCAGTCCGGACGGCTTGTTAATGGCAAGCCAGTCCTCCCCTTCAGCGACAAGCATGGCATTAAACTGATCCGTAATGCGGGCAATGGTCTCTGGTGAGGGCGCAGACAAGTCGGAACCACCAGCTGCCTGTGCCGCTGATTCTGCCCCATCGCGAAGATGTGGCGGTAGGCGAAGCTGCTGTCCTGGCTCAAGCCGTGACGCTGGCTTGGCCTTGGCCCCATCAAGACGGATCAGGCCAGAGCGCAGCATCTTTTCAACCGGGCCCTGCGTCAGACCCGGCACCATGCGCCTGATGAAACGGTCAAGACGGGTACCGTCCTCATCCTCTGGCACGGTGATCATCCACCAGTCTGGCTTTGTGCCCTCACTGTTGACGCTGTCACTCATCCGCCAGCTCTTCCAACAAGGCTGGTGACAAGCGCCTGCACCGCCAGAAAGGCCACAAGCGACAGGGTCACGGACAGACCAACATAGAGCGCCGAGCTGGCAAGCCCCTGCCGGTCTGCCAGACCGCCAGCATCAAGCGCAAAACTGGAAAAGGTTGTCAGCGCGCCTAGAAATCCAACAGCGATGAAGCCGCGCCAGGCATCAGGCAGCGCAATACCGGCCGCCAACAGCCCGGCAACAATGCCCATCATCGCGCTTCCCGCAACATTCACCATCAATGTCGCCATGGGCCCAGCAAAGCCAAACAGGCCTGCACCGACCATCTGAGACACCAGATAGCGCAGAACAGCCCCGCAGGCCCCGCCAGCGGCCACAGCAGCCAGCATCATGCCGTTCACACTCGCCATCACGACGGCCCGCCTTCCTGACCGGACTTTTCGGCCCGCAGCCTGTCCCAATAGGCAAGACGTTTGGCAACTTCGCGTTCGTAGCCCCGTTCAGCCGGTGCATAGAAGCGCTGTCGCGCCATGCCATCGGGGAACCCGTTCTGGCCGGAAAACCCGTCAGGATCGTCATGGTCATAAGCATAACCCTGACCATAGCCCAGATCCTTCATCATCTTTGTCGGCGCGTTCAGGATATGGGCGGGCGGCATCAGCGACCCGGTCGCCGCCGCGGCACGGGACGCCGCTTTCAGCGCCACATAGGATGCGTTCGATTTCGGAGCTGTCGCCAGATAGATCACCAGCCCGGCAATGGCCAGATCACCTTCTGGGCTGCCGAGCCGTTCATAGGCCTGCCATGCGGCAAGGGCCCGCGCCAGCGCATCAGGTTCAGCAAGCCCGATATCTTCGGACGCAAAGCGAGTCAGCCGGCGTAGGATGTAATGCGGATCTTCACCGCCGGCCAGCATCCGTGCCAGCCAGTAGAGTGCCGCATCGCAGTCCGAACCGCGCAGCGTTTTGTGAAGCGCCGACATCAGATTGTAATGCTGATCGCCAGCCCGATCGAAAGCCGGGGCACGCGTGGCCACGATCGTGGCAAGTTCATCACTGCCAATGTTCTGTGCCGGGTCAAGGCTGGTCAGGGACGCGGCCATGTTCAGCAGATAGCGCCCATCCCCATCTGCCATGGCCAGCAGCATCTCGCGCGCCTCTGGACCAAGAGGAAGGGCGTGACCAACATGCGCTTCCACCCGCCGTAGCAATGTCTCCAATGCTGTGGCATCCAGCCGTTGGACCACCATGACCTGGGCCCGTGACAGCAGGGCGCCGTTCAGGGCAAAGGACGGGTTTTCCGTGGTCGCCCCGACGAGGGTGACAGTGCCATCTTCAACCCGCGGCAGCAGGCCATCCTGCTGCGCCTTGTTAAACCGATGCACCTCATCAACAAAGAGCAGCGTGCGCTCTCCCCTGGCCTGACGTTCGGCGGCGCGTGCAAACACCTTGCGGAGATCGGCAACCCCGTCAAACACAGCTGACACAGGCTCAAAAGCCATAGCCGCGGCATCGGCCAACAACCGCGCAATTGTGGTCTTGCCCGTACCTGGCGGCCCCCAGAAAATGATGGAAGCCAGCTCACCCGAATCAAGCATCCGGCGCAGCCTGCCGGACGGGCCAATCAACGCATCCTGCCCCACCACATCATCCAGCACATGCGGGCGCAACATCTCGGCAAGTGGCATCTGCAGCCGCGAACCGCCAGCAACGTCAGGGATTTCGAGATCAAGTTCGCTCATCGCGATATGTTTGCCCGAAGCCGCCCGCTCCCGCAAAGAAAAAGGGATCACACAGGATGAGAGCGCAAAGAAAAAGGGCTGCCCGAAGGCAGCCCTAATATTCTTTGACTGGAACAGCCGAGCCTTATACGGCAGCTTCTTCCATGGCCTCTTCAGACGCCTGCACCGGACCAGAATCCTGGCCGCGCGCGTCCTCGTCACGATCAACAAGCTCAATCACGGCCATTGGTGCGGAGTCGCCATAGCGGAAGCCGGCCTTCATCACGCGGGTGTAACCACCGGACCGCTCCTGATAACGCGGGCCAAGCACCTCAAACAGCTTCTTGGTCATGGCATCGTCACGAAGACGGGCATGGGCCAGACGGCGGGCATGAAGGTCACCGCGCTTACCAAGGGTGATCAGTCGTTCCACGACAGGACGAAGCTCTTTCGCCTTTGGCAGTGTGGTCACGATCTGCTCATGCTTGATCAGTGCCTGGGCCATGTTGCGGAACATCATCTGGCGGTGCTGCGACGTACGGTTCAGCTTCCGTCCTGCAAAACGATGACGCATTTTCTTTCTCCCTTAAACCGGTTGGCCAATGCCTTTCCGGATCCCTCGTCTCAATGGCCCTTGTGAGGCCGTGTTACAGTGTCTCTTTGCTTAGAAAGGCTCGTCAAGACGACGGGCTAGCTCTTCGACATTCTCCGGTGGCCAGGTTGGAATATCCATACCCAGCTCCAGGCTCATGCCCTTCAGCACTTCCTTGATCTCGTTCAGCGACTTACGGCCAAAATTCGGGGTCCGCAGCATTTCATATTCAGTCTTCAGAACCAGATCACCGATATAGACGATGTTGTCGTTCTTCAGGCAGTTAGCCGAACGGACGGACAGCTCAAGCTCATCAACCTTGCGAAGCAGGTTGCGGCTGAATGGCAGATCCTCACCCTCATCCTCGGCTGGCTGTTCTTTCGGATCTTCAAAATTGATGAAGGTCTGAAGCTGAACCTGCAGGATACGTGCAGCAAAGGCTACAGCATCTTCCGGGGTGATCGAACCGTCTGTCTCAACAGTCAGCAGAAGCTTGTCATAGTCAGTGATCTGACCAACACGCGCATTGTCGACCTTATAGGCAACCTGCTTGACCGGGCTGTAGATGGCATCAATCGGAATTAAGCCGATTGGCGAATCTTCGCTGCGCATGCTGCCAGCTGGTACATACCCTTTGCCCGTGGTCACAGTCAGCTCCATGGACACCGACGCGCCCTTATCCAGCTGGCAGAGCACGTGATCTGGGTTCATAATCTCGACACCAGCGGTCTCGGAGATCATACCAGCCGTCACAGTGGCGGGACCTTCTGCGGTCAGGCGGAGGCGCTTGGAGCCTTCGTCATCAACGCGGACTGCAACGCCTTTCAGGTTTAGCACCAGATCAGTCACATCCTCACGAACACCAGGGATCGATGAGAATTCATGTACGACACCCTGGATCTGGACAGCCGAGATAGCGGCGCCCTGCAGCGAGGACAGAAGCACACGACGGAGCGCGTTACCAATGGTTACACCAAAGCCGCGCTCAAACGGACCAACCTCGATGACAGCCTGACTCGGGTTGTATTCGGACGCCTTGATTTCAAGTTCATCCGGCTTTTTCAGGTCGAGCCAGTTCTTTTCAATCATAGTGGTGTTCCTTTGTTCGAACGATATTCAACTACAACCGCGTCAGCCGACGAGCAGCTGACGCGACACGCAAATCACAGGCAACGTCGATTAAACGCGACGGCGCTTGCGTGGGCGGCAGCCATTATGTGGGATCGGAGTCACGTCACGGATCGATGTAACGTTGAACCCGACGGATTGCAGCGCACGCAGCGCTGACTCTCGGCCCGAACCCGGACCACGCACCTGAACGTCGAGCGACTTCATCCCATGTTCTGCGGCCTTCTTGCCTGCATCTTCTGCAGCCATCTGCGCCGCGAACGGGGTCGACTTCCGCGACCCTTTAAAGCCCATGCCGCCAGCTGATGCCCAGGCAATCGTGTTGCCCTGAACGTCGGTGATGGTGATCATGGTGTTATTGAATGTCGAATTCACATGTGCGACGCCGCTGGTGATGTTCTTCCGCTCGCGACGACGAACCCGACCTTGTGATGGTTGCTTTGCCATTTGCTCTCTCCTCGCCGTCCGGGCTTATTTCTTCTTGCCGGCAATCGGCTTGGCAGGACCCTTACGGGTACGTGCGTTGGTGTGGGTACGCTGGCCACGAACCGGCAGGTTGCGGCGATGACGCAGACCGCGCAGGCAGCCAAGGTCCAGGTAACGCTTGATGTCCATCGACGTCTTCCGGCGAAGATCGCCTTCAACCAGGAAGTCATCATCGATAATGTCACGGAGCTTGGTTAGCTCTTCCTCGGACAGATCGGCAACGCGGCGTTCAACAGGAACGCCTGCTTTCGTGCAAATGCTCTTGGCGCTGGTGTTGCCAATGCCGTGAATATAGGTCAGTGCGATAACCACCCGCTTCTTGGTGGGAATATTTACACCCGCAATTCGTGCCACTGTCTGGCTCCCTTTACAAATGACGCGCGATAGATGCGTCCGTCTGTTTAAACTTCAAATCACGACTGTGTCGGACAAGCGCTTCAAACCGAAGCTCACCCGCACCACCCCTGGATATCTAGAAGGCGGCGAATTATAGGCTTTTGCCCGCTACAGTCAACCTCATCTCGTCTCGTTAACCCAGGATGCTGTCGATCGCCTGACCGACTTCATCAATCGACTGCATACCGTCAACGGTACGCATCAGACCCTTTGCTTCGTAATAGGGAAGCAGTGGGGCAGTATTCTCATGATAAACAGCCAGACGTTTTTTCAATGTCTCGGCATTGTCATCCGACCGCGTGCCGCCTGTTTCTGCAGCACGGGTTTCAATCCGCGCAAACAGGGCGGCTTCATCAACCTTAATCTCAATCACATGGTCAAGAGCCCAGTCACGATCGGCAAGCATCTGACCAAGACCGTCTGCCTGTGCAACGGTGCGCGGAAATCCGTCAAGGATCACGCCATTCGCGCATTCGGGGCTGTCCATCCGCTCGGCAATCATACCGAGAATAATGTCGTCAGACACCAGATCGCCACGATCCATAATGTCCTTGGCACGAAGCCCAAGCTCGGTACCTGCATCAATAGCCGCGCGAAGCATATCACCCGTCGAAAGCTGTACCAGCCCACGACCCTCAACAAGACGCTTTGCCTGCGTACCCTTGCCCGCACCAGGGGCGCCAAACAGAATGATATTCATCGGTTGCGTCCCCGAAGCTTCGATTTCTTGACCAGGCCTTCATATTGGTGGGCCAGGAGATGTGACTGAACCTGTCCGACAGTGTCCAACGTGACGGTCACAACAATCAGCAGCGACGTACCTCCAAAATAAAACGGCACTGAATACTGACTGATCAGAATCTCCGGCAACAGACAGACTGCTGACAAATAGGCAGCACCAAGGACGGTAAGACGGGTGAGGACAGAGTCCAGATAGTCAGCTGTGGTCTTGCCCGGGCGGATGCCAGGAATGTAACCACCATACTTCCGAAGGTTCTCTGCTGTGTCCTGCGGGTTGAAGACAATCGCAGTATAGAAGAAGGCGAAGAATACGATCAGGCCAATGTAAATTGCCAGATAGAGTGGCTGGCCACGGCCAAGAAGCGCATTCAGAGTCACCAGCCATTCGGCTCCACCATCCTGTCCACCGGAAAGATTGATGATCGACACAGGCATCAGCAGCAGTGATGACGCAAAGATCGGTGGGATCACGCCAGGCACGTTAATTTTCAGCGGCAGGAATGACTGGTCACCGCCAAACACCTTATTACCATGCTGGCGCTTTGGGTACTGGACGACGATCTTGCGAACCGAACGCTCAATGAAGACGATGAAGGCGATAACCGCAATTGCCATCGCGAACAGAGCCACGATCAGGATCGCTGACAAAGCGCCCGTACGACCAAGCTCAAGTGTGCCGGCGAGCGCAGACGGTACTTCTGCGATGATGCCGGCGAAAATGATCAGCGAAATACCGTTGCCAACGCCGCGGCTGGTAATCTGCTCACCAAGCCACATCAGGAACAGCGTGCCGCCAACAAGAGTGGTGACGGTTGTGACCCGGAAGAACATGCCGGGATCTTCAAC
>WTJS01000249.1 GCA_011524735.1 Alphaproteobacteria bacterium
GTATGAAGTCAAACAGAGCATCGTAGACCTCATGAATACGGCGACCATGCGGCAGCCGATGTTCATAAAAATCATAACCAACACTCTCATAGGCAAGCGCCAAAAGCGTTAGCACTTCCGGCAACTGCCTTTGATAGCTGAGCGCATGCTTGCCTTTGCGCGCCCACGGAATGAAGATGCCTTCTGGGTCAACAACGGCAAGCGCAATCTCCAGATGACGGCTGCCAGCCTCAAACAGCTTCTGATCCTGAAGCCTGAGGCCAAGATAGACACCAGCGATGGCAATACGCAGGCGGTTACTACCGCAGTGGTCCGTATCCCCGCGATAGGCATCGCCCGTTCTGGTGAAATATTGCGGGGCCTTCAGCGGGCAGGCGACACGCCCGGATTCTGGGTCGAGATCGTGATTGATAATCCAGTCAGCAAGATAGGTCTCGACGGCGTTACGTTGCTCCTGATCAAACCGGAACTGGTCATAATAGACGGCGTAGAAGGACGCGTAATCAGATAATGTCATCACGGCAGCGTAGGCCTGATCATCCTCATTCTGATTGGCTTTCGCCCCGTAAATGATGGGCTTGTTGTCAGCCCATGCCAGCAAGATTGCCTCCATTTTTCCGATATGGGCGGCCGGATCCCGGTAATGTTCCATCGTCATCACGGTTTTGCACCGAATGAACCGCGCCGGCATGTCAAATTTCAACCAGCCTGTATCAAACTCCGACAATGCCCTGACGCAGTCATCGACATAATCTGCCATCTTCCACCACTGAACGGCCCGTCGTTCATCCACCGGGTCTGAAAAGGCAGACCTGAAGGCCTCAAGATCCTCTGGCTGAAGGAAAAACTGATAATCCTCAGGAATTGTCAGCCCCCGCAACTCGGAGCGGGCAAATTCGTGCACGGGGAAGTCTTCATAAGTCTTCTGTTTGTTGTTCCAGTTCTTAGCCATGGCGCCGTCCACCATCAAAGGCATTAAGGTCAGGCACAAAAGCCAAACAAAGATTGAACGCAAACTTGATGGAAAGACTGACCAACGCACTGCAACACCCCATAACTGAACTGACCTTCAATCATGCAGTCAGATGCACATCTCGCAACTGGTCAAATTGACTAATTCTATGACTTAACTTGTCAAATCGTCATGGTAGCCCTACCGCCGAACCAATTACCCGACAAACGCTTTTTCCAGCACATAGGTGCCGGGCTTGGAATTGGCGCCCTCTTCCAGGCCAGCGGCCTCAATGATGGCTTTCACATCATTATTCAGCCCCATTGACCCGCAGATCATCACCCGGTCTGTCTCCGGATTGAGGGGCGGCACATCAAGATCAGCAAACAATGTGCCTTCTTCCATCAGCGTAGTAATCCGGCCCATTTTGGCAGACTCCTCGCGCGTCGTGGTGGGATAATGACGAAGTTTGCCGGCTGCCATCTCGCCAATCAGCGGGTCTTGCCTGGCGTCTTCGACAAGCTGCACGCCATAGGCAAGCTCGGCCACGTCGCGGCAGGTGTGGGTCAGGATCACATCATCATATTGTTCATACACATCCGGATCGCGGATCAGCGAAGCAAAGGGGGCAATCCCGGTGCCTGTTGCAATCATGTAGAGCCGCTTGCCAGGCAGAAGCGCATCCAGCACCAGCGTGCCGGTTGGCTTGGTCTTCATGATGATATGGTCACCAACCTGAAGATGCTGCAGTCGGGACGTCAGGGGGCCGTCCTCAACCTTGATCGAATAGAAGGCCAGCCTTTCCGACCAGAACGGCACGGCAATGGAATAGGCGCGCAGCAATGGGCGCCCATCATCCTTCAGAAGGCCGATCATGACGAATTCGCCCGACCGGAAGCGGAAGCTTGCTGGACGTTCCACCTCAAAATGAAACAGCCGGTCTGTCCAGTGGGTAACTGACAGCACTTTCACCGCATCGGGTGTATCAGCTGGCACGCCGACCGCCATGGCTGCTTCATTCTGCGTCATCATCTGTTCCTGCATTGCGGGCATCCTGTCGATCTCTGGCAAGGCTGCCTGCCAGAGTCCTTCTCTCATATCATCGATTGTGGTGTGGAAATCAATCAGCGAGCGCAGACGACCGCTCTGGCACCCGTATTTTACCGTCATTTTTGCTGAAAATCCGATCCTGATAGGACTGACTGATCCGCGGCACCTGTTCCGTCCAATGGCATTCCGGCATGCGCGCGGCCTGCTGCGCCGTCAGCAGAACCCCGTCAAAACCGCATTGCCGCAGGTGACGGTACTGATCAGCTATGACACGCCCACGCGCCGTTATCAGGCCGGAAAACCCGACTTCCCGCAGAGCCCTGGCCAGACTGAAACCACGACCATCATGAGGGGATGGAAACTCAATTTCGATCATCGAAATCGGACTCAGATCACGGGCCAATGCAGGTAGATCGCTATCCCCAGCAAGTCGGAGCACCTGTCCGTCCCGAAAATGCTGCAGCGCCGGCATGAAACCGGAATCACTGACAAAAATCATCAAGTCGTTAGACTGTTCCATGTTCTGCGAGATGTCTGCCATCAGGCACTCCCCTCCGCGTACAGGGCTGCGCGAAACGGGGCCATGCCCACACGACGGTAGAAATCGAGGAAGGTTTCATCGCGGCTCGTGCGCTCTGTCATGTAAAGGCTGATAATGCTGTCGATTGCCCCCAGAATGTCATCCGCGCCAAAGCCGGGGCCAACCCGATCCCCAATGGCAGGGCGTTCATCCCCCGAACCACCAAGCGTGATCTGATAGGATTCCGCCCCCGCTTTCTCCAGTCCCAGAATGCCAATATGTCCGACATGATGATGCCCGCAGGCATTGATGCAGCCGGAGATCTTGATTTTCAGCGGACCAATGTCATGCTCGGCCTGACGCTGGTGAAAATGCAGGGCAATCTGCTGCGCCACCGGGATCGACCTCGCCGTAGCAAGACCGCAGTAATCCAGCCCAGGACAGGCAACGATATCCGAAATCAGCCCGATATTGCCGCTGGCAAGTCCGGCTTGCTGCAATGCCCGATACAGCGCGGCAAGCTGGGATTTCAGAACATGCGGCAGAATGATGTTCTGCTCATGGCTGACACGAAGCTCGTCATAGGCATGCGCCTTCGCAATCCTGGCCATGGCCCGCATCTGGTCAGCGGTGGCATCACCCGGGCTTGCACCAGGCGCTTTGAGTGAAATGGTAACGCTGACATGACGGGGGTCTCGGTGCGGCGTCACATTCCGGTCTGCCCAGGCGGCAAAGGACGGACTGAGAGCCAGATCATGCGTCAAATCATAATCGCTGGCCGACGCAAAATCAGGTGGGGCAAAATCCAACTCAATCCGGTCAAGAAGCTCATGCGAGACGCTGCCATGGCGATGTCTGTTTGCCTGAAAATGATCGTCGATCTGGGCACGGGTTTCATCCAGCCCCTGTTCCTGAACCAGGATCTTGATCCGCGCCTTGTATTTGTTGTCGCGCCGCCCGAGCCGGTTATAGACATGCATCACCGATTCCAGATAGCCCAGCAGATCGGCCTGCAGCACGAAACTGGCAAGTTCCTTGCCAATCAGCGGGGTCCGGCCAAGCCCGCCCCCGATCAGAATGCGATATCCGATCTGACCGTTCTCATTCCTGACAATCTGGATGCCGATATCGTGAAAGGCGATCACCGCGCGGTCGATGGCCGCTCCGGTCACAGCGATCTTGAACTTGCGCGGCAGGAACGCAAATTCCGGATGGCCGGTTGACCACTGGCGTAATAGCTCTGCCGTCTTGCGCGGATCGGCAATTTCATCTGCGGCTGCGCCTGCAAAATGATCCGCCGTCACATTGCGGATGCAGTTGCCAGATGTCTGAATGGCATGCATGTCGACCTCGGCCAACGCCACCAGCACATCGCCCACATCGGTCAGCTTCATCCAGTTAAACTGTACGTTCTGGCGGGTGGTGAAATGCCCGAACCCGCGGTCCCAACGCTCGGCAATCATGGCAAGCGTCACCATCTGCGCCGAAGACAGGGTGCCATAGGGGATCGCGACCCGCAG
>WTJS01000208.1 GCA_011524735.1 Alphaproteobacteria bacterium
GTACTGAACTTTTCGAAAGATTCGGCGACCTGAGCTGCCAGTTCACGCGTCGGGGCAAGGATCAATGAACGTGGCATGCGAGCCTTTGCACGGCCAGACGCCAGAATTTCGATCATCGGCAGCGTAAAAGACGCTGTCTTGCCGGTTCCGGTTTGCGCCGAGCCCAGAATGTCGCGTCCCATCAACACATAGGGGATCGATTTCTCCTGGATGGGGGTTGGGGCGGTATAACCAAGATCGGCTACCGCCTGGCTGAGCTCTTCGCAAAGACCAAGGTCAGAAAAATTCAAAAGCTAGTCCTTTGACAACATGAATGACGTAACTGCGTCTTGTGATTTGGAAAGGATGCGTGATGCCATCTCGTCATACACTTCTTTCGTTTCGTGTCGATCGGCGTTTTACGCTGGGCATCATCTTGGCGAGGTGATACAGACTTATCGCCTAAAGGTCAATCAATCTGTGATCAGCGCCCGGTATGAGCCAATTTCCCGACACCAAAGCCACTCCAATTTTTATTCCAGGACTGATTTGTACAGCTGATCTTTTTGCTGCACAGCGGGAAGATCTCACACATTCAGTACCCGCAATTGTGGCCGATACGCTGGGCCGCGACAGCCTGACAGACATGGCCCAGGCTGCGCTTGAACTTGTTGAGGGGCCCGTGGTGCCGATTGGCCTGTCGATGGGGGGGTATGTTGCGCTGGAGATGGCGCGCATGGCACCTCAGCGCCTTGCCGGCATCGCATTGCTGAACACAGCCTATCAGACCGACAATGATGATCGTCGTGCACAGCGTGAAGCCACGATCAAGATGGCGCAGTCGGACAAATTCCGTGGTGTGACACGGCACCTGCTCAAAACCTTCCTGTCACCTGCCGCAATGGCCGATGAGGCCATTGTGCACCGCGTGATTGCCATGGCCGATAATGTCGGGCGAGAGAATTTTGTCTTGCAGCAGCAGGCCATTCTGGGGCGTCGCGACCAGTCAGACACATTGGCATCCCTAATTGTGCCGACCTTGGTGCTGTGTGGCAGTCTCGACACACTGACCCCGCCAGAAATTTCCGAGAGGATGGCGGCGCTAGCACCGCACTCAGAGCTGGTCATCCTGGAAGATGTAGGGCACCTATCGACGATTGAAGCACCGGATCAGGTAACGGCGGTCCTGAATGGCTTTCTGGCGAAGCTGTAAGGCGAGAAGCCTTGCGACAGGTGCGCAGATGACTAGACGTCGAGATCGGCCATCACATCATCAGCATGATCGCGGATGTAGCCAAAACGCAGCTCGGCCTTCTTGCCCATCAGTGTATTGACCAGCTGGTCGACTTCGCGGCGGGCATCGGCACCTTCCATATCGCGGCGAGGTAGATCGACTTTCAGTAGCCGGCGTGTTTCGTGATTCATTGTGGTTTCACGAAGTTGAGACGGCGGCATTTCACCAAGCCCCTTAAATCGGCTGATTTCAATCTTGCCACGCTTGTCAAAGCCATTCTCCGCAAGGTCTTCCCGCTGTGCATCATCAAGCGCATAGAGTGTCTTGCCGCCCTGGGTCATGCGGTAGAGGGGCGGCTGCGCCAGAAACAGCCGACCTGCCTCAATCAGCGCTGGCATCTCACGATAGAAATAAGTCATCAGCAGGGCGGCGATATGCGCCCCGTCAACATCGGCGTCAGTCATGATGATGATCCGGCCATAGCGCAAATCATCGACACGGAAATCCTTGCCCGGCCGGACGCCAAGGGCGAGTGCCAGATCAGACAGTTCCTGATTGGCGCCAAGCTTTTCTGTGGTGGCACTGGCCACGTTCAGGATTTTACCGCGTAGCGGCAGCACAGCCTGTGTTTTACGGTCGCGCGCCTGTTTGGCGGATCCGCCAGCCGAGTCCCCCTCAACCAGAAACAGTTCGGTCACTTCTGTATCATTGGCGGTACAATCCGCCAGCTTGCCCGGGAGGCGCAGGCGCCGTGTGGCGGATTTGCGGGCAACCTCACGTTCCTTCTTCCGGCGTTTCCTGTCTTCAGCCCGCTCAATAGCTGCATCCAGCAGGAAGGTGGCGCGTCCGGCGTCTGCCGAGAGCCATTGTTCAAACCTGTCACGGGCGGCCTGTTCGACCAGTTTTGTGGCGTCGGTGGATACCAGCTTGTCCTTGGTCTGGCCCTGAAACTGGGGATCGCGGAGGAAAACCGACAGCATGACGGCGGTGCCGGCAAAGACATCATCAGCGGTGATGTCAGCAGCCTTCTTGTTGCCAGCCAGATCGCCAAAGCTGCGCAACGCACGGGTGATGGCCTGCCGGAACCCGGCCTCATGCGTGCCACCTGATGGTGTCGGCACAGTGTTACAGTAGGAATGGAAGAACCCGTCCTCGCCGGCGCCAAGCCAGGTGATGGCCCATTCAAACTTCTGGCCGTCCAGTTCAACCTGGGCGGCAAAAGGCGTGGAGACCAGCAGCGAGCGGTTCGCTGTCGCGTCATTCAGATAGTCGGACAGGCCGCCCGGATAATGCAGGGTTGCCTCAGCCGGGACAGGATCATCATTGGCCAGAAGGGACGGATCGCATTTCCAGCGAATTTCGACGCCAGCAAACAGATAGGCTTTCGACCGCGCCATGCGGTGCAGGATGGCAGGTTTGAAACGGGCGCCATCGCCAAAGATCTGGGGGTCGGGTGAAAAGGTGACCGAGGTGCCGCGCCGGTTGGGGGCGCCGCCAATTTCGGCCAGCGGACCCTGCGGAATGCCGCGCGCAAAGCTCTGGCCAAACAGTTTCTTGTCGCGGGCGATCTCCACATGCAGTTCGGTCGACAGCGCATTCACCACCGACGCGCCAACGCCGTGCAGACCACCTGAGGTGGCATAGGCCTTACCCGAAAATTTGCCGCCAGCGTGAAGCTGGGTAAAGATCACCTCAACCGCCGATTTTTCGGGGAATTTCGGATGGGCACCAACCGGCATGCCACGGCCATTATCGCGGATGGTCAGACGGGTGGCGGATTCCAGATGCACGTCGATGAAGCTGGCGTGACCGGCCACGGCCTCATCCATTGAGTTGTCGAGAATCTCGGCCGCCAGATGATGAAGCGCGCGTTCATCCGTGCCGCCAATATACATGCCCGGACGATGGCGGACCGGCTCCAGCCCCTCCAGCACCTCAATATTCGCTGCATCATACCCGTCGGCGGACGCCGCCGCCCCAAACAGATCGGCCATAATTTCCCGTCTAACCCGTCAATTGCGTGGATGCCAGCCCCCGAACCGGTCATGGCCCGGCGGCTGAGCTGGCAGTTAGTCCTGCATGGCCAGGAACCGCCCTGCGCCGATGCACCCCTTATCTACCGTATCTTGCGGGGGTGTCCAAGCCCCGACACGACATCTTGCCAAACTGTTTCTTGGCGCAGGGGCCCGAAAGGCACGTCTTCACGGCATGGTTTTGTGCCGTTAACGCCAACTTAACCGGGACCATGCTGGGGTAGCGGGGTCGAGACCCACCATGAGGACCATACACATGCCCCTGTCTTTCTGCAGTTCAACTGTTTCATCCCGTGCTGCCCCTGTCGGCTGTGCGCTGCTGCTGACGACCGCGCTTCTGACGGGCTGCGGGTATCAGCCGTCGCTTCAGACCTACCGCCCGGTGGTCGACAATTATCAGACGGATATGAGCGGCTATGAGGCCGACCGTGCCGAATGCATCACCATCGCGCTGCAGGCGCAGGCCGAATATGACCGCCAGCAGAAAGCCCAGCGCGAGTCCAACATGACCATCGGCATGGTGGTAGGCGCGCTCAGCGGGGCGGTGATCGGATCACTCAGCGGCGATGCGGGTGAGGGGGCGGTCGTTGGCGGCACGCTGGGGGCGCTGGAAGGCGGGCTTGCCGAGACGGATTATGACCCGGTGACCAGCCCCCGCAAGATCGTCGACCGCTGCATGAAAAACCGTGGATATGAGATTTTGAGCGACCTCGGCAAAGGCGCGTGAGGGCGGCTGAACCGATTATTCACGGATGCTGTGCAAGGC
>WTJS01000204.1 GCA_011524735.1 Alphaproteobacteria bacterium
GGTGTGATGGGATGGAAGTTTCGCAATTCACCTATTTCCAACAGGTGGGCGGCCTTGAATGCGATCCGGTGCCGCTGGAACTGACCTACGGTCTTGAACGTCTGGCGATGTTCATTCAGGGCATCGACAATGTCTATGATCTCGACTGGGACGGTGTGCCGGGCGATCAGGGCGGCAAACGGTATGGTGACATCTTCCACCGCGCCGAGGTCGAATTCTCTGACTGGAATTTCAACCATGCGGAAACCGACATGCTGCTCCAGCATTTTCGGGATGCCGAGGATGAATGCGGCCGCCTTCTGGCGCTGGACACACCGTTGGCTCTGCCGGCCTATGACCAGTGCATGAAGGCAAGCCATCTGTTCAATCTTCTGGATGCACGCGGGGTGATTTCGGTGACCGAACGCGCTGCCTATATCGGCCGTGTACGCGCTCTGGCACGCGGATGCTGTGAAGCCTGGATCGGTGCCGCATCCAAAGAGGGGGAGGCGCAGAATGGCTGACCTGCTTCTTGAACTGATCTGTGAAGAAATCCCGTCCCGCATGCAGGCCCGCGCCGCTGCCGATCTGCAGAAGCTGATCTGTGGTCGGCTTGCCGATGCCGGGCTGGCACATGGCACCGCGACCAGCTTTGTCGCGCCGCGCCATCTGGCACTTTATGTGGAAGATGTGGCGGACCGTCAGGAGGATGTGTCTGAAGAACGCCGCGGTCCCCGCGCTGACGCACCTGACAAGGCGATTGAAGGCTTTCTGAAATCAACCGGCCTGACCCGCGACCAGCTTGTTGCCGAGGATACGCCGAAAGGCACCTTCCTGTTCGCCAGGATCGAACGCGCCGGGGCCGATACCGCCACCCTGCTGCCGGATATGATTACCTCTGTTCTGGCCGAGTTTCCATGGCCGAAAAGCCAGCGCTGGGGCGCCACGCGCTTCCGCTGGGTGCGGCCGCTGCATCGGGTGAATGTGATGTTTGGCGGCGCGCCGCTTGCCGGGGCGCTTGATCTTGGTGGTGGCAGCCTGGCCTTCACGTCGACCAGCCGTGGTCATTATTTTGAACATGGCGGCGATCTGGACCTGACCGGCGTTGCCAGCGCGGAGGATTATGTGAACCTTCTGCGCGGTGCCCATGTGATGGTGGACGCGGCGTCCCGCCGGGCGGCCATTGTCGAAGGTGCCTCGGCACTGGCGGCTGCCAACGGGTCTGGCTTGCGTCCCAATGATGCGCTGCTGGATGAAATCACCGGCCTGGTTGAATGGCCGACGCCGCTGTTCGGGCAAATTGAAGACCGCTTCATGGCGCTTCCCGATGAAGTGCTGGAAGCCTCGATCAGGGTGCATCAGAAATATCTGACCACCGGCAGCGAAGATGGCGCGCTGACTCCGGGCTTTGTCGTGGTCAGTAACCGCCTATCTGACTCCGATCGTGCTGATTCCGATCGTGATGCCGTGATCCTGGCTGGCAATCAGCGTGTGCTTCGTGCGCGTCTCGCCGATGCTGAATTTTTCTGGCAGGAAGACGGGCAGACACCGTTGGAAAATCACCTTCCGCGTCTGGCCGACATCGCTTTCTATGAAGGTCTGGGGTCGGTTCATGACAAGGCCATGCGGCTTGAAACGCTGGCCGGGATCATCGCTGATGCGGTGCCGGGCTGTGATGCGGCTGGCGCGGTACGCGCGGCCCGTCTTGCCAAGGCCGATCTGGTCACTGGCATGGTTGGGGAATTCCCAGAACTGCAGGGCATTATGGGCGGTTATTATGCCCGCAATGGCGGTGAAAGCGCTGCTGTTGCCGATGCCATTGCCGGTCATTACCGGCCGCAGGGCCCCGCTGACAGCCTGCCAGCCACGCCTGAAGGGCTGGTGGTGTCGCTTGCTGACAAGATTGACAGCCTTGTTGGATTTTTTGGTGTCGGCGCCAAGCCGACTGGATCCAAAGATCCCTTTGCGCTGCGCCGCGCGGCACTTGGCGTGATCCGCATTGTCCTGGAAAGCGGTCTCCGCCTGCCCATGGATGCCGTGCTGACAGCGGCGGCGCAGGCGCATGGCTTTGTTGCTTATGATGACGATCTGCTGCCCTTTATCCGCGAACGACTGCGTGTCAGCCTTCGCGACGCCGGTATTGCCCATGATGTCGTTGCCGCTGCCTTTGGCAACGGGTCTGGCGATGAGGGGACGGGCGCAGATGATCTGCTGGCGCTGGCCGACCGGGCCACTGCCCTGTCCAGCTTCCTTGCTGGTGACCAGGGCACCGGCCTGCTGGCCGGATGGCGGCGGGCTGCCAGCATTCTGAATGCCGAAGAAAGCAAAGCCAAACAGACCTTTTCCCCCACCACCGACCCGGGTCTGTTTGTGGTCGCTGCCGAAACCGCACTCTATGACGCGCTGAACGGTCTGACCGTTCCGGGTGAGGGCGGGCAGGATCGCGAAAGCCTGATTGCGGTGATGCAGTCCCTTGGGGGATTGCGTACGCCGATCGATGGCTTTTTCGAAACCGTTGTCGTCAATGATGACGACGCGGCGATACGGCTGAACCGTCTTGGTCTTCTGGCCATGGTGCGGGACGCAATGCAACGGGTCGCAGACTTCTCCAAACTTGAGGGATAACGGGGTCATGAACGATCAATCCACGCAATGGGTTTACAATTTTGGCGCTGCTGGAACCGACGGCAACAGCACCATGCGCAATCTGCTGGGGGGCAAGGGTGCCAATCTGGCGGAGATGAGCGGTATCGGTCTGCCGGTGCCGCCAGGCTTCACCATTACCACTGAAGTCTGCACCTATTTCTACGATAATGGCCGGAGCTATCCTGAAGCGCTGAAGCAGCAGGTTCGCGACGCCATCAGCATGATTGAGGCGGAAACCGGCGCCGGTTTTGCCGACACCGCCAATCCGCTGCTGGTCTCGGTCCGGTCCGGTGCCCGCGCCTCCATGCCCGGGATGATGGATACGGTTCTGAACCTTGGCCTGAATGATGCCACTGTGGTTGGTCTTGCTGCTCGTGCGGATGATAAGCGCTTTGCCTATGACAGCTATCGCCGCTTCATCCAGATGTATGCCGATGTGGTGATGGAAGTTGACCATGGGCTGTTTGAAGATGCGCTGGAAGAACTGAAGCTTCGCAACGGTGTGTTTGATGATACCGGTCTTGGGGGTGACGAGCTGGAAGCGCTGGTCGCAACCTACAAGCAGATTGTCGAAGACGAAGCTGGTGAGCCGTTCCCACAGGATCCCGAGGCCCAGCTCTGGGGCGCGATTGGCGCGGTGTTCACCAGCTGGATGAATGCCCGTGCAACCACCTATCGCCGGCTGAACAACATCCCGGCCTCATGGGGCACGGCGGTGAATGTTCAGGCCATGGTGTTTGGCAATATGGGTGATGACTGCGCCACCGGCGTTGCCTTTACCCGCGATCCGTCGACAGGTGAAAACACCTTCTATGGTGAATATTTGATCAACGCCCAGGGTGAAGATGTGGTGGCGGGTATTCGCACACCACTGCCATTGACCATCGCCGCCCGCGAAACAGGCGAGGGTGAAGAGCTGTCCATGGAAGAGGCGATGCCAGAGGTGTTTGCCCAGCTTGACCATGTCCGCACGCAGCTGGAAACCCATTACACCGACATGCAGGATCTGGAATTCACCGTCCAGCAGGGCAAGCTCTATATGCTGCAGACCCGCAACGGCAAGCGTACTGGCGCCGCCGCGCTGCGCATGGCGGTGGAAATGGCCGAGGAAGGGCTGATCAGCCGTGAGGACGCGCTTCTGCGTATTGACCCGATCGCGCTTGACCAGCTTCTGCATCCAACGCTGGATCCGGACGCGCCCAAAACTGTGATCGCCACCGGCCTGCCGGCCTCACCCGGCGCGGCGGCTGGTCAGATCGTGCTGACCGCCGACAAGGCTGAAGAGCTGGCTGCCAACGGCCAGAAGGTCATTCTGGTGCGCCTTGAGACAAGCCCTGAGGATATTCACGGCATGCATG
>WTJS01000266.1 GCA_011524735.1 Alphaproteobacteria bacterium
GTGTAAAGCAGCGGCATTTCCATCCGCTTTGCTGCTTCAAAGTAGGAGGCACGGGCGGACGCGTCAAGAGAACGCGGCCCTCCTTTTTGAACAGCTGTACCGAGCATTCCCTCAGCCTCTGCGCTACTCGGCTTGAAGGTCGGTCAAGGCTGCCAGCGCAAGCTGCCGTGATGCCTCGTCAATCTCCTGAACAGTGGCGGACTCGCTCCAGACGAGCCAGGTCAGAATGTCCTTTTGAGGATGGATCTGCTGCATCAGCGCGGCATAAAGCGCCATCTGCCGCACATAGGACTCAGGGGGACGTGATGGCCTGGGACCAGTCTTGAAGTCAACAATCATCACCTTTTCATCATCGACGAGCAGCCTGTCGATCTGACCAGCGACGGCCGACCCGCCGACCACACCACTAATGGCCACTTCAGCAAGAGAGTCTGGCCCAAAGAGAGAGGCAAGACTGTCAAGCTGCATGACTTGCATGACCTGATCGACAAGACGGCGCGCTTCATCTGCAGGAAGGTCACGTTGTGATGCCACCATTTTGTGCGCTGCTGCCTCGCGCCTGACAGCAGGTATCTGCGGCAGAACTTCAAACAGCCTGTGCGCAAACCGCCCGCGCGACAGCGCCACCGCCACTGTAGTCAGCCTTGTACCGGGTGCGGCGATTGCGCCTTCAGCTGGATCGCTCTCAGATGGGCGAAGCGGCTTTGTCGGACGTGGTTCGACAGGTGCCATGCTGAACAGCCAATGTGGCACATCAACCTCAATATTGGTGCGTGGTACATCATCAGGTGGCACTGCAATGGGCATGCGGCCTGCCCCACCATCCCCGTCACCACCACCATCCATCATCAGACGCAGAGCCCCATCATTCGCGTCCTCAACCACACCCTCCATACTTCTGACAGCAGATTTCAGCATTTCGTAGGGACTGTCCTTTAAAAAGCGGCGACGACTCGCTTCCCAGCCACCAATGACAATGCCATCCCGGGCCCGTGTCAGCGCCACATATAACAGCCTGTTTTCTTCCTCATCCCGCCGCCCACGATCTGCTTCGCGTGCCGCGCTTACAAAGTCAGGCCGGACCTCGCCAGGGGCCCAATAGACAAATCCGCTATCCTCATCACGCACAAGCTGATCCGCCCGCGATGTCTGGCGCAACATGTCCGGCAGCACGACAACCGGGGCTTCTAGCCCTTTGGAGCCGTGGATGGTCATCACCCGCACCTCGTCAGCAGCCGCATTGTCCATGTCACGCCGCACCTCACCACCGCTACCGCGAACCAGCGCCAGAAACTCGCCAAGCGCTACCCCGCCGGAAACGCCATAGCTCTGCGCCAGCGCAAGGAAATGATCGAGGGACTCATCAACAGCCGCCCCCAGCCGCCGCCTGAACTCCTGACGAGTCTCTCCCAGAAGGCTGCTGAAAAAGGCGAAAACGGATTGCTGTTCAGACAATAAACGGTACCGGAGAAGCTGATCGGCGATACGACCGACGGAACTGTCTGCACCGACCTGTTCCATGACCCGCGCATAGAGAGACTGCTTGCCGCGGCCCTGTGCGAGCGTAAATAGTTCATCCTCATCCAAACCAAAGATTGGAGATTTAAGGACGGCAGCAAGCTGCAGATCATCTTCTGGGAGCAGAACCACATCACCAAGGGCAAGCAGGTCCTGAATTTCAATCTGCTCGGCAAGCTTCATACGATCCGCGCCCGCGACCGGCACCCCGGCCCGCTGCAAAGCCGCCAGGAGAAGTCGATAATATCGGCCGCGCTTGCGAAGCAGGATCATGATGTCGCCGGCCCGCATGACCCGTCCAGAGGGCAGTCGGCGTTTACCAATCCAGCCAGCCAATTCGCGCGCAACAGTAGCCGCTGATAGTGCCGCCGCATCGCGGGGCGGCTGAATGTCCGGGGGCGCAAAGCCAGGCAGCTCAATATCCTCAGATTCGTCGCGGATCACTGGCCAGACTTCAATAAAACCACCAGCGTCAAGCCGTGCCGAGCGATGCAGCTGGAAATCCGGCATGCGCGGGTCAGTAATCCCGGCAAGCTCTGGCACGGCGCGGTTGACGAGATCCAGCACTGGTGTGGCGGACCGAAACGACACGTCGAGCGAGACATCCCGAAGCGCGGAATCGACGCGGGTGGCGCGGGCCTTCAGATCAATACGGTTGCTGCCCATAACCTGCGGGTCAGCCCCCTGAAAGGAATAGATCGACTGTTTGAAATCCCCAACAATAAACATGGTACGGGGGAGACCAGAATCTGATGCATTTTCAAAAAACTCATCGCCAAGGCGACGCAGCAATTGCCACTGCGCCGGGCTGGTATCCTGCGCCTCATCGAGCAGCATGTGCTGGATGCCATTATCAAGCTTCCAGGCCACCCATTGGGCTGCCTCTCCGCGCGCCAGCATACGGTTGGTCAGAACAATCAGATCGTCATAATCCAGCAGTCCGCGCTGCGCCTTGAGACGCTGATATTCCAGATGGAAGGCCTGCCCATGGCGATAGAGCGCCTTCGTGAGGTCACGGCAGCGTTGCTGTGCACGCGCGGCAATGAACGGGGACAGCAATGACTGTGCATGCTTTTGCACGTCATCCACTGCCGGGAAAACGTCGCGAATGTCCTTGTTTGACAGCTGCGATCGGGGGGCGCCATCACGGAACAATGCGTCAATCAGCAGATCAACGGCTCGTTGTCGTCCTGCTTCACTTTCACCGATCCAGCGTGTGATCTGTGCGCCGCGACCAACGTGGTTTTTCTTGCCACTGTCCTCCAAGGCAGCAGCGGTGGCACGCAGCCCTTCAACATCCAGGCTGGCAAGCGCGTCATCCATCATGGCCGACACGTCCAGCTGCGGATCAATACCACGCTCTTCGGCAAAATGCCGATCCAGCCTGACAAGAATATCCGCCTCACCAAGACGAGGATCGTCGCGCATTAGGCTATTCAGCAGATCTTCTGCATTTCCTTCACTTGTCTGTTCGGCAAGGCTGGCGATAGCCAGTTGTATGGCCGGATCGGCCCGCCGCATGATGGTATCACGAGCCTGCGCCTTCAGGCGGGTCTGTTCAATATCATCTGCCAGTTCGGCATGCGGCACGATGCCTGCCTCAATCGGAAAGCGGCGCAGCACCGACTGGCAGAAAGAATGGACCGTTTCCACGCGTGGCCCGTCATCATTATCCAGAATTTCAGCAAACAGGCTGCGGGCCCGCTGCTGCACCTCCTGCGAGGCGACGCCAATACCCATGCCGGCAAGGTCCGTCAGCAGATCTTCAGCTGTCATCACCGTCCATTTCGCCAGCTTGGCAGAAATCCGGTTGCGCATTTCAGCAGCGGCCGCGCGGGTATAGGTGACACACAAAATAGAATCAGGCGGGGCGCCTTCCAGCATCAATCGCAGCACGCGATCGGTCAGAAGCTTTGTCTTACCGGTTCCAGCATTTGCCGAAACAAATACAGACGCGCTGGGGTCAGACGCCAGAGCTTGTTGACGCGAGGCATCCGCGGCCACGCCAGCATCAATGCCAGTTGCATGGCCAGTGGCTGCCACAGCTGCATCTGATATGTCAGAAGATATTTCAACCCCACCTTCACCTTCATCCACAAGCGCCATGCCCGTCTCAGCAATCCGCCATTCATCAACCCGGGCCAGATGGTCATAGCGGGCAAAGGGCAGGTCGATGGACAGATCAGGACGGCTGGCATAGGGCATGGCCGGATCGTCAAACTGCATCACCAACCGTTCAAGATTGGCGCGCGTATCTGCCGCTTGCCAATCCGGCGGGCGTACATCTTCACGACTACCGGCTTCACCACGGCGGCCGCTCAGTTTCCAGTATTCCATTCCGACGACGTTATCAGCGGGAATGTCGTCAAACCCTCCTTCAGCAGCAATGACGGATTCAACCAGGAGCTGCGTTCGACGCCCTGCCGCGACCTCAGCCGCACGGGGGGCAGACC
>WTJS01000024.1 GCA_011524735.1 Alphaproteobacteria bacterium
GCATCACGCTGCCTGGCTGAACGCAGACGGCGCGGACCTTGTCGGCATCGCCGACCCGTCCCCAGATGCCGCCATCCCGAACGGGGTGCCACGTCATGACAGTCTGGCCGACCTTATAGCCGATCTTCGGGCCACTGGGCCCGTGGACATTCTGGATATCATCACGCCACCCGCCACCCATGCGGCGCTGATCGAAGAGGCGATTGCCCTTGGCGTGACCCGCATCATCTGCCAGAAACCGTTCTGCGGCACGCTGGCTGAGGCAGAGCGGGTGACAGCGCTGGCATCACAGGCTGGCATATCTCTTGCCGTTCATGAGAATTTCCGGTTTCAGCCCTGGTACCGCGCCCTGAAGCAGGTGATTGATGAGTGCCGGCTCGGGGACCTCTACCAGTTCCGGTTCGCCCTTCGCCCCGGCGATGGTCAGGGGGCTGGGGCCTATCTCGACAGGCAGCCCTATTTCCAGAAGATGGAGCGCTTCCTTGTCCATGAGACGGCGGTGCATTTCCTTGACCTGTTCACCTTCCTGTTCGGCCGTCCTGACGACATCTATGCCGATCTGCGCCGCCTGAACCCCGCCATTGCGGGAGAGGATGCGGGCCATATCATCTGCGGCTATGAAACCGGGTTCCGTGCTGTCTTTGACGGCAACAGGCTTGCCGATCACGCCGCCGAGAATTCGCGCCTGACCATGGGAGAGGCCATGCTGGAAGGGGAGAAAGGCAGCCTGAAGATTGACGGATATGGCAGACTTCTGATGCGCGAGCACGGGTCTGTTGAATGGCAGGAAATGGTTCCGCCAGCCACCGACCAGAGCTTTGGCGGCGGCTGTGTGGCCGCCCTGTGCCAGCAGGCGGTCAGCGCCTGGCAGGCCGGCAAGGAGCCGGAAGTTATGGCAAGCTCATATCTTGAGGTGCTGCGACTGGAAGAGGCTGTTTATGACAGTGCCGCCAGCGGACGCAAACTGGCGTTTGGGCGTGCGTGATTTCTGACCATAATTGACCGCGGTCAGTCGACTGGCATCTGCGGCAGCGTCTGCCCCCGGACCAGATCCGCACCTTTTTCACCAATCATGATCGCGCCTGCATTCAGATTGGCACTGAGCATGGTTGGCATGATCGAAGCGTCAATCACCCGCAATCCGTCAATGCCATGAACCCGAAGCTCTGGGTCAACAACCGCCATCGGGTCAGTCTGCGGACCCATCTTGCAGGTTCCCATCAGATGATAGCTTGACGTGCCGCGCTCGCGGGCGATGTCCAGTATCTCATCATCCGTCTGGCCGCGTTCCACCCCGGGATAGACCTCATGGTCGAAATAAGGGGCCAGCGCCGGTGCATGCATCATTTCCCGACACAGCTTGATGGCTTTGACAACAATCTGCCGGTCCATCTCGTCATCCAGATAATTCGGATTAATCTCCGGCTTGTCGAACGGATCGGCTGTTTTCAGGGTCACCCAGCCGCGCGATTCGGGCCGCTGCTGCCATCCAGCCACAGTAAAGCCTGGCTGTTCATCAAGCTGCGACTGCACGCCTTCCTTGTAACTTGCTGGGGCGAAGGTCATCTGCAGATCATGGTTCCGGACATGTTCGTCCGAATGCCAGAAGCAGTACACATTGGTCGGACCAAGCGACAGGATCGAATCGCCACCCAGGAAATATTTGCCAATTTCCTTGACCAGAGGCCACCCACGTGACCGTTCATTGATCGATTCAATGTTTTTGGCGCGGGCCGTCAGGCGGGGTGCAAAATGATCGCGCAGATTGGCCCCGACGCCGGGAAGATGGTGCTGGCACTCAACGCCGCGGTCCGCCAGCGTCTTGGCATCCCCAATCCCGGATAGCTGCAGAAGATGCGGCGAGTTAATCACCCCGCCTGACAGCAATACTTCATGATTGGCCTTCAGGGTAATAGCTCGGCCAGTTCGGCCACCTTTCTGGAAGGTCACGCCAGTTGCCCGCCCCTGATCTATCTCAATGCGGGTCACCTGTGCGTTGGTGATGACCCTGAGATTGCGGCGATGACGAACCGGATGAAGAAAGGCGTGGGCGGCACTGACCCGCCGGCTGCGGCGGGCAGATCGCTGGACATAGGAAACGCCTTCCTGCTTGGGGCCGTTATAATCCTCCACCCGGGGAATACCGCGGTCAAGACAGGCCTGCACAAACGCATCACAAAGCGGATGCCGCCATTCCAGATCATGAACTTCCTGCTCGCCGGACTGGCCACGGTACCGGGGATCACCTTCCCCGAACTTGGTTTCCATACGCATGAAGTAACCAAGCACATCGGCATAGGACCATCCCTTATTGCCAAGCTGTGCCCAGACGTCAAAATCGGTGGCCTGACCACGATTGAAGACCAGCCCGTTAATGGCACTTGACCCGCCAAGAACGCGGCCACGCGGGACGGCCACCGTCCGGCCGTTGGTGCCCCAGCTGCCGTCAGCTTCATACAGCCAGTTGGCAGAGGGTTTTTTCAGGAGATACATGAATCCGGCTGGTATGCGGATTAGCGGATCGTTATCGGCCGGGCCTGCTTCGAGGAGGCAAACGGTAACAGCGGGATTTTCGCTCAGCCGGTTGGCGAGCACACAGCCTGCCGATCCCGCGCCGATGATGATGTAGTCATATCGATCCATGATATGAACCCTGCCCTATCTGATGCGTGCCAGGAGCGGCGTGACGAGACAGGGCAGGCTACGCGAAGGCATGGAGCCTCAGTCGTTTTTCTTGCGGATGGTTTCGTCCCAGAAGTCATAAAGCGCCATGCCCATGACGAACAGCGCAATAACCCAGAATGGAAGTCCACCCCAGAACCCGGCAAAGCCGCTGGAAATACTGTCTGCAAGACCGAAGACAAAGATCATCACCAGTGCCGTACCAACAGCGGCGGTGATCAGTTTTTCCATTTTTGAAAGCATCTCGTTTCCTCGAATATCCGCTTACGTTTAATGCGTTGAGTTAGTCTACACCGTTACGACAGCGCTGATATCAGCCAGCTTGACGTGCGCAGAAGCCGATCATCTTCCTCTGCCCCACCTGCTAACTGTACGCCGATCGGCAGGTCCTTGTCACCCACCAGCAATGGCACTGTCACGGTTGGCAGACCGGCCAGCGTGAAAATGGTCTGGCAAATTGGATCGCCCGTTCCCTCTTCGAACAATGGTGCCTCGCCAAGGGCGGCTGGCGAAATCACTGCATCGAATTCAGTAAACAGCGTTGCAAAGAAACCCATCGCCTGCTGCCGCAGACCCAGCGCTTCGTTATAGGCGTCTTCCCCGTAGGTTGCGCCAAGGGCGATGGCATCACGCGACCCCTTGCTGATCCCATCCGGGTTTTTGTCCAGAATCCAGCCAAGATGCTGGGCATATTCATGGCCATGAATGATTTTCTGCGCGGCGATGAAACCACTGAAGGATTCGGCAGCGTCAATGCGTTCCACCTTATCGCCAAGTGCATGCAGCAATTCTTCCATACCGTCGCGTGCCGCTGACGACAGCCGGTCAAAATAAGGCATGTCAAACCAGATGAAATTCGGGGCCAGCGGCGCTGTTGCGGTTGCCCCCTGCTGCATTGGCGGACGCGGGCGCGCATAGGATGCTGAGTCAGCCGGATCATATCCGCCGATCACATCACAGAGCAGGCCGATATCTTCAAGCGACTGACCAAAGACACCCATCTGATCCAGCGTCTTTGACGTCGCCAGAACACCCGTCCGCGGAATGATTCCAGCGGTTGGCTTGATCGAAAAAGTTCCGCAGAAAGAGGCTGGACGGCTGACCGATCCGTTGGTCTGTGATCCGACCGCAAGCGGCACATGACCCGCCGCAACCGCTGCCGCAGACCCGGAAGATGATCCGCCAGGCGTATGGTCAGGGTTGTTTGGGTTACGGG
>WTJS01000032.1 GCA_011524735.1 Alphaproteobacteria bacterium
GTGCCATCTTATGCGGAATAGTGACGGCAAGACCGCCAAAATTGGGCATCGCACGTAAACCGTCAATCACGGCTGCCAGATCGGCTGGCGGCGCGTCAACAGGCACCATGACGTGATCCAGCCCCCGGTCCGCAAATAACGGGTTGAACACCATGGGCGCCCGCACATGATCTGCCGGATGGGCAATCACACCAAACAGGCGCGTCTTTCCCGTCACCCAGGGCATCGGTTCAGTCATTCATGTCTCCCAAATCGCACTTTTCGGTGGCTGGTTGCCACCAACATTTCTCCAAATTACCACGGGCCTGCCCCTTTTGTGCCGTTTTCGGAGCCAATATCAGACTTGGCACCGGTACACATGACCAAACCACCCACCGCGGCGAGTGTACCGGTGTCACGACTGTCCTTGCAACCTTCGCTGAGCACGAGAACGATATGAAAAATCTGAATAAAACCCTTGTCATAGCCGGAGGCCTGGCGCTTTCCGGCGTGGTGGTCGCAAGCCTTGCCATGGCAAGTCATGGTGGCCATGACCGCAAACACCACATGTTTTCCGCAAAAAGCTTTGACAAGAACGGAGATGGTGCGCTGAGCGAAGACGAAATCATGGCACATCGCATAGCCCGCTTTGACAAATTGGACAGTGATGGCGACGGCATGATCTCGGTAGATGAATATTCAGCCCGCCTCAGCGCAATGTTCACACGCATGGACAAGAATGGCGATGGCCTGCTGAGTGGCGATGAACTGCCACGCCGCATGGGGAAGCATGTCCATCACACAAGAGACCATAAGCGTCGTCACATGATGGATAGGGCAACAACCAGCTCCCCTGACGCCAGCTGACAGGCATTATTAAGACATGCTTCATGCTCAGCCAGTCTGCACACCGCAGGGCGACCGCAGTCAGCCGCAAGAAAAAAGGGACACTCGCTCCTCCCGAGTGTCCCTTTCAGTTTCTGAATTGCTCGGCTGCCTATTCGTCTTCACCGGCAAAGGTTAGAGACGCAGAATTGATGCAGTACCGCAGCCCGGTGGGTTGCGGGCCATCTGGAAAAACATGTCCAAGATGAGCATCACAGACATTGCAATGCACCTCGGTGCGCCGCATGAAAAAGCTGTTGTCTTCAGTTTCACCAACAACGTCGCCATCCATGGGGGCATAGAAACTTGGCCAGCCACTTCCTGAATTGAATTTGGTGGTTGATGAGAACAGGGTTTCACCACAACACACACAGGCATAAGTTCCCGGCTCATAATTTTTATCGAGCGCACCTGTGAAAGCGCGTTCAGTGCCATGTTCGCGCGTAACGTGGAACTGCTCCGCCGTCAGCTGTGCCCGCCACTCTGCTTCGCTCTTGATGATCTTGTCTTTCATGAACCCCTCGATTCATGGCAGGCAACAGACCTGCCTAATCAACCATACTGGCCTAATCAACCATACTGGCCTAATCAAACATACTGATTGCGGCTTGTATTCGCGTGAATGTCGTAATCCAGCACAAGGCCCCAAATCCAAACGCCATAGGCACAAAGAACTGTGGCAAAACCACGATCGCTAACAGGAAAATGATAGTCTCCCCTCCCTCGGTCAACCCGCCGAGATAGAAGAAGGTCTTCTTTCCCCGAATATCGGTCGAAATGCCGCGCTTCTGCGCAATGATGGCAAAAGCAAGAAAGCTTGAACCCGTACCGACGAAGCTGAAAATCAGGAATGATGCTGCCAGCGCATTTGCCGGATCATATGCCGCAAAGGCAAATGGGATCGCGCTGTAGAACAGGAAATCGAGCGTAATGTCCAGATAGCCACCAAGATCAGTAGGTCGGCTTGCCTGTGCAACAGCGCCGTCTAGCCCGTCCGCCAGACGGTTGGCGACAATCAGAAACGCAGCAACCCAGAATGCGCCTACCGCCACTGCCATCGCGGCACCGACCCCAAGCCCGAACCCGGCAAAAGTCACGTTATTTGCCGAGACGCCCCGCCGCGCAAGCCACCCCCCAACTGGAAATAGCAGCCTGTCGACCAGCGGCCGGAGTGAGGCGTCAAACATGGGGGGCTTAATCCTTCCGATTTGCCAGGATGGTCTCCCCGGCAAGAAGGTGCTGTCCAACCTGTGCATCTACACGGTAACCAGACGGCACATACAGGTCAATTACACCACCAATACAGGCCATTCCAAGCGGTGCCCCTGCATTCAGGAACTTGCCAGGTGCGTGCCGGCAAACCAGCTTACGGGCAGTATTTGATCCAAATTGCACCACCAGGAACCGGTCGCCAACCTCAGTTTCCAGCGTGATCTCACGCCGTTCATTATCGCGGCGGGCCGTCTCAATATCATCAATCCGGCCAAACAATCCCGGGATAAGAAAATTGTCAGAAACACGCGCCGCCACGGGGGCACGCTGCAGTTGGGCATCTGTGAGTGCGGTTGAAATCGTAAGCCGTGTTGGAAGGTCACCACTGCCTGTCGATGTTTGATCTGACATCTCTTCGGGTGAAGTTTTGGTCACCTCCAGAATAACACCGTCAGCAGGAGCAAGAACCAGATTTTTGTCGTCCGGCATATGGCGTGATGGCATGCGGAGAATGAAACGAAGCCAAAATAGAAGACCGAGGGCGAACGCCCCTAGAGGAAGTGAAACAACTGTCAGAATGATGGTCAGCAGCCCAGCCAGCGCCATGACTGGCCAGCCTTCACTGGATATCCACCTACCTTCACTCCGTTCGGTCTGCACGTATTGCTCCTATATCTATGGCTTTGGGGATAACAGCCAGCTTCGAAGGCCACTCACCTATTCTGGAATGGCAAAAATCTGGTTCGGGAAAATCAAATCTGGATCTCCGATTGCGGCAGAGTTTCGCCGTACGATATCAACATATTTGATGCCTTCACCGTATGACTGATAGGCAATCCGCCACAGGGCATCTCCCCGCTGCACAACAACAAGCCGGCTTCCATCAAGACCAAGCGACAGATCTCTCGACGCCACTGGCAGCTCGTAAGAGGCGACCACCCTGCCGCCCTCATCTGCCAGTTCAAACCGCATCATCCGACGCGCACGATCCAGGTCAATCTGGCCAGCCACCTTCCATTCACCGTTTGCATTCACTTCGGCTCTACCGAAAGCAGCACGATCTGTCTTTGCACTGACAACAACGCCGCCGCGCGACACGCCAGACACAACAAGTGATCCATCGGCTTGCCAGAGGATAGACCGCGGCGCCACCGCCGGCGGCAGACTCCTGTCACCATTTTCTGACACCGCAGGCGTCATTTGCTCCGCATTGTCCGCACCCGGCAACGGCTGAGCACTGTCCGCCTGCGCTACAGTAAGCGCGCTGTCATCAGGTGACTGCAACAGTGCGGGTATTTCGTTTTCTGTCTGCGGCAGTAGTGCGACAAGTGGTTTCTCATCCTGACTTTCCGAAACGCTAATGGCCAGTGTGATGTCGGCAAGCTCAGAATTGCCATCCATGTCGGTGGCCCCGACAGAGACCAAATGCTCGCCTGTTCCCAGCCGCTTGTCGAGTACGACAACCCACTCGCCGTTACCGTCGGCAAGCGTCTGACCCAGAAGGATATCACCCTCAAAAATCGTGATCTTTGCGTTTGGTAGCGCTGTGCCAGCGAAGACCGCATTGCCGTCAGGCTTTACCTGCGCCAGATCGATTTTGAGGCTGGTTTCACGCACCGTTGCACTCGTCAGCCCTGCATCCTCAGATGCCGAAGCAGCGGCAGATTTTGATGCACCGCCGTCAGCTTGCTGTTGATCTTGCGCAGCGGCACTCTCGTCACCTGAAGGTGCAGACGTTACCTGGTCAGTGTCGCCTTGCGGCGCAACAGCATCAGGCTCACCGCTGTTCAACAGGAACACGGCC
>WTJS01000084.1 GCA_011524735.1 Alphaproteobacteria bacterium
CGGCGACACCGCATTTTAAGGCGCGTGACATAAATTTTGAGGCGGAAATTCGCAAGGCGGAGGGCGAGGGACCAATGCGTACAACTGACGTACGCCATATCAAGGTCGGAATGAAAAGCCCGTCCAAAACCATGCTGTATCGTCAACCAGTTAACCCATCGCAGGACGGCAACACGGTCGAAATGAATGTCGAGCAGATGGAGTTTTCGGAGAACGTTATCCGCTATCAGACAACGTTGGGCTTCTTGAACAACAAGATTTCCGGATTGATGTCCGCGATCCGAGGTGAGTGATGGCACGTATTGAAAATATCTTCGATGTTGCTGGTCGGGCGATGTCTGCCCAGATGGTCCGCCTGAATACCATCGCTAGTAACCTTGCAAATGCCGGCAATATTTCAGGCACTGAGGATGATGCTTACAGGGCCATGAAGCCGGTCTTTGAGACCACTTATGCCGCCAATGTGAAAGATACTGGTATTTCCACAGCTGAGGTGGCTGGCATCACCCAAACTGACCGCCGTCCCGAGCGGGTCTACATGCCAAATCATCCATTGGCTGACGATAGTGGTTTTGTCTATGCCGCAGCCGTGAATGTCGAAGAAGAGTTTGTCGAGATGCTGGAGGCTAAACGCCAGTATCAGAACAATGTTGAGGTGGTTACCACCCTGCGCGCCCTGATGATGCGCACCATCAATATGGGCAAATGATAGTACGGAGACGCTGAATGAGCACCATCGATCCAACCAGCCAGACGCAGCTTGACAGCATCCTGAAAAAGCTTGGTGTTAACCAGAAGGCTGACGAAAAAGCAGCCAATAAGGATACCCTTGGACAATCCGATTTTCTGAAGCTGATGACAACGCAGCTACAGAACCAGGATCCATTTGCGCCGATGGAAAACGCAGAATTCATTGCCCAGATGGCGCAGTTCTCTACCGTCACAGGTATTACCGAGATGGGCAGCACCCTGAGTGGTATCGCCGAACAGCTCGGGGAGTTCAGGATTGCTACGGCAGCCAACCTCCTTGGCAGTTCGGTCATGATCCCTGGCAATTATGCGCGGCCTGACGAGAGCGGCCAGATACATGGCATGCTCGACCTGCCGTCTGCTTCAGGAATTACCAACCTGACGTTCAGCAACTCCGCCGGTGATGTTCTCCATACGATGGAGCTTGGCCCGCAGGCTGCTGGTCTGGTTGGATTTTCATGGGAGAATCTTCCTGAAGAGATCGTGAACAGTGGCGAAGCTGTCCGGATTGACGCGTTTGCAGATCTTGGCAGCGGCATGGAAAGTCTGACGCCGAGCATCTATGCCGAAATTCTTGCTGCTTCGACAGGTGATGCGGTGACCGGCGTGATGCTTGACGTACGCGACTATGGCGAGATGCCAGCTGCGGATGTGGCGAAGTTCCGCCGGTAAATTAATCAACAAAGCTCAGAGATACGCAAATTTTCGTGTAGCGGAGCCGCTTTCGGCTCAAGGGAGACCAGACAATGTCATTCTATACTGCGCTCACAGGACTGAATGGTTCTTCGGCTGATATTTCGGCCACTTCGAACAATATCGCAAACGTCGGTACCACCGGCTTTAAGCGAAGCCGGGTTGAATTCGGTGACATCTTTGCAACATCGCCGTTGCAGAATGCATCGTCCTCGATTGGTTCGGGTACCATCCTCAAGGGCATCAAGCAGCAGTTCACGCAGGGTAACATTGCCGCCTCTCTTAACGCACTTGACCTGGCGATTTCAGGGCAGGGCTTCTTTGCGCTGAAGCCGTCTTTGACGTCTGCTCAGACGGTTTACACACGAAACGGCTCATTGAATGTGAACAATGACAGATATGTGGTGGACTCAGCCGGTCAGTATCTTCTGACCTATCCCGTCAACACGGATGGATCTGTGACCGCCAAAGATCTCGATAGTGCTGTACCTCTGCAGTTGCCTGTGACGTCTGGTGATCCACAGGCGACATCTAATATTACCCTTGGCGTTAACGTGAATGCGGCGTCGGACGTAGTGCCTGCCCGTCCACAATTTCAAGATGGATATCAGTTCGATCCAAACGATCCTGAGACGTTTACCAACTCAACCTCCATCACCATCTTTGACGATCTTGGTAACCCAACTATTGCGACGGTCTATTTCATCAAGACTCAGGCAGCTTCAGCTGATGATCCAACAAACAAGTATGATACCCGTCTTGTCATTAACGACACCATCATCAATCCGGATCTGGTGAGTGCGGTTGATGATGCTGGCAAACAGATTTTTGTTGACCGGTTTGGTCAGCAGACCACTAGCATCCCAGATGACAATTACTTCATCGAAGGCAAGGGATCGCCGCTTTACAAGCTTGATGACCTGCAGACGCTTGTGCCTTCAGAGCCAGCGAAAATCAGCGGTGAACAGACCAGCTTCGACTTTGGCGAAGAGGGCGATAAGCTGGTTGAGATTGTCACAGATCCAATGCAGTTCAAGGCAACCCGCGAAGCTGGCAATGCCGGCAGTGATGTTTATTGGGGTAAAGATTTTCTGCTCGTGAATGTCGACGATTCCGACCAGCCGGTGAGCATCGATATCAACCCGGGCCTCTACAATGCTGATCAGTTGGCTGCCGAGGTGGAGCGCGCAATCAACGCTGCCTATGGCGATGATCGTAAATTCCAGGTTGAGCAGAATGTGGACGACACCATTACACTCGATTTTCAGCGTGTTGGCGCTGATGGTGCGGTGACGAGCCTTGCAAACAAAGTCACTGTTGAGTTGCTTGGAACAGACAGTTTCATCACTGAGAATATGGGCGATGACTTTGCCATTACCGGGACATCACCTGACTTTACGAAGGAAGAATTCCTGGCGCATTCGCAGGTGAGAATTAATGAAACGCTGAACGAATATGGCCGCGCATACGCCGATGACCCCCTTGGTGTGGGTGGGTTACAATTTGTTCGTTCCCGCGGCGAAAGGGTGGAATCGGTTTATGAGAATACTCAGGTCGTCGAACTGCAGCGCGCAGATGACACCTCAGACACGCACTATATGGTGCACTCCTATTACAACAAGCGCCCAAGCCTGAGTGTTCATACAGTGCAGGATTCTGTGTCTGGCAACGGTACGAACCTCATCGAGTATGCGTCTACAGAGAACCGGCTCCGGATTTTCATTTCCAGTTCAAGTGAGCTGGCCAATTATGAACAGGGCCGGTCGATCACTCTTGCAGGCGACAGCGGGTTTCGGGGCGATCTGAATGGGCGCAGCTTTGTGATCTCGTCAACCGGCACCGATGCTGGTGGCAATAAATATATTGATGTCAGTACTTCTGGTCTTGCTGTTGCGGACGAAGACTTCAGTATCGCTGCTGGGTCGACCACAGTTGTTGCCCTGACAAGCCCCGCCGATAATGAGCCAACAGTGGAGGCCTTCTTTGAAGGTTCCAGTCCTGTTTATGCCGGTGCGGCCGAAGATTATAGCAGCCAGCATATCGTCATTCGTGAAAAGCAGGGCTCGACAGCATCTACCGCAAGCGGTGCGTTCATTGCCAGCGACTGGCTGATCAATAATGGAACCGAAGGGGCGAACAGCCTAAGCGAGAATCTGGCCAGCCTTGGTCTGCAAAACCTGCACCGGCCTATGGCCATGTCAGTTGGGACGTGGTCTGCCGATGAAGATGTCTCACTGACATTCACCGCCGGCAATGACACGCTTAATGTAGATCTGACCAACAACAATACAGATGCCGAGCTTGATCAGCTGCGCGCAGCGGTTAGTGCTCTGGGCGATCTGAACGGGTTTTCATTTACCTTTGTCAATGCCGCCGGTGAGGCTGTCTATATAACTTCGGGCGACAGCTGGCGTGACAGTACGGCCACCCTGACCGCGACGTCGCCAGCACCGGCCGATACTGCTCTTTCCCAGGTGTTTATCAGTCGTGACGATATGTCTGACTTCACAGTCACCAATAATGGTGAAGTGAATGACTTTAACATCTCCGTAGACGGCAGCACGCCAGGGTCTCAGGTCGCGAGCGCGACAACCACAGTGCTGGCAGAATCGTCAGTAGACTGGGTTGACGAGAAGAACCCGCCTGTCAAGGTTGGCTATGACGCCGTTAACCAGCGTCTGCAGTTCGAAGTGGATCGTACTGTACTGGGGTCTGGAACCGACAGTAACTTCAACTCTTTTTCGGTCTATGGGTCTGCGTCACAGACTGGCACCAATAATCTTGGTCTGACGAATGCGGATAACGCTGAGCGCGTTCAGATTCGTGGTGGTGAAGTTCTGTATGGTGACTCCTTTGTTGCGACTGGTGAGGAAATTCAGCCGAACGATAAGCGTTATGGCATCAGCGTGACATATAACTCGGAGTTTCAGAACTTCTCGATCTCGAGCGGCACAACCGGCGAGGCCATTGCGGCAAACGGAGCGCTTGGCGTTAATGAGCAGCAGAAGGCATCTAATATCCAGGTTGGTCGTTATGCAATCAGTGAAACAACAGGCGCCAGAGTCGCCCAACCCTATGATGTCGACGAAACCATCATCGGTAATGGTGACAATTCTCTGTTTGGTGTTGGCAAAACAAAGAATGGCTTCCTGTTTACTGCGGGTACCGGCCTGAAGGCGACATCTGCCCAGGCGGTTGGTGCCAGCGCGAATGAACCGCTGACCAATGTCTTCAAGCTGTCTACGCAGAATGGCGACAATGTGTTCAACGTATCAGTCAATGGCATCAGTGGTGTTATTGAGGTGCCAGCCACGTCCTATGTTGGGACAACGCTCGCAGAGGCACTGCAAACCCGCATCAACCAGATTGTCGATCCGGCGACGGGTGACACGATTGGTGGTGTTACGGTGACATACAGCAGTGAATCAAACAGCTTTACGTTTGCTACGGGCACCACTGGGGCGGACTCTACAATTAAGGTTAAGGGGGCTGCGCGTCTGGGACTGGATGATGTACCTCTTGGCGTGGGTTCCGTGCCAGAGATTTACAATCTGGTGCAGGCGACGGATGCTGATGGTGTGGCGCTTTACGTCGATGCAAATGGCGAGGTGGTGACGAACCCGCCGGCTGACATGGTAGAAGGATATTATCCTCTGTATATCGACGAAGGTGAACTGACCTTCGATAAGACAGGTAAGCTGATCAGCCCCAAAAATATGGTCCACTATGAGAAACAGGAAGAAGGTTTCTCGATCTCACTTGATGTTGATTTCTCAACATCAACCCAGTTGGCCCAGCCATTCTCGGTTCTGACAGTGGAGCAGGATGGTTTCACATCTGGTCGACTGGACGGTATTGAGATTGATTCCTCTGGAACAATTCGCGCCAACTACACCAACGGGCAAAACAATCCGCTTGGAAAGATTGTTGTCGCGAACTTCAACAACCAGAACGGTCTAAAACAGATTGGTAACGCGACTTACACGGAAACAGCTGTATCTGGTACGCCGCAGGTTGGTGAGGCGGGTTCCGAGGGCTTTGGTAACATCCTGTCAGGTTCGCTGGAGCGTTCAAACGTGGATATTACCGAAGAGTTGGTGAATCTGATTACCGCGCAGCGGAACTTCCAGGCATCTGCCAAGGCTATTGAAACAACAACAGGCCTGACACAGACCATTATCAACATCCGGATGTAATCCGGGTGTTGGTCTTGGTCTGTCCTTAATGCATAGGAGTGTGACGTGGATAAGCTGATTTATACTGCCTTTAATACAGTCAACAATATCTATGACAATCGGTCCGTCCGGGCTCAGAATCTCGCGAACGTCAATGTTCCGGGCTATCGCCGTGACCTTGGCGCAAAGGCTGTTGGAACGGCCTTTCTGGACAGTATGAATACGCTCCAGTCACGTGCGCTTGCCATCAGGGATGACACCAATTTCTTTGAGTCTGCCCCTGGCACGCTTAGTCAGACAGATCATGATCTTGATGTTGCTGTTCGCGGTGCTGGCTATTTCATAGCCAAAGGGGATGGTGACATATCCCTGACCCGTCGTGGTGACCTAAGTGTGTCAGCTGAAGGTGTGCTTGAAAATGGCGCCAGCCAGCAGATGATGAACCAGGATTTAGAGCCAATCACCGTGCCGGCTTACCGGTCGATCAAGGTGGCAGACAATGGCGATGTTATCATTGAACCTCTGGGTGCAGCCCCAGGCACAAAGCAGGTGATTGGTCGTCTGGCACTGACGTTTGCGGCAGATCTGGAATTGAAGAAATATCCTGATGGCGAAATCAGGCCAGCTGATGGCTCTGTGCCGGAGATCGACGCTGAGGTGACAATTGTGCCGCAGCATGTTGAACTGAGTAATGTCAACATCACTGACGAGCTGATCAACTCGATTGAGGACCAGCGCCAGTATGAGATTAATATCAAACTGATCTCTTCAGCGTCAGAGATTGACGAGGCTGGTGCCAGCCTGATCCGTCTGCCAGGGTAAAGGCATTCTATCGACACAGAGGATCGTCTTACCGGGGGCTTTACAGCCCCCTTTTTCATTACAGCTGAATTTGCTGTCCTCCCTGCTTTTGGCATGCCTCTTGCTACCATCTGGAAAGAATTCTATCCCGCGCAGGAGAGGCATTATGTCAACCAGTTCCATGCATGTCGCAAAAACAGGTCTCAATGCTCAGCAGACCCGTATGCAAATCATTGCCAACAATTTGGCAAACGTAAATACGACGGGCTTCAAACGGGATCGTGCGAATTTTGAAACACTTCTCTATCAAGTGCGTCGTACAGCGGGTGACCAGGTCACAGCGGACGCCAATCTGACTTCCTCATTTTCAGTTGGTACTGGCGCACGGATTGTGAACACGCAGAAGACCATGTCTCAGGGGTCCCTTGTCACGACAGACAATTCACTGGACGTAGCCATTGAAGGCGGCGGATTTCTACAGGTTCTATTGCCGGATGGTCGGATTGGCTATACGCGCAATGGTGCCATGTCAACGAACCAGGATGGTGTTCTTACGACCTCCAGTGGCTATGTGATCCAGCCAGAAATTGCCATTCCAGACGGGGCATCCCAGATCAATATTTCGCGTGACGGGATCATCAGCGTACTCGTGGCGGGTGCAGTTGGCGCAGAAGCGGTCGGTCAGCTGACGCTTGCTGACTTCACAAATCGAACTGGCTTGCAGCCAATTGGCGAGAGCTTCTTTGTACAGACTGATTCCAGTGGAGACCCTGTCGTTGGCAACCCCAATGAGGACGGCATGGGCCGCATGATCCAGGGTGCTCTTGAGGCATCAAATGTGAATGTGGTGACAGAGCTTGTTGAGATGATCGAAACGCAACGCGCGTATGAAGTCAGTTCGAAGTCCATCACATCGGTTGATGAGATGCTGCGCTTCATTTCCCAGAACCTCTAACTTTGAAGTGGTGATGGTGATGATCCGTTCCATTGCAACATCCGCTTTGCTCGTTGCGCTGCTGGCTGGTTGTTCAACATATGTCGAAAACGAAGCTTCGCAGGCTTTTGCGCCGATTTATCCTGCTGCGCATGTGGCTGAAGATGCAGGTGCGCCGGACGGCGGCATTTATGACGTGAATGGTGGCGGCCTGTTTGCCAGTGATATCCGTGCCCGCGAAGTTGGCGATATCTTGACGGTTGCGCTGAATGAAACCTTTTCCGCCACAAAGTCGCAGAGTGCCAACTCGGCTAAGACAGATTCCTTTGACGTAACGCTTCCGGTCGGTTTGCCGAACGTCCTGACAGGTGGCTTTACTCCAGGTCAGCTGACAAGCGGTACGACCCGTAATTTTGCCGGATCGGGGAACGCTTTGCAGTCCAACTCGCTGACCGGCTTTCTCACCGTCACCGTCACGCGCGTCTTTGACAATGGCAATATGGAAATCGCTGGTCAGAAGAAACTGCGCCTGAATAATGGTGATGAGTATGTGCGTCTGACTGGTCTTGTGCGCCCCGAAGACATTACAGCAAATAACCTTGTGGCGTCGAACCGCGTGGCTGATGCTGAGATTGTTTATGTTGGCGCAGGTGAGCTCGCTGATTCAAGTCGTCAAGGATGGCTGAGTCGCAGCATGCGCGCGGTTTCGCCATTCTAACTAACCGTTTCGACAGGAGTCAGATATGGCCCGCCTGACCAGAAAACTGCTGATCCTTCTCATGCTGCTTGTTGCAGGTAGTCATGCAGCGATCGCCGACAGGCTGAAGGACCTGACATCAATTGCTGGTGTCAGGTCAAACCAGCTCGTCGGATACGGTGTGGTTGTAGGTCTTGCGGGTACTGGTGACGGCTCTTCTGGTCTGACGCTTCAATCACTCCAATCGATGGTTTCTCAATTCGGTCTGGTCACAGATGCGGCCAATCTGACAGCGAAGAACGCCGCGGCTGTGATGGTCACTGCGGAACTTCCGGCATTCATGAAGCCCGGGCAGCGACTGGACATCACTGTGTCCACAGTTGGGGGAGCCAAATCGCTGCGTGGTGGGACTCTTCTGATGACACCAATGCTTGGTGCAGATGGCGAAACCTATGCCATTGCACAAGGCAACCTTGTGGTTGGTGGCCTTGGTGTCACAGGTAATGACGGCTCTTCGGTGATCATCAATGTTCCCACTGTTGGTCGCATTCCACGTGGTGCGACGGTTGAACGGATGGTTGAGACGCCGTTTCAATCAACAGACAATGTTCTGCTGAATTTGCATCAGTCTGATTTCAGCACATCGATGCGGGTCGCGGATGCTGTGAATGAAGTGTTTGGTCCTGATGTGGCCGTGCCGCTCGACGCGTCGACAATCAAGGTACGTGCACCAATGGACCCAGCGCAGAAAGTTTCTTTTGTCAGCCTTCTTGAAAATATTGAAGTTGACCCCGCCCGCCCGGCTGCACGGGTCATTGTGAATTCGCGCACAGGAACCATTGTGATTGGGGGTGATGTTCGCGTAACGCCTTCAGTTGTCACACATGGTTCGCTGACAGTCAGGATCAATGAAGATAAGCAGGTAACACAGGCAAACAGTCTTGTGCAAAATGCTCAAGGCACTGTTGTCACGCCAGGCACTCCAACCGTCACCGATGACACTGAAATCATTATCGAGGAGGAGCCAGCACGCGCCTTTATCTTTGACCCCGGTGTGGATCTTTCGGATGTGGTGGACGCCATAAATGGGGTAGGCGCAAGTCCGGCCGATATGGTTGCCATTCTCGAGGCGCTGCGCGAGGCGGGTTCGCTTCGTGCTGAAATCATTGTGATTTAAGGGGGTCGCCATGAGCTTCGACAGTAAACTTCTCCCCAATCTTGATGCGTCTAGATATGCCGCTGACAGCGCTCGGCTTCCGTCACCAGATCCGGATGCGGATCTGCGCGAGGTTGCTGAACAGTTTGAGGCGATCTTTCTGAACGAATTTCTGAAATCTGCACGTCAGGCCAAGCTAGCTGATGATCTTCTGGGCAGTTCGGCCCAGACCACATATGAAGAAATGCTGGATCGAGAGATGTCTGAACAGATGTCAGGACAGGTCAATCTGGGTATTGCGGACGCACTTGTGCGTCAGCTCGGTGGTGGCAGGACTTAATCCATGGCCAGTCTGTTCGACATTGGCAAATCAGGCCTTCAGTCTTACCGGCAGTCTCTGTCGGTGACTGGGCAGAATATTGCCAACATCAATACGGATGGATACAAGCGGCGGGACGCCAGCCTTGAAGAAGTCATTGGCGGCCAGTCTGGCATTAACAGCATCGGCAATTCTCCTGGGCTTGGGGTTCGCGTTGGTGAAATCAGGCGTGCGTTTGACGAGTTCCTGTTAAATAAGGCCCGCAGCGCAACATCATACTCACAGTCCACTTCAACCTTTGCGACAAGTGTCAAACAGCTTGAAGATATTATCCTTCCGGGAGAGGCTAATCTCGGCATGGCGATTGGCCGGTTTTTCACGGGCCTTCAGGAGGTTGCCAGCAACCCAGCCGACATTGCGTCGCGGACTGTGGCGCTTGAGCAGGCGAAGCAAATGGGTGAAACCTTTGCCGAAACCTCAGCTCAACTTGCTAGGTTTATGGAAGGACTGACATCGCAGGCAAGCCAGCAGCTAGATGATGTAAATGTTCTGACCAACGAATTGGCGTCGATCAATCGGCAGCTGGCGACGGCCTCGGGCACGCAGCCGAATAACGCCATGCTGGACTCGCGCGATGCAGTGATCGACAGGTTGACCGAATATGTTGAGGTGACGGTGGATCTTAACGACAAGGGAGTGGCTACTGTCACGCTCGGCGATCATGGCAATGGTCCGCGCCTTGTCGAAGTTGACACAGCTACGCGCCTTGGAGTCGCCGAACGTAACAACAAACTAGAATTTGTCCTATCACCGGGCGGCAGCAATATCCCAACATCACAGGTGACGGGCGGGTCGCTTGCAGGCATCAAAACTGCTTTTGCCACAGCTTCTGATGTGATGGCTGAAATTGACAATCTGGCCTTCGTGATGGTTCGGGATGTCAATGCCGTGCATCAGCGTGGGCTGAACATGGAAGGCGAGAAGAGCGGTGATCTGTTCCGTGCTCTGGATGTGCGGATAACACCAAATCCGACAAATTCAGGAAGCGCATCGACCGAACTGACCGTGACAGACTACAGCAAGGTGGCGGCCGACAGGATCACCTTCAGCTATGATGACAACGCCAGTATTTGGAATGGTCGTCTCGATGATGGCACGCTTGTCGCAAGTGGCCGTCATCAGATATCTCTGTCCGGACTACAGATATCTTTCCTTGGAGCTCCGAAAGGATTTGATCAATTTGTTCTGGATCCGGTTGCGGGCAGTGCCGCCGGCGTGGCTCTCACGATCCAAAGACCACAGGATTTTGCGGCAGCATCATCGACACTTGTGTCGGCTGACCCTGGCAACCGCAGTGATGCCTTGATTTCCGCAGAGCGCATCGCGCCTGCTCCAGCGGCAGATCTGCCATCCATCACTGATGTGTTCAGCAATAACAGGTCTGCCGTTGCAGCTACCAGCTTCCTTGCGGGTGGTGCGGTGGCCGTTATTCCAGCAAATGCATCCAATATCGATATTTTCTCGCTGGCTGGGCAGAGTGGAGCCCGGTTTTCTCTTTCTCCTGAAAGCTTGGGTGATGCCGGGACAATTGCGCTGACAGTGGCAACCACGGATGAAGACAATGAGGTGCGTAACCGCATCATCGATTTCAACGTGAATTTTGCCGATGTGCGGGGGTTCGAAGGTGACTGGCAGGATGCCGGGCAAATAGCTGATCTGATCAATGTAGGATCAATCACCGGACGGGATCGGGAATCTGGTGAAGCGCTGTCGCTTGCTGCACTTGGTGGATATGTTTCTGGACGCGATGGAAGCTTGAGCTTCAGCTTGTCCAAAGGTGAATTTTCTGACGCATCACTGCAGCTTACAACTGCGGCGAGCATTGAAGGGGTTGTTTCGCCGGCAAGCGAAACCGCATCAGATGTGCAGGTCTTTACCCGCGAAGGCCGCCATGTTGCTGGTACTGCGCAGAGCGACGTGGGTGCGGCAGCATTTCAGGCTATGATGACCGCCGAGAACGGTTTTCATGATGGCGCGACATATGTTGGTGATTACCTCAATATGTCTGGCGATCGCGGTTATCTGGGGATGCAGGTTGATGCCAGTTACAATGGCGGAATTCTTGTCCAGACAGAGGCCGCCTCTGACGAGACGATTGTTACATTCACGGCCCTTGAAGGTATTGATACCAACGAAGCATCTGTAGACGGACGAGCGGCGTCGGCGGCCACCATTGATTACAGCATGAGCATTGGTGGCCTCAGCGCCACGATCGACGGTGCTGATGTAGGCGGGCCGCTCAGTCGTGATGTGGCCAGCGCCATGATTGCTGCGCTTCGTGCCGATGCGCCCATTGTGACACTTACCGGGGTGAATGCCTCTGACGTGAATGAAGAAGACCAGATGTCATTCAGCTTTGAAGGCCAAAGCTATATTCTGTCTATGGCTGGAGATGAGCCACAGATCAGCGGTGGTGAAGCTGGACGCCTTCAGGCTTTCTTTGACGCTGATAAAATGCTCCATATCGTTTCAAATGGTGGCTCGATCAGCCAGTCAGAAATCGTGATTGATGCGGGTGTTGGAGATGAGGCGAATCTCGCCGCAGCGGCACGGTTTGGTTTGATTGAGAATGATCTACAGGTGACGACAGCGTTCTCATCGGATGATTACACAGCGCCCGGATTTTCACTCCGGCTGGATGGCGCTAACATCATTGTTACACCAACCGGCGACGCTGAACTCCCTGAAGTCAGTGCCGATGCAACCAGTCTGGCACAGCAGCGCTACACCCTGACAAATATGCCGGGCGAAGAGTTGATCATCCTTGTTGGGGGAGAGGGCGCGCGCCGTCTCAGCGTGCAGTATGATATCGCTGCCGGCACGCAACCAGAAATTGCCCGTGATATTGATGTTCGCGTCAATGATGCTGTCACAGGCACTCTGGAATTTGTCGATGTGGAGACCGGAACATCGCTTGCCACCCGTATCCTGGACACTGACCAATATACCGCTGCGCTTGGCTTTGGGGTGTCCTTTACGGGTGCACTGGAAGAGGATGACAGCTTCCAGATCAGCCGGAATGCTGATGGCATTGGCGATAACCGTAACCTGAACGCGATCCTCGCGCTGCAAACCAAAGATGCGTTGGGAGTTGGCAGTGGCGGATTTCAGAAGATCTTTAATACAACCATCGCCAGGCTTGGAGCAGTTGTACAGTCAGGTGACATTGCCGCTGATGCGGCAAGTGCACTTCGTGATGCCAGTCTTGAGGCAGAGAGTGCCTATACTGGCGTCAATCTTGATACTGAGGCCGCGAAGCTGATCGAAGCGCAGCAGGCCTATCAGGCTTCGGCCCGTATCCTGTCGACGGCAAGAGAGCTGTTTGACACTCTTATCCAATCAGTATGAGGCTAAGGCGCCATGCCCATAAGCACCAAGCTATTTAATGACCAGGCCATCAACCGGTTCAATCAACTGACCGCTGATATTCAGTCAACACAGAGCAAAGTTGCCACTGGTAAAAATGTGGTCCGCGCATCCGATGATCCGATTGCGGCGGCCAACATCGCGTTCACAAAAGACCAGAAAGTGATGCTGGATCGGTTTGACACCAATATTGATCGGGCACGCACTAGATTGAATCTGGCGGAGAATATGTTGTCAGAAACAATGAATGTCGTGACCAGAATCTACGAGCTGACCATTCAGGCTCGCAACGACTCTCTGTCTGCTGTTGATCGGCAGGCCATCGGCATTGAGGTCTCTGAGTTGCGCGACACACTTGCTGGCTTTGCCAATAGCCGCGACTCCGCAGGTAACTACCTGTTTTCCGGTTATAAGAGCAACCAACAGCCCTTTGTCGAAACTGACGTCGGCACCATAGAGTTCCATGGTGATCGGGGTGTTCATTCGGTTCAGATTTCCGAAACGCTGCGGGCCAATACCGGGCTGGATGGAGCTGATCTCTTCATGCGGGTGGATACTGATAATGGGACACAGCCACTTTTTGACATCGTTGATAAATTGGCCAGCGATCTGGAAGGTGGGGTGATCAATGAATCGTCGATAGCCGAAATGGAAAAGGTTGTTGATCACATCGCCATTCAGCAAACGCATGTCGGATCGCAGCTCAGCAAGATTGACCGCCAGGAAAATGTCATTGAACGCCGTGTGCTGCTGATGGAAGAAAATCTGTCTGCACTGGAAGACGCCGACCTCGCACGGCTGGTGACAGATCTGCAGTCACAGATTGTCAGCCGTGATGCCGCTCAGCAGGCCTTTGTGAAAATTGGCCAGCAGTCACTGTTCGATTATATCCGCTAATTCATCATTAAGGATCTAATGCAAAAGGGCGGCCCGAAGGCCGCCCTTTCTATTTTGTGTGATGAGCTGTTAGCCCTGCAGCAGCGCCAGGATGCCCTGCTTGGACTGGTTGGCCTGAGCCAGCATGCTGGTCGCAGCCTGCGACAGGATCTGAGTCTTCGCCAGCTGGCTTGTCTCGGCAGCAAAGTCTGCGTCGACAATGCCGCTTTTCGCTGCAGCTGTGTTGGTGCTGACATTGCTCATGTTGTTGATGGTGTGATCAAGGCGGTTGACCACGGCACCGAGGTTTGCACGCTCGGAAGCCACATCTTCAAGAGCACGGTCAATGATGTCGATTGCCGACTGGGCCGAGTTGGCCGAGAGGACATCCACGCCGCTAACAACTTCCAAGTTATCGGCATCACCATCGTCCAGGAATGTCGCAAAGCCCGAAGTGCTTGTTGTGTCCGCGGACTCGACCTTCATCGAACCAGTGGAGTCGGACTCGAAGTTACCGATGGTGACTTCCTTACCGGCTGCATGGCTCAGTGTGATCTTGTTGTTGTCAGCATCAGCCGTGACGGTGATTACATCATCCAGGTTGTTACGCTGGAGGGCGTAGTTCACAGCAGCTTCAATGTCAGTCATGTCACCATCGGCATCAACCGAAGTGGCTGTGACGAATGCTGTAGCCGAGCCATCCGAGATGGAGAAGGCATAGTAGTCGTCAGCAGTGAAGGACATTTCGACTTCTGTAGCAACTGGTGAGCCAGCGCCATCTGTTCCAGCAGCCTGAGCAAAGGTGGTGTCATCCAGAAGGATTGATGAACCATCGTCACCGGCATTTGCTGTTTCAGTCGAAGCTGTGATCTTGCCCGCACCAGCAGATGTGAAGCTCTCAAGATCGAAGGCAGTGCCGTCAAGGCGGATGATTTCAATTCGGCCTTCAACATGTGCGACTTGATAGTCATCCGAGCCAAGCTCAGCACCGATCTGTGTCGCAATGGCGTCACGTGAGGCTTCAGTGCCAGAGTAGGAGAACGAAATGGCCACGTCGTCATCCGCACCATCAGCGGTGCTGATGTTAAACGTATAATCATCAGACCCGGACAGTGCCAGATACAGCCGCGTACCACCGCTCGGATCTCCAGCTTCAGTGGCCTCAACACCATCTGTTGACGTTACAGAAGCTGACCCGTCTGCAGAGCCAACATCTGTAGTGTCAGCGTCATTGGCTGTAAACGTCATGTTCGAATCTTCAGTCACTGCGACCGAGAAATTCTTACCATCAGCGCGAGTGATGACCAAGACATCGTCATCGTCCGCTGAAGTTGCAACGGTATAGTTGTCACCCGCTGCCTCACCTGCAAGAGCTGATGCAATGTCTGCAGATGTAAGGGCCCCAGTAGCAGCCGTGTGCGACAGAGTTACATCGTCCTCGCCATCGACTGACAGAGTGAGTGTGATCTCGTCGGCGTCGGCAGCATCTGTAGCAAGGGTCAGTTCAACAG
>WTJS01000199.1 GCA_011524735.1 Alphaproteobacteria bacterium
GCCTTACAGCAGTGGCAGCGTCCCTGGTGATTGGCCTGCCCCTGGGAGCCTTGCTGGTGGCGTACCGATTTCCAGGTCGGACGGCGCTGATTGTAGTCAGCAATACATTTCTTGGCATGCCCCCCGTAGTTGTTGGGCTCCTGATCTACCTTCTTATTTCACGAGCCGGCCCTCTGGGATGGATGGGTATTCTCTACACACCCGCAGCAATGATGCTGGCTCAGACCGTTCTGATCCTGCCTATTTCAATTGCATTATCGCGCCAGATCTTTGAATCACTGAACATCGAATACGCACCATTATTCAGCTCACTCGGCCTCGGTCGCCTCCAGCGCGTAAAAGCGTTGGTCTATGAAGGCCGCGCGGTCCTGATGACAATCGCACTGGCCTGTTTCGGGCGCGCCATATCAGAAGTCGGAGCCGTGATGATCGTCGGCGGCAATATCCGTCATTCAACCCGGGTTATGACCACTTCTATTGCCCTGGCCACATCCATGGGCGAACTGGCTTTTGCGATGGCTCTTGGCATCGTCCTGTTGCTTGTTGCATTGATCGTCAACATTGCCAGTCAGATATTAAAACAGAGCTTTCGGAATCTTGGCCATGACCTCTGATCAATCACCATCCTCATCAATTGTAACGGTCACGGATCTGACACTGACGCGGGATGGAGTCTGTCTACTTGATAAAATCAGCGCAACAATTGCGGCCGGCCGCATCACCATGCTTATTGGACATAATGGTGCTGGAAAAACGCTCCTGTTAAACTGTCTTCATGGCTTGATCCCACATGACAGTGGCAATGTTCAGGCACCAGCTCTTGAACGCCAGAAGATGGTATTTCAAAAGCCAATTATTCTGCGGCGTTCGGCCCGTGAACATCTCCGCTTTGTATGCCCCGATCTGACAGAGTTAGAAATCAGGGATTGGATTTCACGCGCAGGCCTGACAGATCGGATTGATGCTCCTGCCCGTGCGCTATCTGGCGGCGAGCAACAGAAGCTCGCTCTTGTTGGCGCTCTGGCTGCAAAACCGGATATTCTGTTTCTGGACGAACCAACCGCACATCTGGATTTTGCCGCCACAAAATTTGTTGAATCCATGATTATTGAGGCACACGCGAGCGGCACAAGCATCGTCATGACGAGTCACAACCGGTCCCAGCTCGAACGCCTTGGCCAGGACATTCTGTTGCTGGACAATGGACAGCTCATAGAAACCGCAGCTGCGCATACATTTTTCACGTCGCCTCAACACGATCTTGCAAAACAGTTCCTCGCTCATCTGTGATCTGGGCGGCGGCTTCTTTCAGGACAATCTGACTTGGCAGGCTGCGACAAATCGACTACGACTTAAGCATGGCTGATGAACAGAAAATCATGATGCTGACCGGCGCAAGCCGTGGCATTGGGCACGCCACAGTCAAGAGATTTTCTGACGCCGGCTGGCGCGTTATAACCGTTTCCCGACAGGCTGTCCCTGGAATGTGCCCGTGGGAAGCTGCAAAGCAGGACCACCTTGCCATTGACCTAAGCTCACCCGTTGAGATCGAGCGTGGCGCTGATATGCTTTTAAGATTACTCGACGGCGATCCGCTTCATGCTCTTGTAAATAACGCAGGTATCTCTCCAAAGAGTGATGATGGCGAAAGACTTGATTCACTGACAACGCCTCTGGACACATGGCAGCAGGTTTTTCAGGTCAATATTTTTGCCCCGGTTCTGTTGGCTCGGGCATTGATCAATCCTCTTGAAAAGGCCGGTGGCACAGTTGTTAATGTCACCTCCATTGCGGGCAGTCGTGTACATGAATTTGCTGGAAGTGCTTACGCAGCGTCTAAGGCAGCGTTGAGCGCGTTGACACGTGAAATGGCCTCTGATTTCGGGCGGCGTGGGATCCGGGTAAATGCCATCGCTCCAGGCGAGATCATGACTGACATCCTGACGCCTGGAAGCGAAGAAGCTATGCTGCCCAGCATACCGATGGGACGCTTTGGCACAGCTGAAGAGGTTGCCGAAACAATCTATTTTCTGTGCAATGACAGCGCCGCCTACATCAATGGCGCTGAACTACATGTGAATGGCGGACAGCACGTCTGATGCCCGTGCTGCAGGCGCCGGTATTGAGGACGTAGACTATGAGCCCAGATGACGTAACCAAAGACAGTGCGCAGCCATTTTCTGCACCTGGCAATTCCCCTGCCAGTCGTGACATTGCCTTTCACATGCACCCCTATACCAATCCTGCGATGCTGCAGAACACCGGTCCGCACATCATGGCCGAAGGCAACGGTGTATTCGTGCATGATGAAAATGGGAACAGGTTTTATGAGGGCATGAGCGGTCTATGGTGCACCTCACTCGGGTTTTCAGAGCCAGAACTTGTAAAGGCTGCCATTGATCAGTTTGCCAAGCTTCCCTTCTATCACAGCTTTGCTGGCAAGACTGTTGGGCCCGCGATTGATCTGGCAGAGCATCTGATCAGCATTGCACCGCCCGCTGGGTCTGACAGCCACATGAGCAAGGCCTTCTTCTGCTCTTCTGGATCTGAGGCCAATGACACAGCCATAAAAATGGTCTGGTACTATCAGGCCGCGCGCGGGCTACCGCAGAAACGCAAAATCATCAGCCGTCGTAAGGGATATCACGGCGTGACAATGGCGGCAGCCAGCATGACGGCCCTTGCCTATGCACAGGATGGCTTTGGATTGCCGTTAGAATTTGTCAAACACACCAGCGCGCCTGACTACTACAATGAAGGGCGCCAGGATGAGAGTGAACGTGACTTCGCGCGTCGTTGCGCTGAGGAACTTGAAGAACTGATCATCTCAGAAGGCCCTGATACAGTTGCCGCCCTCTTTGCCGAGCCCGTTATGGGGGCAGGAGGGGTTATCATCCCCCCTGAAGGTTATTTTGCTGAAATTCGGCAAGTTCTGGACAAGTACGACATCCTCCTTGTCGCAGATGAAGTGATCTGTGGCTTTGGTAGAACAGGTGAAATGTGGGGATCGCAGACGATGGATGTCCGGCCGGACATGTTGACCTGTGCCAAAGCCCTGTCCTCGGCCTATCTGCCGATCTCGGCTGTGCTGATGTCTGACAGGGTCTATGACACGCTGGCAGCACAGGCAGAAACGCTCGGCATTTTTGGTCACGGCTACACCTACTCAGCGCATCCTGTATGCGCCGCTGTTGCCCTTCGGGCACAGCAGCTAATGCAAGAGCGGGGCATCATCTCAAAGGTGAAATCTCAGGCACCTAAATTTGCTGCACGTGTTGCGGCGATGGATCAGTTCAATTTCATTGGTAATACCCGCGCTGTCGGGATGATTGGTGCCATGGAATTCAGCGCCGATCCGGAAACAAAAGGTAAGTTTGACCCCGCGAAAAAGATCGCAGCCCAGGCCGTGGCCCGTATTCAGGAGGAAGGTGTCATTCTGAGAGCCCTGCCTGGAGACATTATTGGATTCTGCCCACCTCTCATAATTAGTGACGCAGAAATAAATGATATGTTTGACCGCGTAGAAGCTGCTCTCAAGGACTTCGCGACTACTGCCGACAGCTTGCGGTAATGCCGAAAAATCACACCACCCCTGCCCGTCTTTGCATCATCGGGGATGGGTATAGTGCAGCCGCACTTCTACTGCATCTGGCAACCGGCAACCATGGCTACGGTCTAAAGGCTGGCAATATCGCCATTGTTGGCAAAGGACGTTTGGGGGCAGGTCAGGCCTTTGGTTGCGTCTCAGACCATTTTCGGCTGAATGTCAGGGCTGGACTGATGCAATTGTGGCCAGATCAGAAGTCTCATTTTGCCGAGTGGGCTGAACGGAATGTCTTTGATCCTGAGGCCAGCACCGATGTTGGCCAGTTTCACCGTCGGCGTGATTTCGCCACCTATATTGAAAGCCAACTTCAGGAACACGGGATACTTGCCTCAACAACAAGACATCAGCACAGTGCATGTAGGTTGAGCCAGTCAGAACAGGGATGGCAGATAACCCTTGATGATGCGTCACAGGTGCTAGCGAAAAATGTTGTCGTCGCGACAGGCAATCCGCCGCCAGCGTGGCCTTTTCCAATGAAAGGCGTGACTGAAGGTCCTGAACTTGTCCAATCTCCGTGGCGTGGTGATTGGGTGAATGATGTAGAAACAGATAGTCATGTCGTGATTATCGGTGGCGGCCTTACTGCCCTTGATGCCGTGCATTCCCTTTCCCAGCAGTACCATACAGGCCCCATTACCATCGTCACCCCCCATGGAATGCTGCCGCCAAAGCAGACGGGTTGGAAATCCACACCGGCGCCAAAATGGCCGCAGACCCCGACAGCGCTGAGTTTTTTGAAATGCATGCGGTCTGCGGTTGGTAAAGGAGACTGGACACTGCCAGGCTGGCAGGAACAGTTCGAAGGGCTTCGCGTCGACATATCATCTGCGTGGATGCGTATGACGCCCTCCAATCAAAATCGCCTCATACGACGCCTTGGCTGGTTGTGGTCGTTAGCACGGTTCCGTGCAGGCCCGCAGGCCCACAGTTCTGCCTCACGGTTGATAGAGACAGGGCAGCTCACAATTGTTCCAGACAGGGTTGCCGGCCTGTCTCGGCAGCACGGCGGACGTCTTCGCCTACAGCTAAATAAGACCGATAATCTAGCATGCGATGTCGTGGTAAACTGCAGTGGTGCAGGCAAAGATCCGCTGGTAAGCCAGATGATCTTGGACGGCGTTATCGCGCGCCACCAGACCGCACATTCGCGACCGGCGCTGACTCACGACCTGGCCTTCCTCCGGCCCGACGGAACAGCTTACGACAATCTGCACGCTTTAGGCCCTCTTACATCGCATGTGACTGGCGACGTTCTCGGAGCGGCCAGTATTTCCCGTCAGGCCAAGCAACTGAGCCAGACACTTCATAAGCAGATGGCGTAACGTCTGTTGTCACGATATGGTTGCGTTGAAACAGCCAGTCAACGCGCACGCCTCACCAGTTCAACAATCTTCGACCCGACAACAACACCCATGAATACAAGCTGTGTGAATTTTACTGAACTTCGGTTTACGTCAGAACGTGAACTTCGCCGATATCTGGAGAATGTCGAAGCCATCTGGACACCAGAGCTGATGCGCGAACTGGCAGGCCTTGGGTTACAGCGCAAATCCATCACCCGCATTTGGAACCATGCTGACCAGTTTAAGCTTGGAATCCTGTGGGAATACGAAACACCAAAGGCATTCCAAAACTGCCAGAAGGTTATCTCCAAACACATCCGGCCTCACGCGCACAAGTTTGAAATGGTTGCAAGGTCGTTTCGCGGCGTTCCGGTCCTCGACTGGCGTGGAGACCAGTCAGAATTCACTAAACCGGCGGACACGTCGCATGAGAAGTAGCGAAGCAGACCTAGCCAATTTAGCAGCAGATGCGCCTTCCAACGCATCTGCGGACTGATTCAGGACACCGGAACGGGCTGCGGCGCAAAAAAGTTCATTTTGCCACCCGGAAGTTGCCAGCGCGGTTGGCGATCAACTAGACTTTCCAGCTTAGAGATATCATCGTCATAGTGATTCAATGGTGCGGGATATGGCGCAGCTTCAACTCCTCCCCCCTGCGGCAAGATAACGGCCTGATGATAACTTGTCCGCAGCTTCTCGCCCCCACCTTCTCCATTCTCAAGATCTACACCACCATAACAACAGCAGACATAGGTGCGTTGCTCTGCAGCCTGCCAGGCAAAATATGTTGTGGTGCCTCTAATGGCTCCGGCCGCATTTGGTGTGATTATGTTTGTCTGCTGAGTGCCTTGTGGGCCAAACAGAGACAGTACGCCGCCAGCTTTGATTAGGATTTCTGTAACTTTTCCGTCTGACGCGGTGGTGAATTCTGCATCGCTGTCAGCATCAAGATAGAATAGTTGATCCGACGTTCGCAACACACCTGAGCTACCATCTGTCTTTGCACGAAGAAGCTTGCCGCCTGCATCCCGCTTTAATGACAACCGGCCACCGACAACGCGGGCGTCAGCCAAAGCAGGCAGTGTCCAGCCGGCCATGCCGGTACCAAAAGCCACAGTTCCGCCCAACAACGCCAAAGCATGCCGACGCTGTATTGTCCCTTTACACGAAGCGTGGTTACACATCTTTTTCTCCCACAGGTAAATTTTAATCGCTAGAGATCGAGTTCCAGCACTCCACCGTCTTCCACTGCACGTGACTGACACAGGATGACAGTATCACTCCGTTGCTTTTCAGACAGAACAAAATCACGATGTTCTACCTCCCCAGAAATGACACCGCACTGACATACACCGCACAATCCGTCAGAACATTTCACGTCAATATTATAGCCTGCCTCATTTAGTGCATCCGCGGCTGTTTGATCAGCGGTTACGGCAATCCTTTTTCCTGACTTTGCAAGAAGCAGTTCAAATGGGAAATTTTCATAATCTGGCTGTTCGGGTACCGAGAAATATTCGCGGTGTAGATTTTCATCTGGTATGCCTGCCTTCTCAGCAGCGGATAGAACCGCGTCCATATAACCATCTGGGCCACAGACATAGACATGATCTTCAGCACCAGCATCTGCAAAGATTTTGGCAAGATCTGCACGGCCACCTTCGGCCGAAACATACGTGCTAACCTTGGCGCACCACTCAAAATCCGTCAGATCTGCGGTAAAGGCCAAATCGTCGGGCTTCGATACAGAATAGTGAAGTTGGAATGCTCCGCCAGACCTATGCAAGGTATGTGCAAAAGCAACCATTGGGGTGACACCAATACCTCCCCCCATCAGAAACGAGGTTGCACGGGTCCCGCGCAGTTCAAAATGATTGATCGGTCGAGAAATGAAAACACGCCGCCCTTCAGAGAAAATTCGGTGCATCAGTAACGAGCCACCGCGGCCTTCATCCTCGCGAAGCACAGCCACCTGATAAATTTTTCGGTTCGCCGGATCGCCGGACATCGAATACTGCCGAAGAAAGCCTGGTGCCACCAGGACATCGATATGTGCTCCTGCCGTCCAAGGTGGAAGGTCACCTCCATCAACAGCGGAAAATTCATATTTTGAGATGCCTTCAGAAAGCTTTTCGACTTTCGACACAATCGCCGGGATCACAGGCGAAGCATCTGCATCTCCATCAGCGTTACGATAGACATGAAGGTGAGAGTGATCTCCTGCTGCAATGCGCCGCCGATATTCTCCCGCGCTGACCAGTTCCTGGTAGGCTTTGATACCGGCTTCGCGGTCCATAGGAAATGGATAGGGGTAAGGATGCGGTGCCAGCGGTGCTGGATAGACAGCCATTGTCTGATCCTCATGCCGCAGCTTAAGACCACGACTGAGATCGCGGCGGTTAACCGGATGGCTCGCAGGCTTGTACCCTCCATCCTCTTTCAACTCGATATCCCACCACCATTTCTTGACATCATTCAGACCGCCTCGGCCAGCCATGTCATCCAGCTTGGCAAGAAATTTGGCAGCGACCGGCATATTCGACGCAGCCCACCTGAAAGGAGCTTCAGCAAACAGCCCTTCAAGGTTCCATGGGCAGGTCTTCATGCAACGCCCGCACATCGCACCGCCCTTTGTCGTAATACGGTAAGTCGTACATTTCTGGCTGTCAGACTTCCATGTTTCATACCCGTTGAACATCCGCTTGGGACCTGCGGTGATTGCTCCAGACGGGCATTCTCTTGCGCATTTCTGGCAATTTTCACAGAAATTCTGGAGGCCAAAATCGATTGGTCGGTCATGCGCCAGCGGCATGTCCGTAGTTACAGCTCCGGATTTGAGACGTGGCCCAAGGAAGGGATGCAGAATGACCTCCCCGATCCGGCTAACCTCGCCTAGGCCGCTGAGAAGAAGCAATGGCGGCTGCAATACGTCACCGTCCAAAACAGTGTGAGCCTTTGCCTTAAAGCCCAGATTCCTGATCTGGCGAGCGATCACACCGCCAAGCATGGAAAAACGAAGATAGGCGCGCATGGATTGCGCAACCGAGATCCAGTCATCGCCCGATGCGCCTTCCATAGTTTCAAAACCCTGATCAATGACCATGCTGAGAGCATTGTCATGTGGCGGATCAATCAGGTCTCCACGCGCATCGTGCGAATACCAAGCCCAATCAGGGCAACGCGATGTGCCCACTGCGTCAACACCAAGAAAATAGCTCGCCGCCTTTAACTGATCAGCATGCCAGACAGGGTCGTGTGATGTTCTTTCGGACGCCTGATCCTGACTTGGGCCATCCTGAAGCAGGACAAAGGCACCAAGAGCCCGACGCTGCGCATAGGAAACTGGTGCCTTACGCGCATAATAACCGCCCGTAGCGGCATCTTGATTGGCCTTACCCATATCCCCGAATTGCGCACGTGCAAACATGTCCGTACGTTTCGGCACGCGGGGAATATGCGCCTCATCCATATAGGTCGTCGGCTTGTCTACACGCTTAATTGTCTCCAACGGCATGGCGCTGTCACGATAGTCGCGCTTGGCAAATGGATCCTTGTTGAAGGCTGTCTTGCTGGCGTGACGGCCTAACTTCCAGTTGATGCCACTGATTTCTGCGCGAGGTTGCTGAGAAAGCGGCGCCAATGGCAGATCATGTGCCAAATCCATATCCGTCGTAATGGCAGCCAACCCAAATTTGTCACCAAGGAAAGGCACGACGACCTGCCCATTCTCATTCACCGCAAGGCCGGCCATGACCGCTGCTGATTGTAGACAAATATCAGACGAAGTCTGAGTGTGCGCTTTGGCATCAAAGCCAAGCAGTCGCAGATAGGTGGAAATGACGATGGCTGCTTCTGACGACAAAAGGCAGGATCTGTGAGCTTGCGCATTCTGGATCCATGCTGCACCGGGTTCGTCCGGCCTCGGGTCCCGATATTGCTCGTACAGAAACACGATGACCGATCGATGGTGACCAATCTCGCGCGGTGGTGCCGAAACTGAATCTTTCAGGTCGGCCATGATCTGGTCAATGCCGGCCGCCAGCGTCTTGGTCTGACGGGTCTGGATCATCTCGGCAAGAGCATCAATACCAGAATTGCGGACCGGCTTTGCAAGCAAACATTCCGTTGAAAGCTCACCGACGCCAACCATCGAAGCGTCATTGAAATATCCAAATGATTTTAGATGGTTGGAACGCTCAACCGGATCTGCAGGGATATCTCCGCGCGTCTTGTTCACAAGACCGTCGCGGATGGTGTCCAGCATGGCCTGATGATCCGCCATGGCGTTCACAATGCTGTGTGGGTCTTCCGGACGATCGAACGACAAGAACTCGGTCTTACATCCTGTCAGATCAGGTCGGTCGCGAACACGACGAAGCCGGTGAAGCGGATAGGATCCAAAATGGATGGGACGAGATTTACTGGAAAAAATCCGGTGTGCACGCATAAAAAGGGCCTGTTGAATATTGCCCAATTATCCTGCGAAACTTTAAGGCTGATTTCAATGCCGTCTCTTAGAGGTTTTCATGGCTTTGGACTGTTTACGCGCTCAGACAGTTCAGCATGGCTTTCCACCCGTTCAGAATAGCGATCCACAAGGTGATCACGAATATCGCGTGTCAGCAGCGTGAAGCGCACGAGCTCTTCCATGACATCCACAATCCGATTGTAAAAGGGTGACGGCTTCATCCGACCGTCATCATCAAACTCACTCCACGCTCTTGCAACCGAAGACTGATTGGGAATTGTCAAAAGGCGCATCCAACGCCCAAGAATGCGAAGCTGGTTGACGGTGTTAAAACTCTGGCTACCACCATTGACCTGCATAACAGCCAACGTCTTGCCCTGAGTGGGGCGGACACTTCCAAGCGATAGGGGAATCCAGTCGATCTGGGTTTTCATTAGTCCTGTCATGGCACCATGACGTTCGGGCGACGACCACACCATCCCTTCACACCAGGTTACCAGATCGCGCAGTTCAGACACCTTTGGATGCGTCTCATCTACACCATCATCGACAAGCGGCAGGCCAGAAGGGTTAAAGAATCGTACCTCGGCCCCCAGCTTTTCTAGAATGCGAGCCCCTTCCTCTGCCGCAAACCGCGAAAAACTCCGATCCCGAAGTGAACCGTACAACACCAGAATACGAGGTGGATGTGTAGAGGGGGTGTTAGAGGTCAGCTGCCCTTGCTCAACAGGTTGGAAGCAGTCATCAACAAGATTTGGTGTATCCGACATCTGGTCATGGCTCCGGCGCAATGGAGAAAACGTGATGGCCGTTTCAGTCATCGGTTACGTCATAGCGCACCACACCGCACGCGTCGCGACGATTCTTTTCACTATCCAGAGAATTACCTTCCGCGTGAGTTTGTCCAGCCGGCCGCACCTTCCTTAATGAAGGTACCCTGGTTCAGCTCCCGAAAGGCCTGCTGAAGCTCTTCACGGCTGTTCATTACAATCGGTCCATGCCATGCGACGGGCTCACGTAGCGGCGCTCCAGAAATCAGAAGGAAGCGCACACCCTGCTCTCCTGATGTAACCTCGACCTCATCTCCAGCTCCAAACACGACCAATGTTCGGTTGCCGGACTGATCACGAATCTTCAGCTCTTCACCGCCGAATTCCTTTTCGACGTTGACGCCAAACGGCGCCGAGGCGTTGCCAAACCTGGCGCTACCTTCAAAGATATACGCAAACCCTTGGCGGCGCGTGTCGAAGGGGAACCGCTTTGTCGTATTTGCCGGTAGCGCAATATCCAGATATTGCGGGTCAGTTTCGATCCCATCGACCGGGCCGCGATATCCGCGATAATCCCCAGCAATGACCCGAATATGTGTGCCATCGTCATCAGTCAGGTTGGTTATGTTCTTCGACTCAATGTCCTGGTAACGTGGCGTCGTCATTTTCTGATCGCGCGGCAAATTGGCCCACAGTTGGAACCCGTGCATTGCGCCAGCATCGTTTCCAAACGGCATTTCCTGATGGATGATACCGGAACCAGCGGTCATCCACTGCACGTCGCCGTCGCTGAGAACACCTTGATTCCCAAGGGAATCCGCATGCTCCACATTCCCCTTTAGCACATAGGTAATGGTTTCAATTCCGCGATGAGGATGCCATGGAAAACCCTTCGCATAGTCATTTGGATTGTCGTTCCGAAAATCATCCATCATCAGAAACGGATCAAAAGGGTCGGTGTCGCCAAACCCGAATACACGGTGGAGATGGACACCAGCCCCTTCCATGGTTGGCTGCGCCTGGCTGGTCATTTTGATCGGACGGATTGACATGGAAGAACACTCCTAAAAAGACTTGCTACGAGCAAAGATGTGGGGGGCACTAAGTATCTTTCAAGCCTTATCAGACAGCAGATCCCAGACCACGCGAAATCCCTGATGGGCTGCTGTTGAATCTGGTGAAATACCTGACCGCGCCGCGATACGATAGCGATAGCAATAGCTACGGTGGCAAAGGAATGATCCACCCTTGGACAGATAATACCCCTTCATGGTTTCGAGGCGCGCTTTAACCTGCTTTTTTAGCGACCGTATACGGAATGGGTCAGCTGACCATTCCCAGACATTGCCAACCATATTGTAGAGTCCATAACCGTTTGGCTGAAAGGACTTCGCAGGCGCAGTGCTGACGTAACCGTCAGTGGCAGCGTTCATCTGCGGAAAATGACCCTGCCAGATATTGCATGGGAAAAATTCCTTATCATCTGGCTCATCATCTCCCCAGGGGAAGCGGACATCGCCTAGCCCGCCCCGTGCGGCATGCTCCCATTCGGCCTCACTTGGCAAGCGTCCCCCCACCCATGCTGCATAAGCCGATGCGTCGTTCCAAGACATATGGACCACAGGATGGTCTGGGTGCCAGCTATACTCTGCTGTCCCTGGGCCATTCACGTCACGCCAGGTCGCACCATCAACCCGGCGCCACCATTCAACCCCTAGGACACCTTCAGTCGGGCCGACAGAAGCAGGAACATCGGACCAGAATACGAACGACCATCCAAACTTCTCTGCCTCAGTGACATAACCGGTTGCTTCAATGAATGCGGCAAACTCGGCATTGGTAACAGCGGTCGCACTCATGATGAACGGATTGACCTTGCCGCGCCGTAGTGGCGTTTCACCATCGTCAGGAATCTCGGTTTGATCAGTTCCGACAAACCCTCTTCCTCCCGGGATTTCCACCGCATGTTCAGGTACCCGGCGCTGACCTTTCACCCTCGCCATACCGGTACCACCAGCGGTAATGTCGCTCTCCTGCCGGGAACTCACACCACAGCAATCTGTTTCAGCTTTGGTCATTTAAAAGATCTTTCAGAGAACCCTAAGGGCGCCAGAGAAGGCGCGAAAAACAATGCCGGGACAGGCATCATCTGTCAAAGTCCAAGACTGGTAACTTCAGGCGAGTCAGGCGCGTACCAGCGCGCTCTGAACAGCCAGTTGATCCAGCCAAAATCCTCATTATTGACGAAATGTGGGTTAACAAACTCTCGCACAACGTCACCGTCTGGGTTCACTTCAAAGATACACCCCTTATTGCCTTCACAGATAAGCGTGTTGCCAGAGGGCAATCTCTGCACGCCGGCCATGTGAGGCGAAAAGAAAGAGGTGAAATCATCCTTAGCGATATATCGCCAGACAATTTCGTTGGTTGCGGGGTCGATCTCCCATATCTGGGAATGATGCAGATCTCGGGAATAAGCCCCATTCGCAAAACACAGAATGTTGCCGTTTTCCAACCTCTGGGCATCGTGTTGACCACCCAACTCATCATCCTGAAATTCCCAGACGGTCTTCCCGGAAGGCTTGTCGAGAATAAACATCAGGTTGAGATTCTTGGAACTGATCAGATATTGATCATCTGTCAGCGGACAGACGGTATTTGTGTGGCCATAGCTCCAACGATTTCCATTGATGTGGATCTTGTATCGGTCCATGTCCAGATTGTGGAAGGACCACTCCCAGACGGTCTTGCCTGCTTCATCAACCTGACGGATGACTTCACCAAAAGGGCCACCATCCGCCTCTGAACCTGCGACACCACCGTGGATTGCCTTCTGGTCAGCCTCGTCAATCTCACAAAAAGCAGCGTATATCGCGCCATTATCCAGACGCCTTGCATCATGATGCTGGTAGGGATCAATATGCCGCCACATGAGATTGTTCTGTGGATCATATTCACTGATTATTCCGCTGACAGTCAGCATGACGCCACGTGGATCGGCACATCTTTCATTTGCAATCAAATGGCCGTTGGGCATCAAGTATGACCAATGTGTCATTCCACCGGCAGTCTGCCATTCATGGGCGACCTCGCCATCCGGATCGAGCAAGATCGCGCGATTACCGCGCACGGGCGAGATCAGCACATACCCCGGCGTCGATTGGGAAGGATCATCATAGATCAGGCCTGTATTGGTAATGCGCATAAGCTTGAGCTTTCAGCAAGGCTAGCCGCTTGATGAATACGGGTTTCGGTCAGATGTGTTTCTGACGCGCCTTCCCACGATAGCCAGCGATCAGTTCTGCATCCACCGAATCTTCGTCTGTGACCCCAAGCACAATGCCGCGCCTTCGTGTTTTTCCGCGCCGATCCATCAACTGCTGGTCAGACACTGTAGTCCGTTGTGAAACCCGTCGTGACCATTCAAACAACTTGTCATAGCAGCTGTTGACGATGGCTTCATAATCAGAGTTTCGACCAAGGTCTACGAGCTCCTGTGGATCATTATGAAGATCAAACAGCATTGGTGGAAATCCACCTTCGGCATGCATGAACTTCCAGCGATCATCACAAACCATGAACAGTCTGGCATCCTTTGGCGCTACTCCAAGGCGCGCTGACATAGGTGTAATCGAATAATCATATTCACTGATGGCAAAATTGCGCCAGCCGTCTGGCGTGTCCCCACGCAGAAATGGTGCCAAGGACCTTCCTTCAAATATCTCGTAACGCGGTACGCCCCCTGCCATCTCAACGAAGGTTGGCGCCAGATCAATAGCTTCCACCAGCGCGTCACAGACAGTTCCACGGGTCGCGTCTGCTTCTGATGACGGGTCGTAAATAATCAGTGGCACCTTGACGGAAGGGTCATGAAACAGATCCTTCTCTCCCATCCAGTGGTCACCCATGTAATCGCCATGGTCTGATGTCAGAACGATGATGGTATTCTCCATCTCCCCAGTGGATTTTAGATAATCAAACAGTACGCCCATCTGGTCGTCGATCTGCTTAATCAACCCCATATAAGCCCCTAACGCTGCGTTACGAACCTCGTCCTTGTGAAACGCCGTGCCGATAACATTGTTGGCAAAAGCCGCATAGACAGGGTTTGGGTCGCTAAGTTCGTCCGGGTGCCGGACAACCGGCGTGAAGCTGTTTGGACCATACATTTCATGATAAGGCGCAGGTACGATGTAGGGCCAATGTGGTTTGATATAGGATAGATGGCACAGCCATGGGCGACCGTCCGTTTCTTTCCGGTCGGCAAGAAACCTGATCATCTGCCGGGTGAGCCAAGGGGTTTCTGAATCTTCTTCGCGGATATTCGCCGGCTTGCAAGCGTTGCTGTAAACCCAGCCAGAGGCCATGTTGCCATCGTCATCGATGCCAGAGTTGGCATAGTCATGCCATGGGTTGTCACCATCATACCCGGCTTCATTAAGAAACGCGTTATAGGGTGAAGGCTTACGATCATAGGCACCATCAGGTCCAACACCCCATAATCCATCATCACGAATATACGCATCGAACCCACACTCAGAAACGCGCGCACCAATAATGCTGTCAGGCGTAAGCCCAAGACGCTCCATACCCTCTGCATCAACCTGCATGTGAGTCTTGCCAATCAGCACTGAATCCATCCCCTGGTCACGCAGATGATCTCCAAGGGTCATCTCACCAACTTTCAAGGGAATGCCATTCCATGTCGAACCATGCGAACTGATATATCGCCCGGTATAAAAGGACATGCGAGACGCCCCGCAGACGGGTGACTGGACGTAACAACGGCTGAAGCTAACCCCCTGACTGGCGAGCCAGTCAATATTAGGCGTGTGAAGATGTGGATGGCCCGCACAGCTCAGATAATCAAAGCGGAGCTGATCAAACATGATGAACAGAATGTTTTTGCGAGATGTCATCTTAAAACCTGCACCATCGGTTAAACGGGAACCCCTCGGAGCCATAAACTAACTTGGGCCTTACGTCTCCCATGCCTTTCTCCCCTGCACCTGTGCACACCAAATCGGTTTGGTCACCCAACGCCGAGATTCAATGCTCCCATCCCGCCATCAACGATAATGTCGATGCCATTGATCCAATTTGCCT
>WTJS01000222.1 GCA_011524735.1 Alphaproteobacteria bacterium
GAATAGGGCTATTCTGGTCCCGTTTGCGGATAGATTTTGCAAGCATGATCGCTGCAACGCTTTCACCAACGCTGACGGCATGAATCCAGATGGGGCTGCCTGAAAGGTCTGATGCGCTGCCATACCGCCCATAACGCTCGCCAAGGCGTGATCGGATTTCTTTGCCCCGCGATGCCCGCCGCGACAGAATCAGCCCAATGGCTGGCCGGATCATCATCCAAAGCAGATTATATCGACGCAGTGCCGAACTGGACGTGCTCATCGCGCCGCCTTGTCGCCAGCATTGGTGGTAATTAGATTTTCGGCTCTGTCGGTCACGTCGTTCATTGCCGTTTCAAGTGTCGCCCGGGAGTCTTCCAGCACATCACGATCGCCTTTTACCGGCGCGGCGAGCAAATCGCCTGTCACCAGTACACCTCGACTGAAAGGCTTGGGGATGATCATACCGTCCCAGCCAGGCGCCCGCCAGTATCTATCCACAGCCCATGCCACTGGCAGGATCGGCTTACCTGTCAGCTGCGCCAGCGCAACCGGCCCCATCGCTGCCTTGCGGGCCGGTCCGCGCGGCCCATCAGGGGTGATGGTAGCCACCTTGCCGGTATCCAATACACGTTTCAGCCCGCGCAGCCCTGACAACGCATTGCGGTTGGAACTTCCCCACACCGTTTTCACACCAAGATGGTTAACCGTGTGGGCCAGAAGTCTGCCATCGGGATGTGGTGATTGCAGGGCATTCATGGCATGGCGTTTTGGCCATAGCCAGGGCATTGCCAGGATACGTTCATGCCAGAATACCAGAATGAAACCATCATGGTTGGCAAGCATCGCGCGCAGCGCCTCACGATCATGATGCCTCCATCTGATGCTCAGCATCAGCAGGAAAACAATTGTCGCAATAATCCAGCTGAGGCAGGCAAGGCCAATCTTCGTGCGTATAAGCCGCTTCAGCATGAAAGGTCCGGTCCGGGTCACAGGCCGGGTCTGATAACAGGCCCGGATGGGTAAATCTCATCAAATGTCCGCGGAACCGGGGGCGGGCATCCTATTCCTGAATGGTTAGGTGATGCCAGCCCGTGAATAAAGTTTCCCACGGGGCATGATGTGGTTATAACCGGCAGGCTGTGGATCGTCCAGTTAGCCTTCCGGTCAGGGGTTTGTAGGTTACCTGGTGAAGGCATGATCGGATATCGCGGCGCAAAGCATCAAAGGTCAGAAGTGGCGGGTGCAGCGATAGGGTTCAGGATTGGCGTGATGGCGGACAGATTAGAAAACAGAACGGCAGACAGGCGTGATCGGTTGTTGATCGTCCAGCCTCTCGTCGGTATCGGCGATATGGTCTGGCACAAGCCCTGGATTGATCATCTTGCCAGCCAGTTTGATGTTATCCTTGCAGCCAAACCAACAGCCCGTGCCGAGACTGTTTTCCATGGCACAGCTGGGATTGTCGACTGGCTTCCCATTGAGCGGTCGATGCGAGGTCGGCGCGGTCGGCATGACGGACTCTCCGGACTGCTGAGGCTTGCTGCGGCTTTTCGGGCGGCACGGGCTGATCAGGTGCTCATCATACACCATAGCGCCAGCTACGCTGTTGCCGCGCGGCTTGCCGGGATACCCCATCGCTGGGGCTACGGGATTGGCAGCAGCCGCAGATGGTTAAACCGTGGTGCTTTCCTTGAAAAATCCGCACGCTATGAACACCCCACCCGAAAGCTTCCGGCCTTCGCCGCTATCAATGGATTTGGCATTGACCAGCCGTGCTGGCACATCCAGCCGTCACAGACCGCGACGGCCAGGGTGGATGACATCTTTGACACCCACAATATTGCACCGCTGGATCATGGGCTTCGTGACACGATCATCATGGGTGTTGGGGCTATGGATGAGGAACGACGCTGGCCGCCATCGCATTTCGCAAAGCTTGCTGCCATGCTGTCTGCCGCGCATCCTGCCACCCGGATCATTTTGATGGGTGCCCCTGCTGAACAGCCAATTATTGACGCAGTCCTTGCTGATGCCAGTGCGCCGTCTGGCCTTATCTCTGCCGTCCGGCCACTAGATCAGGCGGTGGCCATGCTGGCGGCGGCGCGGCTCTATGTTGGAAATGACACTAGCCTGCTGAATATTGCGGCGGCCTGCGGTCGACCTGCAGCCGGGCTTTTTGCGCAAACCCGACCGTTGGACTATACTCCCCTGATCGTGGCGGTCCCGGTCCCGGATGGCAGATTTGGAATGGCTGGCGGCATTGCCACCATTCAGCCTGATCATGCTTTTGCGGTGGTTGACGATCTGCTTCATTCGCAGTCTTCAGGTCAGTGACAGGATGCCTCTTTGACCAGTTTCCCAACGCCAGCCCGCCCTGACAGCCGCGCGATCCTTGCTCGCCTGTGGCAGGGGTGGGTGCGTCCCTATCTTGGCAGACTGCTGGTGGCCTTCCTGCTGATGGCGATTGTCGCCGCCTCCGCCTCCGCCTATCCGCTTCTGACACGCTATATCTTCAACGCATTGGCTGATGGGCGCGCCATCGAGGTGATCTGGCTTGCCCCGCCAGCCATTATCATTTTGGCACTGGTCAAGGGCGGTGCTCTGTTTGCCCAGACCGTTCAGGTCAATTCGCTTGCCCTGCGGGTTACCACCGACCTCCAGAAGGACATGGCGCGCACGCTGATTGATGCCGATCTGGCAGTGCTGACGCGTGAGCCGGCAGGGGCTTTCATGTCGCGGATCATGAATGACTTGAACCTGGTGCGTGAGGCCGCTGTTCGTCTGGCCAACAATCTGGTGCGTGACTTTCTTACCGTGATCGTGCTGATCGGGGCCATGCTCTGGCTGGATTGGCTCATGGCCATCATCGTGCTGGGTGTTTACCCGTTGGCGATGCAGCCGATCATTCGTATCGGTGCGCGTCAGCGTAAGGCGTCCGGCAATCTGCAGGAACATATGGAAGGGGTCACGTCGCTTCTGGCTGAAACATTGCAGGGGGCCCGCATGGTCAAGGCCTATCAGCTTGAAGCCAGCGAGACCGAGAGAACCCGAAGCGCCTTTGACGGCCTCTACAGCCGTCTTGTCGGTCTGCTGACCGGGCGTGCCAAGATCGACCCAATCCTGGAAGTTGTAGGCGGCATTGCTGTCGGGGGTGTGATTGCGCTTGCCGGATGGCGGGTGTCAAACGGGCTGATGGAGGTCGGCGATGTGATTGCCTTCATCACCACCCTGATTCTTCTGGTGCAGCCCATCCGGGGTATCGGTACGCTGAACGCGGTGACACAGGAAGCGCTGGCAGCAGCCGAACGTGTTCTGCGCCTGCTTGACCAGCCGCGTGCCATCGCTGATGTGCCTGACGCCGCGGATTTGGGGGCTGCCACCGGCAAAGTGGAATTTGACGCTGTGGGATTTGCCTATGAAAGCGGGTCGGGTGACAAGCCACCCGCGCTTGGCGATGTCACTTTTACCGCGTCCCCTGGCCAAATGGTTGCGTTTGTTGGACCAAGTGGTGCTGGCAAGAGCACGATCATCAATCTTGTGCCCCGCTTCTTTGACTGCAGCGCGGGAACAATCCGGATCGATGGGGTAGACATTGCTAAGGTGACATTGGAAAGCCTCCGCCGGAATGTGGCGCTTGTCAGTCAGGATGCGGTTCTTTTTGATGACACCATCGCTGCCAACATTGCCTTTGGGCGGCCGTCTGCCAGTCGGACTGACATTGAAGACGCGGCAAAGGCCGCAGCGGCGCATGATTTCATCATGGCGCTTGAAGATGGCTATGACACGCCGGTTGGGGCCATGGGGAATCGTCTGTCAGGGGGGCAGCGCCAGCGTATTTCGAT
>WTJS01000235.1 GCA_011524735.1 Alphaproteobacteria bacterium
TCAATCATGCTTACATAGCCCCAGAACACCCCAGATTCCATGGCTGCCACGGTATTTTTTCCAAGAATGGGTAGGTCGCTGTCAAAGGGACGGAGATCAAGGCGGGGAAGCTGCGCAGCCGCATTGTCCAATGCTGTTATCGATAGCGCCACACCAGGGGCAATGATTCCACCCTCATAAGCGCCGTCGCCTGCCACAAGATCGAGCGTCGTTGCGGTTCCAAAATCGAGAACAACAGCCGGCAAGGGGTGATGCGCCAATGCGCCAACGGCGTTCACAAGTCGGTCCGCCCCTGCCTGCGCGGGCATGTCGATATTGACTGCGATACCAAGGTCTACACCGGCGGACCCAACCACAAGGGGCACAACGCCTAATGTGTCTGCCAGCGCGGCCACAATTACCTGCGTGACTGCTGGCACAACGCTCGCGACTATGGATCCTGAGATTTCCTCTCCCGTGTCAGCAAGCCATTGAGAAATTTCACGGCCATAATCCGAAGCCAAACGCTCTGCATTCGTTTCAAGACGAAGCTGATGTCGGACGCCTTGCGTATCCCCAATGGCAAGCACAACATTCGTATTGCCAATATCAACTGCCAGAATCATCAGACCGTTCCCATCAGTTCAACATCACCAGTTGTGATGGTATGCCGCCGCCCCTGTTCATCCTCAAGATGCATAGTTCCATCATGGCCAAGATCGGCGAACCTACCTGAAATGATGCTGTCACCCTGCCCGACCTTGAGCGTGGCGTCCAGATGACCGCAATGCGACAGCCATTCTTCACGTATGGGCGCAAAACCGTCACGTTCGTAATCATCAAGCCGGGCCATAAGATTGGCGGCATAGGCCGAAGCAAGCAGGTCTGGTGTTGTGGTAACACTGCCAAGATCATGCATCGAGATCGCCGGAAGCTTGGAGCCCGGGGCCGTATTCACCGCAGCAATGTTCACACCGGTACCAATGACAACCGCATGATCCCGCGCTTCAAGAAGAATGCCACATATTTTGCCGCCGTTCGCCAGAACATCATTCGGCCATTTCACAGCAACCTTATGGCCATCAATCCGTCTGGCCAGCTCTTCGCGGATGGCCAGCGAGGCTATGAAGGACAGCCCAAACAGGTCAGCAGCTGCGAGGCTGGGACGCAGCAGAAGCGAAAAATACATCCCGCCCCGGGCCGAGGACCATCCTGCCCCCCGCCTACCACGGCCAGCAGTCTGTTCTCCCACCAGAAATCCTGACCCTGACGGCGCCCCGTCTGCGGCAGCCTCCCAAGCAAGGTCAGAGGATGAAGTTGCAATATCTACCGCTGTGATCCTGACGGCACCGGCAGACTGCACCATCATCTTGCTATCAGCCGGCTGAAATCAGTGACAATGCCGCAGTATCAGCCATACCCAGCAAACTACCAAGCCCGGCAAAGAACAGCAGGATTACAGCAACACTGGTTCCCAGCACAAGCCGGTTCGCAAGTGGCATTTCCTGGTCAAGCGGGGTGTCGGTATCGTCAAAATACATGAGCCTGATGATACGCAGATAGTAGAACGCCCCCACAACAGACGTCACAACACCGATGACTGCAAGCGGCACCAGCCCAGCCTGAACGGCGGCAAGGAAGACATACCATTTGCCAAAAAAGCCGGCCAAAGGTGGAATGCCCGCCATTGAGAACATCATCACCAAAAGACCAACCGCCAGCATCGGATGTGTACGCGAAAGCCCCTTCAGATCAACAATCTTAGTGGCAGACGCTCCCTCACGCCGCATCAGCAGAATGATCGAGAATGTGCCAGCACCCATGAAGACATAGCCTGTCATATAGATCATGACACCCATTGCACCATCAACAGTACCAGACGCCAGACCGGCAAGGGCATATCCCATATGGGCAATGGAGGAATAGGCCATCATACGCTTGATATCAGTCTGCATAATCGCGCCAAGCGCACCAATCACCATTGACGCGATGGAAAGCGCCACAAGGACCTGCTGCCACTGATCAGCAATCCCACCGAAGGCTCCGTAGGTCAGCCGCATAAGCAGCGCAATAGAAGCCACCTTTGGCACCATCGCGAACAGAGCGGTTACCAGCGTTGGCGACCCTTCATACACATCTGGCGTCCACATATGAAACGGGGCAGCAGACACCTTGAAGGCGAGCCCCGAAATCATGAACACCATCCCAATCACGAAGACGGCCGGAAGGTCCTGGCCCGAGATGGCAGCAGCAATTCCCGCAAAATCAGTCGTGCCAGCCACGCCATATACCATAGATGCGCCATAGAGCAGCATTCCCGAAGACAGCGCGCCAAGAAGGAAATATTTCAGGCCAGCTTCCGAAGAGCGCAGCGAGTTCGTGCGCATGGCAGCCACGACATAAAGTGGCAGCGACTGAAGCTCAATGCCCATATACAGAGCCATGAGATTATCAGCTGAGATCATCAGCATCATGCCAATCATCGCAAGCAGAACAAGGAGGCTGTATTCCGGCTTGTTAATGTCCGCATCGCCACTGGTTCTAATCGACATCGACAAGGCTGCAAAGGTACCGATCAGCACCAGCACCTTCATGAAGACAGCAAAACTGTCAGCCGAGAACATCCCACCAAAAGCTGATGATAGCGCCGGGTCACTGTTGATAACCAGCACCAGAGCCAGCAAGATTCCCCCAAGAGCAAGGCGCGTTACACGGCGGGCATTCTTCGCACTCTCGCCGCCATAAGCCGCGACAAGAACCAGTAGCAACGCCACACCGGACAGGATGATTTCCGGCAATGCCGGCATGATGTCGGCCAGTGAGAACACATACATGGCCCTATCTCCCCGCAAGAACGAGCGCGCCGCCAGCGGCCACTCCGTCCAGAACATATTGAATGCTGACCGCCATCACGTCGAGAAGTGACGCGGGATAAATCCCGAACCACAAAACCAGCACAGTCAGCGGCACGAAGATGACAATCTCGCGCTGAGTTATCCGTTCCATCGACTGTACGTCATCATTGACGATGCGCCCAAACATCACCCGGCGATACAGCCACAGCATGTAAGTTGCACCAAGAACAAGCCCTGTTGCAGCAAAAAGGGCGACCCAGCTGCTGGCCTTCCAGGCGCCAACAAGCACCAGCATTTCACCGACAAATCCACTGGTTCCTGGAAGCCCGACAGATGCCAGCATCATGAACATGAAATACACCGCGTAACGAGGCATGACTTCAGCAACGCCACCATAGGCACCAATCTCACGCGTGTGCAGGCGGTCGTACACGACCCCGACACAGAAGAATAGCGCAGCAGATACAAGACCGTGACTGATCATCTGGAACATGGCGCCGGCGATACCCTGCTCGTTCAGACTGAAAATCCCGATCGTCACAAACCCCATATGGGCAACAGAAGAATAGGCAATCAGCTTCTTCATGTCAGACTGGGCGAGCGCCACGAGAGAGGTGTAGATGACAGCGACAATCGACAGCGCAAAAATCAGCGGCGCAAAGAATTCAGAAGCCAGGGGAAACATCGGCAGCGAAAAGCGAATAAACCCGTAACCGCCCATTTTCAACAGCACACCAGCAAGGATCATAGATCCAGCAGTCGGCGCCTCAACATGCGCGTCTGGCAGCCAGGTATGGACCGGCCACATCGGCACTTTCACTGCAAATGACGCGAAGAATCCAAGGAACAGCCAAGTCTGCATACCAGCTGCGAACTGATGGGCGCTCAGCGCAGGGATATCTGTTGTGCCCGCATCGATATACATCACCAGCATACACACCAGCATCAGAACCGATCCAAGCAATGTGTACAGGAAAAACTTGAA
>WTJS01000035.1 GCA_011524735.1 Alphaproteobacteria bacterium
CTACATCGCCATGTTCGAGCATAATCTTGGTGCGTTGATGACAGCACTTGCCGACATAAGCTAGCTCATCAATCTCGCTAGCTCCAAAATGCTGTGGTTATGGGGCAGGTCATCCATCCTGCCCTTTTTTTTGCCATAATTTGGCTGGCTAAACCCACCGACTGCGAGCACGCCGCCGTCGCTGACGTTTTCTGTACGTCAAACAAACCAGGAATGAAATGAAGGCTAGAAGCGCCCAAAATGTTAGAAGCCCGACAATACTCGGTGGTGGATTCAGTCTGCCGATCTCAAACCATGTCGACCACCATTTGCTGATAGCCAGGTAGCCAGAAAGTAAGAAGCTCGCAAAGCTGAGTGGCAGAAATATCACATATCTGCGGTTGATAATCTCAAGGGACATGAACAGGATTGCAGGCACCAGCCATGCGCCGGGCATGAATGGCAGAGCAGATATGATGGACAACCAGGACGGCATATTGTCGGTAATCCTTCAAGAGCATGGTGTGACGAAGAGTGAAGCGATGCAGCGTCGGATCGTGCAACCCATCATGCTAGCGACGCTTAGCTGAAATCCATACACATCCGCGTGAGCTGGAAAAATGCCTTTGGGGTTGACGCGTTATAAGTAAACTCTGTTGTCCTGAAGGCACCCATGGAGGCGGTTGAATGGCATGTAGTATCAGGCGAGCCAGACATGATGACGGCACTGTCCTGCAAGCAATCGCCAGCGAGGCCTACACTCCTTACATTGCCGTGATGGGGCAGGTCCCAGCACCCATGTTGGCTGACTTTGAAACACATATTTCCAATGACATTGTGTTTGTCAGTGAAATAGGAGGTGAGGTCTGCGGATATGCAGTTGTGCTATTTTCGGAAAGCAGCTACTGGCTTGATAATGTTGCGGTGTTGCCTGGACGACAGGGAGTGGGGATGGGGCGCGCACTGATTGAGGCAGTGGAAGCGTGGGTAGCTGAACGAACAGACCGTTATCAGCTGTACACCAACATCATGATGGTGCGGAACATTGAGATGTATCTGTATCTTGGGTTTGTTGAAACTGGCCGCCGGGTCGTTGACGGTTATGACCGCGTATATTTTGAAAAGAGGCTTTAGACTGTCATGTACTTGCCCGATCAGTTCAAAGAATGCGACGTGGCTACCATCCGCGAGCTTGTAGACGATTTTCCTCTGGCTGTGCTTGTTGCCCAGGGCGGGGATGGCTTGATCGCCAACCACATTCCCGTGATTTTCGAATCCGACAGCACTGTAATTGGTCACGTTGCCGGAGGAAATGACCTCCACCGCGCGATTGTGGACAGTGCTGAGGTTATACTGATCTTCAAGGGTGAGGATGCTTACATCTCACCGAACTGGTATCCGAGCAAACCGCGTCATCATCGTCATGTTCCGACCTGGAACTATCAAATTGTCCATATTCATGGCCGCATTTCCTTTCACCATGATGAACGGCGTAAGCGGGCCATCGTGGGGCGGTTGACCAAGCTATTTGAAGACAGGACCAATGGACAGGAAGCCTGGAGAATGGCTGATGCGCCCGGTGACTACATGACTGAGCAACTTGCCAATATCGTTGGGTTTTCAGTTGAAATTGACCGCATTGTTGGCAAATCAAAGCTCAGTCAAAACCGCGATATTGAAGACGCACAGAATGTTTGTGAGGAACTTGACTTACGTGGTCACAAGGCGATGCCTCGCCGAATGAAAGATATCTTTGGTGACTAGACCGGAAGGGTGTTGTGTCTGCTGTTCAATATTGGTTGATGTCGCCCTCATCCTCGGGGGCGGCAGGTCGAAGCCGTTTCGCAGTCACCATCAGCGCGGAAATAATAAAGGCAAACACCACCCACAGGACAAGCATCCAATACCATTTTGTTGGCAGAAACGCTGGCCCCAGAATGTTGTTGATCACAAGTGCTGATAGTGCCGCGACAGCCAGGCCAGCAATGCCAAAGGGAAGGAAGAAGATCCGGCTGCCATCTGTGAGTTCCAGAAGCACAAAGGCCAGTCCGATCAAAATCCACGTCTGTGGCATGAATAACCAGTAGGTGAAGGTAAATTCCATCGACTTATTTACCTTTTTTCTCGCCCATGGCCTCAATCAGTGTCGAGGCTGCGCCGATGACCCCAGTGACATCCGTCGGCAGGATAAGCGTCTTCGAACTTTCTGACGAGGCCAGCGCATTCACCGCATCCACCTGTCTCTTGGCCACTTCAAATTCGATGGCCGGTAAACCATTCTTGGCGATGGCGTCGGCAATGAGGCGGGTCTGTTCTGCCTCCGCCTCGGCGCTTACCCTGATGGCATAGGCTTCAGCATCTGCGCTGACCTTAACGGCTTCCGCCTCCTTCTGGGCCTTAAACAGCTCGGCTTCGGCTTTCAGTTCAATAGATCGCTTGTCGCCTTCTGCTTCAGCGATTGTGGCGCGCCGTTTCCTTTCAGCATTCAACTGTTGCCGCTGCGCTTCCTTCGTTGCTTCGTCTACAATAACGTCCGTTATTTCCGTGCGGGTAATTTCAATGCCCCATACTTCGGCTGCGGAATGAAGATTATGGGCAATCTCCTGATTCATCGCCTCGCGGCTCGACTGCAACTCGTCAAGTTCAAGCTTGCCGGCGGCAGATCGCACGATAGAGGAAGAGGCTGTTATCAGCGCATCATTTACATTACGGATCCGATAAACTGAACGTGCTGCCTCGGTCACCCTGAAGAACACCCGGGCTTCCAGTGTGACTTCAACATTATCTTTGGTGATTACCGAAATTCTCTGCTCGTCGAGCTGTCGTTCGAGAACGCTGACTTTATGTGCCACCCTATCCAGAATCGGAATGATGAGAGACAGGCCGGCATTCAATGTACGGGCGTATTTGCCAAATCGTTCGATGACATAGACTTCTGATTGCGGCACAACCTTGATGCCAAGGCGCAGCAGGCTGACAACCAAAATGATAATGACCGTTGCTATACCAAGGTTGGTGGCGAAAAAGATTTCCATAACTTTTCCTGCTTATCAGTGGATGGCTTGCGTTGCATGATGACACAAACGTCTAAATGAAATCTTAATGCAAATCGTGCCACTGGCAAAGCATGTCTGCTGGCATATGCCGAAATGACGAACAGGAGCCCAAAATGTTGATTGACCTCCTTGTGGCGCTTGAAGCTGAAGTGGGCGGTATCACTCTGCCAGACAACTTTCGCGTTACTTATGCAGGTGTGGGTAAGATCAACGCGACAATTGCCGCGCTGCGGGTTACGCAACACTCTGACTGCAGGCGTATCGTCAATTTTGGAACAGCCGGCACGTTGAACCCCAATCTGGCTGGCAAGCTGGTGCGTGTTCACACGGTTGTCCAGCGCGACATGGACGCTCGTCCACTTGTTGAGTTGGGCGTGACCCCCTTTGAAACCAGTAATGCAGCTGCTGCGATTGAACTGGGTGGGGACGGGGTGACACTCAGTACCGGCGATAACTTCGTTACGTCACCACCCGAATTGAGGAGCGACATTGTTGACATGGAAGCCTATGCCATTGCCAAGGTGGCAAGGTTGGCTGGAGTGGAATTCCGCTGCTTCAAATTCGTGACAGACCTTGCCGACGAAAATGCAACAGACAACTGGCGCGATAATGTTTCCCTTGGTGCAGCTAGATTTCTGGAAGCCTGTCAGCGGGGAATGATCTGAAATCGGTGCCAACCGATTGTCAGTGTCGCCGCAGCGTCGCTGTCATAATCGCCAGTCCTATCAGAACACCGCCTCCCACGCGTTGCAGCCAGGCCATCCCACGGGCGTTTTT
>WTJS01000190.1 GCA_011524735.1 Alphaproteobacteria bacterium
ATGTAATGCTTGGTGGCTTTGCGACAGTACAGCAATGGTGCCGTGTCGGTGATCACGCGATGATTGGCTCTCAGACAGCTGTCGACAGTGACGTCATTCCCTTTGGTATTGCAGTTGGTAACCGCGCCAAGCTGACGGGAATAAATGTCATTGGTCTTGGGCGACGCGGGTTCAGTGATGACAGCATTTCAACGCTACGGGCCCTTTACCGAGACCTGTTTCGTGGCGGCGGTGTTTATAAAGATCGCTTTGAAGCGGCTCAACAGTCTTATTCCGAAAATTCAGAAGCACAGCATGTGTTCAAGTTTTTGAATGAGGCGAGCAAGAACGGCATTTGTCAGGCGCCGCGAAGGCAGGATGGATAATGCGACGGGTTGCGGTCATCGCCGGGCAGGGAGAACTGCCATTGCAGATGGCCCGACATGTGGCTTCTGCCAATGCTATGCCTGTTGTGTTTGCTGTATCTGGTCAGGCTGATGCGGATTATTCGGACTTTGAAACTCATGAAATTGCTCTCGGCTCAATAGGGCGAACGCGTGACCTCATGGTGGAAGCTGGTTGTCGGGAATTGGTGATGATCGGCAAGATACAGCGGCCACCGTTTTCTAAGCTAAAGCCGGACACTGCCGCCTTGGGGCTTCTGGCTAAAGTTATCGGTAAGGGTGATGACGCCTTGTTGCGGGTACTTAGCAGTTATTTTGCTGAGGCTGGTATAACGACCATTTCCAATGATGAGTTCATGCCGTCCGCTGTAATGCTTGCAGGTGTTATGGCGGGTCAGATCAGTGATGCTGCGACTTTGGACATTTCTGTCGGTATGGCGGTACTTGATGCGCTTGGCCATCATGATGTTGGGCAAGGGGTGGTTGTACAGGATGGCCGTGTCCTGGCAGTCGAAGCTGCAGAGGGAACGGATGTGATGCTAGAGAGGGTAGAAGGGTTGATTGATCCTGATGGTCCCGAAGCAGTTTTTGTAAAGCTCCCAAAGTCTGGTCAGGACGGCCGTCTTGATCAGCCTGTCGTTGGCATGGCGACCCTGAATCGTGCCGCATCGTCGGGGATAAAGGTGATGGCCCTGGGGGCTGGCGGTGTTCTTGTTGCGGGTGAACAGTCTGCGTTGTGGGATCGTGCCACCGAAATTGGTGTTGCGGTGGTTGGCATTTGAACGAACCAGTTTTCATCCTTGCAGGGGAACCCTCTGGTGACCGGCTTGCAGCCAGTATAATGAAGGCTGTGAATGAGGGGTTTGGGGACCAGACGTGGATTGGTGTCGGTGGGCCAGCCATGATGGCGCAGGGTCTGACCACTCATACCGACATGGATGAGTTAACTGTCTTTGGTTTCGGGGCTGCTCTGGCAGCCTATCCAAGATTGTCGAAGCTGGCCGACAGGCTTGTTGATCAGATCATGACTTCGCGTCCTAAAATGATCATAACTGTCGATGTTAAAGGTTTCTCTTTGCGTCTTGCAGAAAGATTGAAAAAGCGTATGGCAGGTGAAGGCTGGTCAGCGCCGGTGGTTCATACTGTGGCACCTACAGTATGGGCATGGGGGGCTTGGCGGCGGCATCGTGTTGCAAAAACGGTGGATGGGCTTTTGTGCCTGTTCCCGTTTGAGCCCGCCTATTTCAAGCCACTTGGTCTGAAGGCAGATTTTATTGGTCACCCGGAGGCCTTCAACCCTGTATATGAAGATGTCTTGCGTGCACAGCCGAGCGAAACGCCTCATGTCACGCTGCTGCCGGGTAGCCGTCGCTCTGAGATCAGCCATCTGCTGTCGCCAATGCTGGCCGCCTTTTCTCTGCTTCAGGATCGCATGCCGAATGTAACTGCAACGATCCCAACCCTGTCTCATCTTGAGCCTTTAATTGCAGGCGAGTTGGCAAAGCGTCCCGACCTTGCTGATCATGTTGCAGCTGACACGGCAGATGCGGCGCTATTTGCTAGCCTGTCACACTCTCAGGCAGTGCTCGCCGCATCGGGCACAGTGACATTGCAGACAGCGCTTTACGGTGTGCCAGGCGTTGCCTGTTACATTGCGCCTGCAGTCTCGGCATTCGTTGGTCGGCGCCTTGTGAATATGGATCGTGTCATCCTACCCAACGCGTTGCTTGATCGGGAAGTTTATCCGTTTCTGTTTCAGAATGCTGCCAGTCCAAAGGCTATGGCAGATGCCATGATCCGCGTGTTTGAAGATGGTGATGCTCAGCAAAGAGCGGTTGCTGCAGCCGAGGAGCTTCGTGCGTTGCTTCGCGGTGAAAGGGATAGTTTTTCCGCAAATGTGGTGGCAGCACTTGCGCCGTGGGTGACCCGTTAACCCACAGGCCATTAGCAAATGAAAAAGGCGGCATGGAGCCGCCCTTTTTAGCTCATGACTTTGCCGAGAATTACCGGTTGCCGATCTCAACGTAAGGACGTTCAGCTGGGCCAGTGTAGAGCTGTCGTGGGCGGCCAATGCGATGCATCGGATCAGTGATCATCTCATTCCACTGCGCAACCCAGCCAACGGTGCGTGCGACAGCAAACAACACAGTAAACATGCTGGTCGGGAAGCCCATGGCCTTGAGAATGATTCCTGAGTAGAAGTCGACGTTAGGGTAGAGCTTTTTATCAATAAAATACTGATCCTTAAGTGCCATATCTTCAAGTTCCATGGCAAGTTCAAGCAGAGGATCTTCCACACCCAGCGCGTTCAGAACATCGTGGCAGGTTTCGCGCAGAACCTTAGCGCGCGGGTCGAAATTCTTGTAGACGCGGTGGCCAAAGCCAAAAAGACGGAACGGATCATCACGGTCGCGGGCACGTTCGACATATTCTGCGATATTATCCTTATGCCCAATTTCGTTGAGCATATTCAGCACAGCTTCATTGGCGCCGCCATGCGCAGGTCCCCAGAGTGAAGCGATGCCAGCGGCTATGCAGGCAAACGGATTGGCCCCAGATGAGCCTGCAAGTCGGACAGTTGACGTGGACGCATTCTGCTCGTGGTCTGCGTGCAGAATGAAGATCTTGTCCATGGCCTTGGCCACAATTGGATCAACTTCATAATCGGCTGCAGGAACTGCGAAACACATATGCAGGAAATTCTCTGCGTAGGAGAGATTGTTCCGCGGATAATTGAATGGTTGGCCTAGCGAATATTTGAAAGCCATGGCCGCAAGAGTTGGAATTTTTGCGATCAGACGGCGTGATGCAATCATTCGCTGCACGGGGTCATGGATGTCGGTCGAATCGTGATAGAAGGCGGACATTGCGCCGACAACACCGCACATGATAGCCATCGGGTGCGCGTCACGACGGAAACCGCGATAGAAGTTTGACAGCTGGTCATGCACCATCGTGTGGAGCGTGATTGCTTCGTCAAACTGCGCTTTTTGGTCTGCGTCTGGAAGCTCTCCTTCCAGAAGGAGATAGGCCACTTCGAGGAAATCAGCCTTATTGGCCAGCTCTTCAATCGGGTAACCGCGATGCAGAAGGACCCCTTGATCACCATCAATGTAGGTTAGGCCGGAAAGACAGGAGCCTGTAGCGCCGTAACCTGGATCAAAGGTGAACATATCGGTCTGACCATAGAACTTCCGGATATCAACAACATCCGGCCCTATAGTACCCTCCAACACTGGGAGAGTGACCTTCTCACCTGTTGCATCAACGGTGATGGTAACGGTTTTGGCATTGTCAGTCGTTTCAGCCATGCTGGTCCTCGTCTCTCTAGCTTTATATCGATAAAGCGCGAGCGACCCGCGGGACGACAGCGCGCTGCATGGGGGAGCCTTTGTCTAC
>WTJS01000047.1 GCA_011524735.1 Alphaproteobacteria bacterium
TTTCATAATCGGCCCTAGTCTAGCATGGCTTTGGTCAGCAGGAAAAAGAGAGGCTTGTCTGTCCTCTGGGGCACCTCTTCCCGCCAATATCATCTTCATCAATTTTTATGCAAGATACACTTAACATGCCATTTAGTTATGCATCCATCAGCGAGGCTTCAAGAGTGCAGACATCGATCTACCGCGCAGAATATGCGCTGATTACCCAATCCCCACTTGCCGCGATCTTCCCTGCATGATGAAATCCCGCCCATGACAAATCAGCCATCCGCCGCTCCAGACGCCAAAACCGTTACGACACAGATTGCCACGCTGGATTTTGCCCGTGTTGAGTGGCGCTTTCTTCTGTTCGGGATGGCCATGGCCTTCTGCTCATCCCTTGGCCAGACTTATTTCATTTCGCTTTTTTCAGCCGAAATCCGCAGCGAGCTGGCGTTGAGCCACGCCGCATTTGGTACCTATTATGCCATTGCCACAACCGCCAGTGCGGTCACCCTGATCTGGCTCGGCAAGCTGGCTGACAGCATGAGAGTGGAACGGCTTGCGCTGTTTGTGATCGGGTGCCTGTGCGTTTCTGCTTTCCTGTTCAGCCAGGTCTTCTCTGCCATCACACTGGTGATGGGGCTCTATCTGTTGCGCCTGTTCGGGCAGGGCATGACCACTCATACCTACACCACAGCGATTGCGCGACGCTACGTTATTGCGCGTGGAAGAGCCCTTTCAATCTCACAGCTGGGAATCAATGTGGCGGAATCCATAGGACCTGTTGCCATCGTCGCGCTGCTGGTCACTTTCAGCTGGCGCAGCCTGTGGATGGTCCTGCCACTCATCCCGCTGTTATTGCTGATTCCATTTCTGCGCATCCTCACCCAGCGTACAAAATATCAGGATGGCGGGGGGCTTGAAGGGTTAATGGCCGCCGCCAGGGCAGACGGACAACCAGACCCAACAGACGATATCGTTACAATTAGTGGCATCGATCACTGGCGGCGACGCGCCGTTCTACGGGACAGGCGGTTCTGGTTTGGGCTGGTTGGCCTGACTACCGTGCCCGGATTTTCTGTCACTGGCATCATGTTCCACCAGATCCATATCGCCGATCTTGTTGGTGTCTCACTTTCGGACTGGGCCGCCAATTACGTTATTTATGCCGTTGCCGCCGTGATTGGTGCACTTGTCGCCGGCCAGCTTGTTGACCGATTTACCGGCAGGCGGGTTGCCGCCTGGCTTCTGATGCCTCTGGCGCTCGCCTGTCTGTCACTATGGACCGGGACAGGTGCGCACACTGGCAACTGGGGTGTCATGGCGTTCTTCCTGTTCTTTGGCTTAACGGCAGGCATGCCCCATACGGCCATTACCGCTGCCATGGCGGAACTCTATGGCACGCGGTATCTTGGTGAGATTAAGGCTATTTTTCTCCCACTGGGCGTATTTTCCTCCGCATTATCTCCGATGGTGATGGGCGTGATGATCGACAAAGGTTACGGCCTGCCAGCGCTGATGGGGTTGAACATCCTGCTGGCGTCGCTCGCCATGATTGGGGCGTCCTGCATGCTGACCGCGGCGCCTTCAGTGTCCAGCCATTCAAAAAGGACCGTTAAATGAGATCCACATATGCGCTGATCGTGCTTTGCGTCACCACGGCCATGTCGATTCTGCCGTCTGCACAGGCGGCTGATGATGTCTGGGGCGGCACCTGGTTCACCTGCGAATTTGCCAAAAGCCAGACCCCACCTCACGAAGATTGCCAGATGTTCGACGACGAAGGATTTCGATTTGCCGATGGACGGTTTACCTATGTCCGGATCACGGAATCTGACGAGACCGCCTGCAAGGGTGAAAAGGTTGGCCAGTGTTTTCGGCGCGACCGGCCTGCCATAACAATCTCAACCAAAGATCGTGGCAAGCTGGATTTGGGTCCGGATGCCATCCGAGTGAAATATCTGTTCTGCACACAGACTTTTTATTTCAAAGACACCGAACATTACCGCGAAATCTGGCCCGACGAAGACCGTTGCATATGGGCGAGGAAACGCCATTTCTACATTGCCCGCTATGAAGGCAGAATATCAGAAGCTGCCAAACAGTGAGACCAGATGGCACGCCCCGAACTGGCAAGGTCAGATAAGGACACAGAAGGATGACCGTTCCATTGCACGCTCTTGATCCCTCTCGCCGCATCATCCGTATTGCCGGAAGCGGTACAACAGCATTTCTGCAGTCACTACTGACGGCAAATGTGGAGACACTCCCCGTTGGTGAGTGCCGCCCGGGCGCATTGCTGACCCCGCAGGGACGCATTCTGGCAGATATGATGATCTGCCGTCGCGAAGACGAAGAATTTCTTCTCGATTGCGATGCAACGCGTACGGCTGATCTTTACACCCGGCTACGCCGCTTTCGTCTTCGGTTACCAATTGATCTTGAATGTTTTGAGACCGCGACTGTCTGGATCATCTGGAACACGGATACAGCGCCTTCTGGCGCCTTTGCGGATCCACGGCCCGGTCACTTGGGATGGCGCTGGATTGGTGATGCACCAGCGGTTGCAGGTGAGGCTGGCAATCTTGACGATTGGCATGCCCGCCGCATTATCGCCGGCGTACCACAAGGTCCTGTCGACTTGATTCCTGAACGGGCGCTGATGCTGGAGGCCGGCCTCGACAAAATCGACGCCGTCGATTTCTCCAAAGGGTGCTATGTCGGTCAGGAAGTGACTGCACGCACGCATTATCGTGGGTTGGTGAAACGTCGCATAGCTCCCCTCAGAATCGGCACTGGTTGCCCGCAGCCTGGCGCTGAAATCAGGGACGAAGACAGTCTGCTTGGCGCAGTCCTATCTGTTGCACCTGTTGAGGGTGGTGCTGTGTGTCTTGCTGCGATGAAGCTATCAGACCTTCACAGGATTATGGATACAGACGCAGCACTTACAGCAGGCGACTATGCCGCAAGCCTCGCTGTCCCAGATTGGATGCTGCCTTTGCCCGACCCCGCCAGAACGGACAGCGCCTAGACAACTAGAAACAGGCCGGACGACCGACCTTATTTTGAGTTACCAAACAGAGCTTCAGCCGCTTTGTTTACGGAGCCCTTACTCTCAATGATGGCTTCAACGCGTGCGATTTCAGCCCTCATGCGTGCGATATAGGATTCCAGATCTTCGATGTTCCAGCGTTCCATTTCGGCGCTGGCAGCCACCGGCTTCATCGCTTCCAGTTCGTCATCCATCACCATGTCCTCCCGATCAGATCACACCGTCCTTTTTGCGACCGGCCTGTCTGTTTGCAGGTTTTCAGTATCCGCAATTTCACGCATGCACGCAAAGCCCCTTTGCATTGGGGTGTTTCCCCAGTATATAGAGACATCCCCGCATGGTTAACGCGAGATCGCGCCGGCCCGTTTGAAGGCCGTGACGCAGAAAGCAGGATATGATGACACAGCTTCTGATGCCGAAGGCAACCGCCGTATGGCTTATTGACAACACGGCCCTGTCTTTTGACCAGATTGCAAATTTCTGCAGCCTTCACCCGCTGGAAGTCCAGTCCATTGCGGATGGTGAAACAGGTATGGGCATTCAGGGCTATGACCCGGTCCAGAACGGGCAGCTGACACGCGAAGAGCTGACACGCTGTGAGGGTGACAGCTCGGCAAGGCTGACGCTTGCCGAATCAGACCTTCCAACGCCTAACCGTCGCACTAAGGGGCCACGCTATGTTCCTGTTGCACGGCGCGGTGACAAGCCCGACGGTATCGCCTGGCTTGTCAAACACCATCCAGAGTTAAAGGATGCGCAGATCGTCAAGCTGATCGGAACCACTAAGGAGACGATCACGAAAATTCGTGAGCGCACCCACTGGAACATCGCCAATATTTCAGCCAAACACCCGGCCATGCTGGGACTGTGCAAGCAAACGGACCTTGACGCGGCCATCGAGAAGGCAGGCGGCTCACCTCAGGTTGAAGAGCAGATTTCTGATCTGACTGAAATTCCCTGATTGCCAGGCGGCCCTGATTGCCAGGCGGGTAGTAAGAACCAGAAGCACAAAATGTGGGCGGGCATGCTTTCGATGGCCGCCCGCTTCCCTGGTCCCCCCCTGACTGTACGGCTTGCGTAGAGCCAGCACAGCCGGTTAGGCTACTTGGCAGCGACTTGCCGGTGCAAACCGGCCATGAATGACGAGAAGGCAAACCGGTGGCTGATGCCGAAATAGAGGAACAGCATACACTCCGCTCAAAGCTGAACGAGCTTGAAAGCGAACATCGTGACTTGGATGATGTGATTGAGCGCCTTGCTGATGACAAACCTTTTGATCAGCTGAAGCTTCAGAGGCTGAAAAAAAGGAAACTTGGCCTGAAGGATGAAATCTCAGTTCTTCGCAGCCGTATCCTGCCCGACATCATCGCCTGAGAAATACCCATTCTATCCAGTCCGCAGATCGACTTGTCGCTCGGCATTGGGTTTGTCATAGTACCGGTCCTCTCATCTTGAAATAAGCTATAGAGCCAGCAGAGACTGTTATGTCCGAACCAACATCAACCAGCCTTCGAGTCGCCATTTGCATGGGCAGCCAGTCAGACTGGTCTACAATGGAGGAAAGCGCCAAGATCCTTGAGATGCTGGATGTCAGCTTTGAGGCAAAAATCATTTCAGCCCATCGCACACCTGATCGGCTGGCTAGTTTTGCTCGACATGCAGCAGAGAACGGGTTTGGCGTCATCATTGCGGGTGCAGGTGGTGCCGCCCACCTTCCAGGCATGCTGGCATCCCACACCAACCTTCCAGTGCTTGGGGTCCCTGTTGAGTCCAAATCCCTCAAGGGAATGGATTCCCTGCTGTCGATCGTCCAGATGCCAGCCGGTGTTCCTGTTGGCACGCTGGCGATTGGCGTTCCGGGCGCACGGAATGCAGCCCTGATGGCGGCACAGATTCTAGCCCTTGGTGACAACGCGCTAGCCGCACGGCTTGGTAGCTGGCGTCAGGCACAGACTGACAGCGTTGCCGAGACTCCTTCATGAGTTCAGACACAACACCTATAATTGGCATCCTTGGAAGTGGGCAGCTTGGGCGCATGCTGGCCATCGCCGCAGCTCAGCTTGGCTTAAAAACCCATATTTATGCGCCGGATGCCGCTGGCAGCCCTGCCGCTGAAGTGGCAAGTTTTCACACCACCGCGTCCTATGATGATGATGCGGCGCTGCGCGTCTTTGCTGGTGGCGTAGATGTTGTGACAAGTGAATTCGAAAATGTGCCAGCCAGAACGATGGATATCATCTCGGAATTCTGCCCGGCCAGTCCGGGACATGCCCCACTCCACACAGCCCAGCACCGTATCCGAGAAAAGACACTCGCCACCGAACTTGGCATTTCCACACCACGCTTCTGGCACATCCGAAATGCCGCAGACCTTGCTGCCGCCATGGATGAACTTCAGGCACCCGCGATTCTGAAAACCTGTCAGCTTGGCTATGACGGCAAGGGCCAGATTCGCATGTCGCCGCAGGATGACACCGACGCCGCCATAGCTACGCTGAACAGCGATGATGCCATCCTTGAAGAAATGATCGAGTTTGACTGTGAGATCAGCTGTCTCATTGCACGTGACCGTGACGGCCAGCATCATCATTTCCCGGTCAGTCAAAACCGACATGAGGCTGGAATTCTGGCACAGAGCGTCGCGCCAGCTCCAGTTCTTCCCCTGCTTGCTGACGCCGCCATCGAGGCGACCGCCGCTCTTGCTGACTCGCTGAATCTTTTTGGAATTCTGGCAGTCGAATTCTTTATTTCACGTGATGGTCGGCTGCTGTTTAACGAAATGGCACCGCGGCCCCATAATTCATTCCACTGGACGATTGAAGGCTGTGCAACCAGCCAGTTCACACAGCTGGCAAGAACTCTTGCCGGCCGGCCATTTGGGGCGACGCACACCTATGGTAGATGGCAGATGGACAATCTTCTAGGCCAGCACATGCCGCAGGTTCCGGATCTGCTGGCCGCACCGGGGGTCCATCTTCACCTTTATGGCAAACCGCAGGCTCGGACAGGCCGCAAGATGGGGCACGCGACCCGCCGCATTGGCGACTGAATTGTTGGAAAGATCCTTAGACCTTGTCTTGTCGCGATAGCGTGGTCAGATCGAAAGGTGTCGACTGGTACAGGTCATTGATCCAGTTGCTGATCAGAAGGAAAGCATAGGGCCGCCAGAAATTGACCGGCTCTGCCTGTGGATCATCATCCGGAAAATATCCATGGGGCACAGCGGTTCCCAATCCCTCTTTCTGATCTCGCCAGTATTCCGCTCCCAGCGTATCAGCGTCATATTCCAGATGATTCAACACATACAGGTCGCCACTGTCTGGGTCCCGTGCCATACCGACACCGCAGTCACCACTCTCAGCCAGAATTTCGAGACCTGCCCGCCCAAGGTCTTCACGCCTGTTCTCGGTGTAGCGTGACACGGGCATCGGAAACAGATCTGTAAAGCCGCGCATCAGCCGGTCGGACAGCTGACCAAGCTTATGCTCATAGACTCCAAACATCTTTTCACCAACATCATGCTTGGGCACATCATGGAAATGATAGAGCAATGCCTGTGCACCCCAACAGATGCCAAGCCGGCGGAAACAGTGGGTCTTCGACCATTCCAGAATTTCGAGCAGCTCTTCCCAATAGGCGACATCTTCGAAAGGGAGCCGCTCAATGGGGGCCCCCGTCACAATCAGCGCGTCGAAATATTCGTCCTTCACATCAGCAAGCTGGCGGTAGAACCGGCGCAGATAGCCAGGCTCGGTATGCCGCGGCGTATAGCTTGCGGTGGTCATCAGGATCATTTCAATCTGAAGGGGCGAGTTGCCAAACAGGCGCGCAAACTGAATTTCGGTATCCTGCTTTTTTGGCATCAGATTCAACAGCAGCAGTCGCAACGGCCGAATATCCTGCCGCAGAGCGTCCTGCTGCGCCATGACATCAACCTGCTCAGCAAGCAGATTGTCCAAAGCTGGCAGATTGTCTGGAACCCTGATTGGCATGGAAATGTCTCGTTGTTTTTGAAGACCGGCAGGCGGTTATAGGCCTATCACCCTACAAAAACCACCCCCAGCATGACGTGTCGCTAAGAGACAGCCCTGACCGTAGAGGGCTCCGGCCTAAGCTTCATGACACAGGCAAACAACAAACAGCTCAGTTTCGAGCGCGGCGAGAGACAGCTTCGAACACACCTTCGGCGAAACGCTGTCCCGAGGCCATGATGCCACGCATGGGTGCAGAAGCCTTCGGTATCTTGGCCACTTCCTGCAGGCGGCGATCAAGGAAGCCTTCAATATTAGCCAGATCACCGCTCGTATCGGCAATCCAGGCAAGCAGCGTCGCGCTATACACAGCCGCCAATGTGGCGCGTTTGGTATAGAAGCTGAAATCAGTGTCTCGCTGGCCAGCCGCCCGCCACATAGCATCAACAGTGGAGTAAAGTGCCCGCGCTGATGCCAGCGCATTCTGCGGCACGGCAAGTAGGGTCAGGCCGCGGCGCACAGCTTCTTTATGGGTCGCAGACTGACGCAGCCTGATCAGGATCAGCTCGCGAATCATCAGGTGAACGCGATCTGGCCGACCTTCCATCTCGTCGAAAGCTTCCACCATGGCTTGGTCCGCCATGGCAGAATGCAGGATCACGGCATCGAGAGGCCCCGACGGAAACAGTCGTTGAACCGCCGCTTCATCAAGACCTGCATCCGCTGCACCAGCCTGAAGCGCCGCCTCGCTACACCCATCAAAAGGCACATGCACAAGCGCGGCATCGACGATCCGCGCGGCGTCTGGATCGATCGTTGGATTGGTTGTCGTGAATGTTGAATAAGCTTTGGTCATATCTGCCCCTAGCCTTGAACCATGGCCTAAGTTTTCAGATCATCCCCCACAGCATTCGGTATTGCAGAAACGGGACCAAATTGCCAGTTGCAATTCGTCACACGCTGATCGAACAACATTATGAATGCGACGCCAGAAGTCCCGTGCCGCATCTACAGACCTTCCCCAGTTTCATTGAATGGCCTTAGGGCTTTACATTTGGCGTCACCCTATGATACCACCACCACCTTGCTGCACATGGGGCTTCCATGTGCCCAAACAGTTTGAGTGGTTTTGCGCAATGTTTTAAATTGTGTGTTGTGGGCCACTAACAGTCAAAGGAAGTGATCGACCGTGTACGTAACCGTACGAGAAAACAATGTTGACCAGGCGCTGCGCGTTCTGAAAAAGAAACTGCAGCGTGAAGGTGTGTTCCGTGAAATGAAGAACCGCCGTTCCTATGAAAAGCCATCTGAGCGTCGTGCACGCGAAGCCGCTGAATCAACACGGCGTGTTCGTAAGCTGATGCGCAAGCGCATGGAGCGTGAGGGTTACTAGAACCACCCTCGAAAAACTGAGCCGTCAAAGCCACCACTTGCGGGTGGCTTTTTCATTTTTAAGATCGCAACGACCTTTGCCTTTGCACGCTTTTTCCGGTATTTCATGAACCATTCGTGCGAGATACGCAAAGATCGTTTCCGCGCTTTGACTATTGCGTGACGTAACTGACGAGGTTCACACTCTTTTACATTGGGCACCCGGGTTTGTGGGGGATACGGCTGCCGACACATAATGGAATGACAGTATGATTATTGGATGTCCCAAAGAAACCCTCACAGGCGAAAAGCGGGTGGCGATGACGCCCGAAAGCGCCAAGCATCTTCAGAAATTAGGATATGACTGCATCATCCAGTCCGGCGCTGGTGCCGAGGCAGGGTTTGCAGACGCCGCCTATGACAAGGCTGGCGTTACCGTCGTAAAGACGCCCGCTGCTCTGTTCAAACAGGCCGACATCGTGGTGAAGATCCGCGGCGTCTCTGACAAGGAACAGTCGTTGCTGCGTGCTGATCAGACAGTCATCAGCATGATCTGGCCAGGACAGAATCCTGATCTGCTGGAAACCTTCAAATCTGCCAGAAGCAACGCCATTGCGATGGACATGGTGCCGCGCATCAGTCGCGCCCAGAAAATGGACGTGCTTTCATCCATGGCAAATATTGCCGGCTATCGGGCCGTGATTGAAGCTGGCAATCAGTTTGGGCGCTTCTTCACCGGACAGATCACAGCCGCGGGTAAAGTCCCCCCTGCCAAGGTTCTGGTGATTGGTGCTGGCGTTGCCGGCCTTGCCGCCATTGGCACAGCCACATCACTTGGCGCGATTGTCCGTGCTTTTGACGTACGTCCGGAAGTGGCCGAACAGATCGAATCAATGGGCGCAGAATTCCTGATGCTGGAATTCGAAGAAGACGGGTCAGGCGAAGGTGGATACGCCAAGCCGGCCTCGCCTGAATTCATCGAAAAGGAAATGGCGCTGTTCCGCGAACAGGCGCCCGAAATCGACATCGTCATTACCACCGCGCTGATCCCTGGCCGCCCGGCGCCAAAGCTGTGGCCAGCTGAGATGGTGGCACTGATGAAGCCTGGCTCGGTCGTGGTCGACCTTGCCGCTGAACAGGGCGGCAACTGTGACCTGACCAAGGCTGACGAAATCATTGTCTCAGACAATGGGGTGAGAATCGTCGGCTACACTGATTTCCCAAGCCGGATGGCGGCGCAGAGCTCAACCCTCTTTGCCACGAATATTCGCCATATGATGGACGACCTGACCCCGGAGAAGGACGGTCAGATCACCATCAACATGGAAGATGACGTGATCCGTGGCGCCACCGTGGTCCATGCTGGCGAGATCACTTACCCGCCGCCAGCCCCAAAGGTTCAAGCCATTGGCAAGGCGCCAGCCGCCGAGAAACCTGCCGAACTGACGCCTGAGGAAAAAGCGGCGCAGGAGCTTGCCGAACAACGTCGTAAGGGCCGCAATCAGATTGGCATGTTGATCGGAGGCGGATTGTTTATGCTGCTGATTGGCGCCTACGCGCCTGCCAGCTTCATGCAGCACTTCATTGTGTTTGCACTGTCCTGCTTTGTTGGCTTCCAGGTTATCTGGAATGTCAGCCATGCGCTTCACACACCCCTGATGGCGGTTACGAACGCCATTTCGGGCATCATTATTCTGGGCGCACTGCTTCAGATCGGATCTAGCAATCAGATCGTTGTGATACTTGCGGCCATCTCGGTGCTGATCGCAACAATCAACATCGTCGGCGGCTTCATGGTGACCCGCCGGATGCTGGCTATGTTCCAGAAAAGCTGATTGCAGGAAAGTTGACTGACATGAGTACAAATATCGTTACAGCGGTCTATATCGCAGCCAGCGTTCTCTTCATTCTCTCGCTTGGCGGGCTGTCCAATCAGGAAAGCGCCAAGCGCGCCGTATGGTTTGGCATCGTCGGCATGGCACTGGCGGTTAGCGCCACCATTTTTGGGCCACAGGTCACTGATTATGGATGGCTCATCCCCATGATTGCCGTCGGGTCGGTGATCGGCCTGATTGTGGCGCAGCGGGTTGAAATGACCGGCATGCCGCAGCTGGTTGCCGCGCTTCATACATTTGTTGGCCTTGCTGCCGTCTTTATCGGAATCAATTCAGATCTGGCGCCGCCTGCCGGGCTGGCTGGTGCGGAAAAGATCATCCATGAGGTTGAAATCTTTCTTGGCGTCTTCATCGGGGCCGTCACCACCACAGGTTCAATCGTCGCGTTCGGCAAGCTTGCTGGCATCGTCAGCGGCAAACCTCTGACCCTTCCCGGACGAAACCTGCTGAACCTTGTCGCCGTGCTTGCCTGCGTCTGGCTCGGCGTAATGTATCTGAACCATGCTGGCCCATGGACGCTCTACCTTATGACAGCCATTGCGCTAATCTTCGGAGCGCATCTGGTGCTGGCCATCGGCGGTGCTGATATGCCGGTCGTGGTCTCGATGCTGAATTCCTATTCAGGCTGGGCAGCTGCCGCAACCGGCTTCCTTCTTGGCAATGATCTGCTGATCGTGACGGGCGCGCTTGTCGGTGCCTCCGGCGCGATTCTGTCTTACATCATGTGCCGCGCGATGAACCGAAACTTCATTTCGGTAATTCTGGGTGGCTGGGGCACAACCACCGGTGCTGCGCAGGAAGTTGAGGGGGAAATGATTGCCACCGATGTGGCCACCGTTTCAGCTGACCTTCAGGACGCGCAGGACATCATCATTGTGCCGGGCTATGGCATGGCGGTAGCGCAGGCCCAGGGTGCCGTTTCCGAAATCACACGCCGCCTTCGTGCTGCTGGCAAATCGGTTCGGTTTGCCATCCATCCGGTCGCCGGACGCCTTCCCGGTCATATGAACGTGCTGTTGGCAGAAGCCAAGGTTCCCTACGACATTGTTCTGGAAATGGACGAAATTAACGGGGATTTCCCAGATGCTGACATGGTGATCATTCTGGGCGCCAACGATATTGTGAATCCGGCCGCACAGGATGACCCGAACAGCCCGATTGCCGGCATGCCGGTTCTGGAAGCCTGGAAAGCACGTCAGGTGATCATTTCCAAAAGGGGTCAGGGGCGCGGCTATTCCGGCATTGAAAATCCGCTGTTCTTTAAAGAGAACTCCCGCATGCTTTATGGTGATGCCAAGGCGTCTCTGGATCAGATCCTGGCCAACCTGCCAAGCTGACCCTGCGGGCTGATAATTGCAAAATCAAAAAGGCGGGACCAATCGTTGGTCCCGCCTTTTCTATGTCTTCGTATTTTATGCCTTCACAGCACCATGACAGCAAAATGCCGACTGCTGGCTGCTTCACCCAGGTACTAGCCAGCCAGCTGTACAAGCTCTGCCGGCACGCCAGCCACATCTGCTGCCTCGCGCTGACGCTCGGCGAGCTTTGTCCGGTCGAAATCATCAATCAAATCATGGAACAGATTGTGCCAGTTCACCTCGGCCCCAAGGTGCATGAAGACTGATCCCAAGCCAACAGCGGCGCGATCCATGAGGACGAATTCGCGAGGCGGACGAATACCGCCTATACGCTTTAGTTCGCCATGCACCTTTCCAGCCAGTTCGCGCCCAGCCGACCCGTTGCGCAACGCCTGAATAGGCCGCACCTTATCTTCCAGAAGTGGGGCATAGATAAATTCAGCCCACATATTCAGAACATCAATAGCGTCCTTGTCGAGCCCATGGAAACCCCAGCTCTCATAGGCATGAACTGCCAGATCAGGATCATTGTCACGAAGCGCTCGATACAGATCGATAACGCCCCCAACAAAATCTGGACGGAACAGTCGGATCGACCCGAAATCCATCAAGTTAATCCGATGATCATTGGCCAGTGAATAATTGCCAAGATGCGGATCACCATGGATCACGCCGTAATAATAGAAGGGCACATACCAGACACGGAACATCTTGCGCGCGATTTCGTTACGCACATCCTGCGACGGGTTGGTTTCAAGGAATGGCATGATGCGGGTGCCATCAAGCCAGCTCATTGTCATCAGACGGCCTGTGGAGAGGTCGGACCGATACTCAGGAAGACAGACGCAATCTTCGTCCTTCAGCATGTGATGATACAGCGCCAGATTGGATGCCTCACGCTTGTAATCCAGCTCTTCGCGAAGGCGCTCTGACAGCTCGTCATAGATGTCACCAGTTGAGATTGCCGAATCATAGCGTTCGTAAAGCTGGAACACGAGACGGAGCTGACGAAGGTCTGCATCAATCGCCGATGCCATGTCCGGATATTGCAGCTTCATCGCAAGCTGATGGCCATCAAGGTCCTCTGCCTTATGCACCTGTCCAAGTGACGCCGCCGATACAGCTTCTCGCGAAAAGGATTTCAGCCTGCTCTGCCAGTCCGGGCCAAGTTCACTGGCCATACGCCGACGGGTGAAGAGCCACCCCATGGCTGGGGCGTCAGCCTGAAGCCCGGCCAACTCGTCAGCATATTCCGGTGGCAGAGCATCCGGAATGGTCGACAGAATCTGTGCCACTTTCATGATCGGGCCCTTCAGCCCACCAAGTGCTTCACGAAGGTCGGCAGCATGTTTGGCCCGATCAATCTGCAGTCCAAGATACCGTTCACCAGCCACCCGCGCAGCCAGACCCGTCATGGTTGTTGTGACGCGTGCGTATCGTTTCAGCCTGCCGCCTACGCGGCCGCTATCTTCAGGGTTTGCTGGTGCCATCAGGCCAGACCTTCCAACTCGTCAATCATTCCAGAAATCATATCAAGGCCCATCGACCAGAAAGCAGGGTCCCGCGGATCCAGCCCGAACCGGGCCAATGCCACATCATATCTTTCAGTGCCGCCTGCCTTCAGCAAATGTCGGTATTTCTCGACAAATTGATCGCCCTCACCCTGCTTCACAGAGGCCTGATAATTTTGCCAGAGGGCATTCACCAGACAGTCACCAAAGGCGTAGGCATAAACATAAAAGGGCGTATGAACAAAATGCGGGATATAGCCCCAGATCGGGCGATAATCATCGCCAGTTCGAATAGCTGGGCCAAGCGCAGCACGCTGGGTTTCCATCCAGATGTCGGAAATTTCATCGGACGTCAGCTCTCCCTGACGGCGCGCATCGTGAATGCGTGTCTCAAAATTGTGGAAGGCAATCTGGCGGACAACCGTGTTCAGCATGTCTTCCACCTTGCCGGCGAGAAGTCGCCGCCGCACTGCCGGGTCTTCTGTACCATCAACCAACCGACGGAAGGCCAGCATTTCAGCGAAGACCGAAGCCGTTTCAGCAAGGGTTAGCGGCGTGTCAGACATCAGATATCCCTGATTGGCCGCCAACCTCTGATGGATGCCATGTCCCATCTCATGGGCCAGGGTCATGACATCCCGCGACTTACCCGAGAAGTTCATCAGGATGTAGGGATGTGTTGAAGGTGTTACAGGATGCGAAAACGCCCCTGAACTCTTGCCGGCACGCGGGGCAGCATCAATCCAACCGCGTTCAAAGAACGGCGTGGCCAGATCGGCCATCTGCGGGTCAAACCCAGCAAAGGCATCGAGCACAAGCTGCTGTGCTTCGTCCCATGAGAACAGGCGGTCATCATCATCTGGCAGAGGCGCGTTGCGGTCCCACCAGTCAAGGGTTTCACACCCCATCCATCCAGCCTTCAGCGCGTAATAGCGATGCGCGAGATCGGCATTGCGACTGTCGACGGCTGACACCAGCGCATCAACAACCGCATCATCAACGTCATTATCCAGATTTCGCGAGGCTACTGGCCGCGCAAATCCACGCCACCGGTCTTCAACTTCCTTGTCTTTGACCAGCGTGTTGGTCACCAGCGACAGCAGCTTTTCATGATCTTTCAGGACCATTGACAGTGACGCACCAGCTTCGCGCCGCTCATCACCATCCGTACTGGACAGTGAATTCAGAATTTCGGCCTCCGTCACGTCGGCACCACGAAACGGAAGCCGCATGGATGCAGCGGTCTCGTCAAACAGGCGTACCCATGCCCCACGCCCGGTTGGTGCCCGTTCGGCCAGCATGCGCTCCATGTCCGCGGACAACTGGTAAGGTGCCATGGCGCGGACCCGGCGCAGCCAAGGCTGCCAGCCTGACAGTTCAGCCACCTGCAGCAGACCATCCATGTGATCCTGCGACATGGCTGCAATTTCAAGTTCGACAAACAGCAATAAAGAGCCAATCTCGGCACCAGCTTCGCGGATGGACTGGCTATGCCGCGCAATATCGGCATCTGTTGTGTTGGCGGCAAACAACAGCTGGGCATGGCTGCCCGCCTTGCCGAGTCGTTCCAGAATATCTTCGTAACTGGCAATGACACCGGCGAGTGTCTTGGCGTCAGCCTCGTCAAGGCGGCCAGTCCATTTGCCTGACAGCTCTTCTGCGGCAGATCTGCACCAGGTCAGATCATTGACAATGGCCTTATCCTCAATGTCAGCATAAAGATCGGTTAGATCCCAGATCGGCGAACTGTCCGGCATAATGAAACCTGCTAGCTACTATGGTCGGTAAGAGGGTTCTGCCCGCATCGTGCCATGCGTGAACCTATAGGGAGATATGGGGATAGCGCCAGTTTATCGCAAGCCAGAAATTGCCGCAGGCATGGTGCGAATGCCAAGCTGCTGACGGGTTAGAGACCGGCTGTAGCCAAGCGTCCTCTGACCTTTTCCAAAAGCGCAAGACAATCCCGCTGGGATTTGCACTTGCAAGAATGTCTTGCCGGGCATAATGTCTTATCGCTCGATACGCCAAGGGGGAGAGCGTCATCGGACTGTATTCGGCGGTACGGCGTTGCCCGTCACCTCTGATCAATCTGGTGAACACCGAAGGAGCAACCGCCCTGGAAACTCTCAGGTACCCGTACTCCTTGCACGTGAGCACTCTGGAAAGCGGCACAGCAGTGTCCACCGACGGGGAAAGCCGTCGCCCATAGACCAGTCGTTCTGACAATGGTCTGCCGGGCGGAAACGGGAAATCTCTCAGGTTCATAGACAGAGAGGGCATGGCCGGCTTTGCCGGACATGTTTCTATCTGTTGCAAACCTGGAGCGCACCCGTGGGAACCAGACAAACGCCTCTTTATGATTTTCACATCGCGAACGGCGCACGCATGGTGCCTTTTGCTGGCTGGGATATGCCTGTCCAGTATCAGGACGGCATTAAGGCTGAGCATCTGGCGACGCGCGATTCGGCAGGGCTGTTTGACGTGTCTCACATGGCTCAGGTCTGGCTGTCCGGTGATGGCGCCGAGGCTATGCTGGAATCTTTAACCCCAACTGATGTTGGCGCCATTGCCGAGGGGCGTGTCCGTTATTCCCTGTTTCTGAACGACTCTGGCGGTGTGCTGGATGACCTGATGGTTGCCAGACTTGATGGCACTTTACAGCTTGTCGTCAATGCCGGACGCGCCGAGCATGACATCGATCATCTACGCGCCCATCTTACAGCCGACGTTGAGATGATCCATCATGAAGACCGTGCATTACTGGCTCTTCAGGGACCGAAGGCCCCGCAGGTTCTGGCGCGTCTTGGCGTTGACCTGTCCGGCTTCTTCTTCATGCAGATCGGACATTTCACCATTGATGGCATCGAAACCATCATCACCCGCTCCGGCTATACGGGCGAAGACGGGTTTGAAATTTCATGTTCTGCTGACAGGGCTGTGCAGCTTGCCACCTTGTTGGCTGGTGATGACGCCGTAACCCTTGCAGGACTTGGTGCCCGAGACACGCTTCGCATGGAAGCCGGTCTGCCACTATGGGGCCATGAACTCGACGAAACGATCAACCCGGTCGCCGCTGGTCTGCGATTTGCCCTGTCTAAGCGTCGGCGCGAGGCGGCTGACTTCCCTGGTGCTGCCGCCATCATGAAGGACTGGAATAACGGCGCGCCACGCCTGCTGACAGGGTTGCTGCCGCAGGGCGGACGACCTGTTCGCGATGGTGCCGAACTGACCCTGAATGGTGAGCTTGTTGGCTTGGTTACCTCAGGTGGCTTTGCGCCAAGTCTAGATGCACCAGCTGCACTTGGCTTTGTCGATGCGGCGCTGGTGGAACCTGGCACCGAGCTTATGGCGGTCACACGTGGCCGTGAAACCCCAGTGGTAACAGCGGCCCTGCCGCTGGTGCCTCACCGCTACATACGTGGATAAACCTCAGATAAGGGCAACGACCCACCCCCAGGGGTACGGCCCCAATAACAGAACGTGAAAGCAAAGGAGAGAGACATGCTGCGTTACACCGAGGATCATGAATGGATCAATCTTGACGGCGATACAGGGTCAGTTGGCATCTCGCCCCACGCAATCGAACAGCTTGGCGATATCGTCTTTGTAGAACTTCCCGAAGCTGGCGCCACCGTTGCCAAGGGTGATTCCGTTGCCGTGTTCGAATCCGTGAAGGCAGCGTCAGACATTTACAGCCCGGCTAGCGGCGAAATCACTGAAGTCAATGAAGCCCTGCTGGATGATCTGTCCGCGATCACACCGGACGCGGCGCATGACTGCTGGCTTTTCAAGATCAAGGTCAGCGATGCCGGTGAACTGGACGAAATGATGGATGAAGCCGCCTATACGGCAATGATCGGCTGACGCGCCAAAAAAGGCCGGGTTCCGGCACAAAACAGCAGAACAGGCTGAAATCCGGGTGCCCCCACATCGGTTCAGCCCCACCCCTCCAGCAGCTGCCAACTGGCAGCGGAGGGTGCAAAGCAAAGGAGAAGGTTAATGTCACCACTTGAGTCATCTTTTGGCGCCATGGACAGCGCCCCTCAGGCCCCGTTTTCAAGCCGTCATATCGGCCTGAACGCCCATGACGTGACAACGATGCTGGCGACGCTCGGCACCAAGAGCCTTGATGTGCTAATGGAAGAGGTTGTGCCAGCCAATATTCGCCGTGATGGCGAGATGCAGATTGGCGCTGCCTTGTCAGAAGCTGAAGTTCTGGCGGAAATGCGTGAGCTTGCTTCGTGCAACCAGATCAAGACTTCAATGATCGGCATGGGATATTACGGAACCCACACACCGCCGGTGATCCTTCGCAATGTTCTGGAAAATCCTGCCTGGTACACCGCCTACACACCTTACCAGCCTGAAATCTCGCAGGGCCGACTGGAAGCCATCCTGAACTTTCAGACCATGATCATGGAACTGACAGGCATGGATATCGCCAACGGCTCGCTTCTGGATGAAGCCACCGCCGCCGCCGAAGGCATGGCTATGGCGTTCCGCGCCCATCGGGCCAAGGGTACGGTTTTCAGGGTCGACCCTGACACACATCCGCAGACACTTGCTGTGTTGCAGACGCGCGCGGCACCCATTGGTATTACGATTGAGGTGAAGTCACCTTCCGAGCCCTATGAGGAAGGTTGTTTTGGCACGTTAATCAGCTACCCCGGTAGCAGCGGCGAGGTTCGCAACATCCGCCCTGAAATCGACGCCATTCATCAGGCTGGTGGCCTTGCCATTGTTACCACGGACCTTCTGGCGCTCACCCTGCTGGAAGCGCCCGGCAATCTGGGAGCCGACATGGTTCTGGGCTCGGCCCAGCGCTTTGGCGTGCCGTTTGGTTATGGCGGGCCACATGCTGCTTTCTTTGCAACCCGCACAGCGCATCAGCGGTCTATCCCAGGGCGTCTTGTCGGCGTCAGCCAGGACAGTGCAGGCCGGATGGCGTACCGCCTTGCCTTGCAGACGCGCGAACAGCATATCCGCCGCGAAAAGGCGACGTCCAATATCTGTACTGCACAGGTGTTGCTGGCTGTTATGGCTGGCTTTTATGGTCTATGGCACGGGCCGGAAGGCCTGACCCGCATTGCCCGCCATGCGCATGGTATGGCGGCTCGCTTTGCAGCGGCCATGCAGGCCGCAGGTCGGACACTGCGGCACACCGCATTTTTCGATACTGTAACGATCGAAGCTGCCAACGACCGCGACGATCTGATTGCTGCCGCCCTTGCACAGGATATTAATCTGCGCGCCATGGATGGTGCCGTCGCCGTCAGTTTCGATGAAACCACAACCGAAGACACTCTGACACGTCTTCTCAATGCGCTGGGAGGCGGACAGCCCGTTGACGCACCGTCCCGCATCCCGCAGGCACTGGAGCGGGCTGACGGTTTCATGCGCCAGCCTGTATTTCATAAGTACAGAACCGAGACTGAAATGATGCGCTACATGCGCAGCCTTTCAGACCGCGATCTGGCGCTGGATCGCTGCATGATCCCGCTGGGGTCCTGTACCATGAAGCTGAATGCAACAGCCGAAATGATCCCGGTGACCTGGCCTGAATTCGCCAATATCCACCCTTATGCGCCGGAATCACAGGCGGCCGGCTATGCCGAGATGATTTCGCGTCTCGAACGCATGCTTGCCGACTGCACAGGCTATGCCGCGGTTTCAGTGCAGCCGAATGCCGGATCACAAGGCGAGTTTGCCGGGCTGCTGGCCATTGCGCGTTACCATGCATCGCGTGGTGAATCGCATCGTAACATCTGCCTGATCCCGCAATCCGCTCATGGTACCAACCCGGCTTCGGCCGCGATGTGTGGCATGAAGGTCGTTGTGGTCAAATGTGATGAAGATGGCAATGTCGATATTGAGGATCTGAAGGCAAAGACCGACACGCATCGTGACAATCTTGCCGCGATCATGGTGACCTATCCGTCAACGCATGGCGTCTTTGAGGAATCCATCGCCGAGCTGTGTGATATCGTCCATGATGCCGGTGGTCAGGTCTATGTAGACGGTGCGAACCTGAACGCTCTTGTTGGCTATTGCGCCCCGCCTCAGTTTGGGGCCGATGTCAGCCATCTGAACCTTCACAAGACATTCTGCATCCCGCATGGCGGTGGGGGCCCGGGTGTTGGCCCGATTGGTGTCGCGGAACATCTGGCGCCGTTTCTGCCAGGATCACCCCTTGGCGGCGAAGGTGCGGTCAGTGCCGCTCCGTTTGGATCGGCTGGTATTTTGCCAATTACCTACGCCTACATCCGGATGATGGGAAGCAGCGGCCTCAAGGACGCTACTGCCTATGCCATCCTGTCTGCCAACTACATCGCGGCACGGCTGGCATCGCACTATCCGGTTCTCTATACCGGCGCGAATGACCGTGTTGCGCATGAATGCATCATCGATATTCGTGGCATTCAGGACCGGTGTGGAATTACCAATGAAGATATTGCCAAACGGCTAATCGATTTCGGGTTCCATGCACCAACAATGTCCTTCCCAGTTGCCGGCACATTGATGATTGAGCCATCAGAATCTGAATCCATCGCTGAGGTGGATCGATTCTGCGAAGCCATGCTGTCGATCGCCGAGGAGATTGGCAAAGTCGAGCGTGGTGAGTGGCCTGCCGACGACAACCCGTTGGTCAATGCACCACACACTGCTGAAGATCTGCTGGCTGACGAGTGGCAACATGCCTATAGCCGCAGCGACGCGGCAAATCCAAAAGGTGACAGTCAGGCAAACAAATATTGGCCACCGGTAGGGCGTGTCGACAATGCCTATGGTGACCGTAATCTGATCTGCTCTTGCCCATCCATTGATGAATGGGAAGCTGCCGCGGAATAGACGTCAGCTGGAAAGCTGACCATCCAGAACATTTTCACCCCTGGCCATACTGCTTGGCCGGGGTTTTTCTTGACCACCATCAGACGTGATCCTTTTTGCGGTGATGTGTTGCAGAATCTTTGCGCCGGCCGGATCACCAGACTAAGCTCGCCTTAAAGGCTGCTACAAAGGAAAGACACTGGCATGGGCAATCCTAAATTTCGCAATCTGGAATACCCCGGGCGGTCACCTGTTGCGGCCCCGAATGGTATGGCCAGCACATCCCATCCCCTGTCTACGCAGGCTGCCATACGCGTCCTTCAGGACGGGGGCAATGCCCTTGATGCAGCGATTGCCGCTGCCGCTGTTCAGGGGGTTGTAGAACCGCAATCCACCGGCATTGGTGGCGACTGTTTCGTGCTATATGCGCCCGCTGGAAAACAGGACATCATCGCCTTCAACGGGTCTGGCCGGGCGCCGGCAGGACTTAGTTCTGAGGGCCTTCTGGAAACAGGCATTTCCAAAATTGATCTGACGTCACCACATGCAGTGACAATTCCTGGCGCAGTGGATGCCTGGGTGCGGCTGAATCGGGATCACGGCCGGACTGATCTGGCCCGTTTGCTGGCACCCGCGATCGAATATGCACGTGACGGCTATCCCATTACGCAGCGTGTCTCCAAGGATTTTGCACTGGCCGCGCCGCGCCTTGACGCCGATGCAAGGGCGGTATTCTGCCCTGGCGGCAATCCTGTTGGCCTTGGTGAACGGCATGCCCAACCAGCTCTCGCACGGACACTTGAACTGATCGCCGCAAAGGGCCGAGACGGCTTCTACAAGGGCGAGGTCGCTGACGACATCCTGGCCAAACTAAACAGCCTTGGTGGAATGCAGACTCAGGATGATTTTAATCAGGCAGGCGGCGATTATGTTACCCCGATCAGCGCGCCATTCCGTGGGCAGACGATCTGGCAATGCCCGCCAAATGGCCAAGGTGTGATTGCGCTGATGCTGCTGAACATCATGTCCGATATTCCAACCTTTGGCGACGATCCTTTATCCGTGGATCGGATCCATCACGAGATTGAGGCAGGCCGTCTTGCCTACCGTGACCGCAACGCGGTTCTTGCCGATCCTGATCAGGTCAATGTGCCTGTAAATCACATGCTGCAACCTGAATACGCGGCCACACTGCGCGACATGATCAAGCCTGACATCCGCATAGATCCGATGCCAGCGAGCCAGCTGACATCACATGCCAGCACGGTCTATATCAGCGTCGTCGATCGCGACCGCAATGTCTGCAGCTTCATCAACACCCTGTTCTGGGGATTTGGCTCGGGAATCATGGCCCCAAAAAGCGGAGTGCTGCTGCAGAATCGGGGGGCTGGATTTGTTGTCGACCCCAATCATCCGAATGGTGTTCAACCAAACAAGCGGCCACTTCACACCATCATTCCGGGAATGGCCACCAAGGATGGCAGACCAACCCTGTGCTTTGGGGTCATGGGCGGAGATTATCAGGCATTTGGTCACATGCAGCTTCTGACGCGCATGTATGACTATGGTATGGACATTCAGATGGCACAGGACACTGCCCGTTTCTTTCCGCACCCCTTTGCTGACTCCGTTGAGGTCGAGGCGCCAATTTCGGAAGATATTCGGAACACCCTGCGACAGCGCGGTCATCCAATCAAACCAGCCTCCCGCCCTATTGGTGGATCGCAAGCCATTGCCATTGACTGGCATACCGGGCTGCTGACAGCCGGATCAGACCCGCGCAAGGATGGTTGCGCCATGGGATATTGATAAATCAATCACGACAGAGGCCAAACCAGATGGCACAGCTTTATGACATTATCGACCAGCAGAACTGCCAGCTGGAGGATGACAGCTTTATCACCCATTGTCGTGCCACGCTGGATCAGGATGGGGTCCTGACAATCCCTGGGTTTCTAAAGGAAGAAGCCATATCCAGGCTTGTTGCCGAAGCAGAAGCTGGCAAGCCAGATGCCTTCTTCACAAGCTCAACCCATAATGTCTATCTGACACCCAAACGGGACGATCTTGCAGATGATCATGTCTTCAACCGTCAGATCACGTCCTCAAAGGGCTGCATCACCACGGACCAGGTCACAGCCGAATCAGGGCTCCACGTCATTTATGATTCACCGCAGTTCCGCAGCTTCCTGGCACAGATTGTTGGCGAGGCGGCGCTTCACGAATATGCCGACCCGCTATCCTCGATCAATGTGCATTATGCCGGCGCCGGGCAGGAGCTAGGCTGGCATTTTGACAATTCCGCCTTTGCCGTGACCCTGCTATTGCAGGCCCCTGAAGGTGGCGGTGAATTTCAATATGTGCGCGACCTTCGCGATGCTGACGGCGGCGACATGAATTTCTCGGGCGTAGAAAAAGTGCTGGACGGCCGGCATGCTCCCGCCACGCTGGAGGTTACGCCCGGCACGCTCGTGTTGTTCAGGGGGCGCAATTCGATGCACCGGGTGACACCAACCATTGGCGAGCGCACTCGCATACTTGTGGTTCTGGCCTATAATGCAACGCCTGGGGTCGCCCTGTCAGAGGCAGCCCGCATGACCTTTTACGGCAGACTTGGCTAGAGAGCTGCCTTCAGCTCACCAGCAAAGACAAGAATGGCTTCTGACAGCGCCTCGCCAATAGCGGTGACGCCGGCTGCAGGTGTCTCAGCCTCAAGAGGTGCACGGCCCCAATAGCTGCGGGCCAGCACAACGTCGCCCTTGGCCGATTTGACGGTGGCGTCAAAATTCACCATGGCTTCGCCGCCGGGCGCAAAAGCGAAACGGGTCACTGTCAGCACCATCCGATAATCAGCCCCGCGAACCGCATCGGAATTGCCAAAATACAGCTCATCCTGTGCATCATTGATGGATGTGGTGAAAGCCCTCTCCACCAGGGTGGGTGTTGCCACATGCCAGAAATGACCACGCTCCTCGCGGAAGCGAGCCGGATTATCACCTGTCATGATGACAAGAGACCGACCTGACTGAAGACCTCGAATATCGACACGGCGGATTTCCACGGTAGCGGATGTGCCAAAATCGATAGCGGGAAGGCTGACCTCAAGATCGTAATGCGTATCGGGATTACGAGCTGGCGCAGCACTGCAGGCTGCCAGAAGACAAGCGCCAAGGATCACGCCAAGGATCGCACGAAACATATTGAGTGGTGCAGGCATCTTCATCTCCCTTACTCGCTGCCACGAATGATCAGGCTTGGATCATCACGGAGGCGGGCCGTCATTTCTTCGATGTTCATTGCTGACGCTTCCATGCGTTGCAGGAACCCATCAAGGCGATCCTGACTGAACTCGCTGATCTTCTGAACATTTTCGGAAGTTGTCATGCTGGTGCCGACAATCTCGCCTATATCTTTCTGGATATTCTTCATCTCAGTCAGAATGTCGGTCACCATGCCGATATTCTCATCGCTCAGCGCAGTCTCTACCTGCAGAGTGGCGCGGTTCGCTGATTTCAGCGTTGTTTCGAGCTCTGCCGCCGCCGAGTCGATCCGGCCAAGGATACCTTCGATACGCTCAAGGTTGCTTTCCGAGGCAACACGAACCGCCCCGGAGGTTACTTCTGCCGCATCATTTGCGATTTCGATGACGCCTTCCGAGGCCTTTTCAACATTAGCAATCGTCCTGTTGATCGCGTCGGTATTCTCACGGCCGGTAATATCCGCAATATTGGCTGTTGTGGCTTCAATGTTCGACATGATTGCCGGCGTGTTCTGGGCAAGCGCGCCAGAAAGAACGGAAACCGCTGACAATGTTCCGCGCCCTTCGGTATCAAGGACATCACGAAGCGTTGTCAGAAGCGGGGCCACATGAGTCTGGGCGATTTCGGTCAGCTCATCTGCCGTCTTGCTGATCTCGGCCATGACATTGACCGCTGTCATCGACTGAATCTCGGCTCCCGGCGCCAATGGTGTGGCTGTGCCGGCACTGATCTGAATGGCGTTGGCAGATAGCAGGGAAACAGACGAGATTTCGGCAATGGAGTCCGACGGGATAACCCAGTCCTTCTGAATGTCCAAATTTACTCGAAACCGCATTCCATTTTCATCCGCCAATGGATCCACATCCGCAACCGAACCAATGATATAGCCTTCATAGACAACAGCAGCGCCAGCACGAAGGCCGGCAACATTCTTGAAATAAGTGTGATAGCGATCTGGCGCACCGATCTGGCCTCTTACCACAAGGAAGATGGCCACGATCAGAGCAAAGCCTGTCAGCACAAAAAGTCCTGCAAGAAAATCAGCCTGTTTCCACCGCATGATCTATACCCCCACCTCTCTAGGCTTCGCCAACAAGGCGTCGAAGATGCGCCTCGGGATCGAATTCTTCGTCTTCAGCAACCCGGTTGATCAGGTTCTGAATTCTTTGATTACTGCTTGCCTTGATCTCGGCAACCGTGCCGGAAAAAATGATGTATCCGCGATCAAGCACCACAATCCGGTCGGCAATCTTAAAGGCGCTTTCCAGTTCATGCGTCACAACAACGACACTCATGCCCAATGAATCACGAAGCTTGATGATCAACTCGTCCAGCGCAGCCGCAACGACAGGGTCGAGCCCGGCTGATGGTTCATCCATAAAGGTCAGCCGGGGATCAAGAGCGATGGCGCGTGCGACGGCCACACGCTTTAACATGCCGCCTGACAGTTCGGACGGAAGCAGGTCCTCCTTGCCAAGAAGTCCAACAAAATCGAGCTTCATCCGGACAATAATGTCTATTGTTTCGCGATCGAGATCGGAATGTTCGACAAGCGGAAGAGCCACATTCTGGCCGACGGTCAGAGATGACAGAAGCGCACCAGACTGAAAGGCAACACCAATCCCCTTGAGAAGCTTCAGCCGTTCATTTTCTGAGACCCCGTAAAGCGATTCACCGAACAGCGACACGTCGCCCTGCATGGGCTCCTTCAGGCCAATGAGATGCCGCAGAAAGGTCGATTTACCCGATCCTGACCCGCCCATAATGACGACAATTTCACCATGAGCGATCTCCATATTGCACCCATGGATCACCGGCGTGCCATTATAGCCACCCATCAGGTCGGACACGATGATTGGAGATACTGCCATTCCCGTCCCCTAAAGCAGCAGGATGACCAAAGTGTCAGCTGCGATAATCGCGCCAATGCAGGTCACCACGGATGAGGTTGTCGCCCGGCCCAGAACCTCTGCCCCACCGGATACGCCAAGGCCCATCACAATACCGATCAGCGCAATCAGAAAGGCAAACAGCACAGACTTGCCAAAGCAGTGGGCGAGGTCTTCCATAGTTACGACCGACAGGATATCGGCCCAGTAGGCCTGCGAGGCGATGCCAATTGTGGCTTCGATATAGAGCTGTCCAGCGCCAAGCGATGCCACAGTTGCCACAGCCACCAGAATGGGAAGCGAAATCAACAGCCCGAAGAGGGCTGGCGCAACAATGAAGCGAACCGGTGAAATGCCCATGACGGTCAGGGCATCAATTTCCCCATTGAGGCGCATCGACCCCACGCGGCTGGCAAGCTGCGATCCGGAACGGCCGGCAACGATAATGCCTGTGATCAGCGGTGCAAACTCCCGTGGGATCGATAGGGCAAGCCCGAACGTCACCTGGGTTTCAGCCCCAAAAATACGCAGCGAATGAATCCCCTGAATTGACAGCATCACCCCAATGGTCGCCGCCATTAAAACCACGACAGGAAGGGATTGGATGCCCCCTGTAATGATTTCCTGAACAACGTGACGCAGACGCACCGGCTGGCCGATCGACGGCCCGCGGATCAGAAGATAGAAGGAATCAAAAATGAGACGCGCCGCCTGCCCAACAAAGGCAATCGCCTGAATCAAGCCAAGTCCGATATCGGCAATCCGCCGGGTGGTTCGCTGGGCGATCCTGTCGAGGCGCTGTTCCATACCGATGGCATAACTTTGAATTAGCAAAAAATCAATTAGTTAAGTTGATAATGCAATTGGATCAACGGCTTCTACTGAAGGGACAGCCGAAACCGCATTCCAGCAGTGACAACCTCTTTCTCTCCAGCATGCGGCGCATTCTGCCTCAGTTCCAGAAATTGCTCAGCGCTGAACCGACCGTCTAACGCCTCACGCCGGAAGAACAATCCAAAATCCGTTTCCCGCTGTGCGGGCCTGAAATTGACGTCCCTGTGATCAAAACTGACGTCACCATTAAGTGTGCGCGCTGTCGGCAGGCGGTAGGTCATGACGGCGCGGGCAAGCTGCGCAGGCTGGCTGATCACCGCTCCAATGACGCCTCCATTGAAGGGATGTGTGACGCCCATTGTCGCGGTCTGAGACAGGGCTGGCGCGGCAGCATGAAGCAAGGATGGAGCTTCATCACGGTCAATCATCGTCACCCCGCCCCCAAGCTGAGCAAACAGCTTGCTGTCACTTTGGCCAAGCCCGCGTTCAAAATTGATCAGGCCATAGACCGTATGGCTTGCCTTTACCGATCCCAGAGCGCCCGACAGGCTGTTGCCAAGAAACCCTTTTTCTTCCCGACCCAACCCGCTGACCAAAGATAGATGTGGCAACAACTCCGTACGCATTCGAAGATGGCTGCCAGGGTTAAAATAACCAGCATACCCATCTGTGAGGCCACCGGCCTGAACAGCACTGGATCGGCGCGTATCGACCAGCTTCAACCCCCTCCCCAGATCAACATAGAAATCGCGGCGGTAGTCATCCAGAACCATGACCTCGGAGAGCGCTGCCATCGCCGCTGGAGCAATTGCCGCCATGGCACCGCCAGCTTCCAGATCAATAACATCACCTTCGACATCATCCGAGACGGGTACAGCGATTTCACCGACTGGCTGGGTCGCCCGATCCATATCCAGCAAGCCCTGACCATGGGTATGCGGCGCATAGCCCGGCAGGTTCTTGTCCGCAGTGCTGAGTAGCAGACCTGCGAGCTGGCGCCCATCAAGATGCGGCCACATCTGGTGCAGAATGGCGACCGCTGCCGAGACCATAGGCGCTGCCATACTGGTGCCACTCATGGTGGCGTAGGATCCGTTCAGATAGGTCGATTTCACGCCTGTGCCTGGTGCCAGGATGAAACTGTCGCTGACTTTGGCCGCGTCAAGACAGGTCCCGTTCCAGCTTGTGCAAACATTCCCTGCCAGATTACCTCGGATCTGTTGACGTGCTGTATCCCAATTCCCCACAACAAGCATCTGACCATTCAGCATCAGCCTGCCATTCGAATCGGTCGCCGTAGCAAGCTGATTCACTGCCGCACTGTAGCTTGTATTGCTGTTGCCAGCAGCCTTGACCAGCACCTGTCGCGGCCCAAGCGCGTCACGCCAGGCGCTTGCGGTGTGTTTCACATCATAGAAGCCGCTCTGCCCATAGGTGGGGTGATCGATATAATAGTTACCCGGTCCAATCTGAACGAGACGGCGTTCCAGATCGCTATCACGCAAATAGGCGGCGCTGACATTGACCGCCACAGATCCCATATCGCGGGCCCATGCAGCTGTCTGCCTAGCGGCCTGAAAATCATAGGCCCTTGTATCAGCTGCCTTGCCAATCGCCAGCACGGCATCAAACGCCCCCCCATGGACACCGGCCCCATTCTTGACCGCTGCCACGATGCCAGCGACATGCGTGCCATGGCCATGGCGATCATCATTCACAGTTCCGGTGAAATCTCGGCTTGCTGCGATGTTAGCGGCAAGGTCGGGGTGGTCAGCATCCACACCTGTGTCAGCGATTGCGACAAGGCTTCCATGGCCGGTCCAACCACGTGCATAGGCGGTGCTGAATTTGCCAGTGGCAAGTGGTGCCGGACTGCCACTGGCAAAATACTCGGCTGTCTCATAATGCGCAGGATTCGGAACGGTGCCGGGTGTTGGCACACCCAGCTCGCCAGCATCCCCCCCAGATGCCCCACGATAATAGATATCACCGTCGGTCGCGGATTCGCTGCTTCCCTGCTGCGGATTGGCCAATCGATCGGTGCCCTCAACATAAACTACCGGCCCAGCGGCAAGACCGCCACCGCCGCCACCGCCACATGCTGACAGGACCAGCATGGCAGCCAGCATCATAGGCACCACAGTCACGACGGGATAGGAAGGCTGGGCCGCCAGATTGGCGAGGCGATAGCCCCACCAGAGGCCAAAAAATTGATTGCGCATGATCTGCCTGTATCTTCGGCTGTGTCGTCGAAACGTGAAGACCCGCCAACTAGCAGTCAGACTTATGAAAGTAAAATTTGTGTAAATAACAATGTCTTACTCAACTTTTTAGCCCAGAAGACAAGTTACATCAGACCAGAAAACACAATCTGATGAGAAGCCCTAGCTAGCTGAAAAACCGGTCAAAATTCAATGCACCAGTCCAAGACAGAGGCTGCGCCCTGCATTTCATTCGCCTTCAGAAATACAATCTAAAGGCGATTTAAACTGTTAATAAACTGTCAATCAATCAGATGATGCGTGTCTATGAGACTGGTTTTAGCGAACCCGATCCTGTTGCAGCCTGTCAATAAACAGCGCCATATGCGTGGCATCGCGCCCTGTGCCATCTCCGATCTGACAGCGACAGGACGTGCCGTCAGCCAGAATGGCGGTTTCCGCATCTGCACCCCGAATGGCTGGCAGCAGTGAGGCTTCAGCCATGCTGATTGAAACATCATAGGTATCGCGGCCATATCCAAAGGCACCGGCCATCCCGCAACAGGATGTCTCCACCGTTTCAACCTCCAGGCCCGCCATGTCGCGAAGGACCGATTCGATCGGGCGCACGGCATCAAAGGCTTTCTGATGGCAATGACCATGCAGCTTTACCGGTGGACCACCAGCCAGACCAAGGTCAGGTTCATCCGCCGCAAGAAGTTCGGCAAAGGTCAGCGTTGCTGCGGCCACAACATCGGCCTTCTCACTGCTCAGCAGCCCGGGCACCTCGTCACGGAGCGCCAGTGTGCAGGACGGCTCCAGCCCCACAATACGCACACCGGCTCTGGCCAGCGGATAAAAGGCGTCGACAAGCCGATTGGCTTCGCCGCGCGCTGCATCCACCATGCCTGATGACAGATAGGTCCGCCCACAACAAAGCGGCCGACCCGTTGCCGGAGAAGGAGCGAAGACGTCATAGCCAGCCCGTTCCAGAACGCGCACGGCTGCCCGCAGATTTTCCGGTTCAAAATACCGGTTGAAGGTGTCGGCAAACAGGACAATCGGCGTGCCGTTGCCGGTTGGTGCATTGCCAATCTCTCCATCACGAAAGGCATTGGCATGCCACTTTGGCAACGCCCGCTTCGTGGTAAAGCCGGTCAGTCGGGACACAATGCTGGACACAAGCGGTATGTACCGCCAGCCAGACTGCAGCAAATTGGCAAGGGACGAGAGCCTTGATGCCAAAGGCGCATAGGCGGGCAGATTGCCAACCAACCTGTCATGAAGAGACATGCCATGCTTTGCGGCATGTGCAGCGGTTACTTCGACCTTCATGCGCGCCATATCCACACCAACAGGACATTCCCGCTTACAGGCCTTACAGGACACACACAGCTTCATCGTGTCCTGCATCGCCTGGCTTGTCAGCGCATCCGGCCCAAGCTGACCAGACATCGCAAGGCGTAGCGAATTGGCGCGTCCCCGCACGGCGTCACGTTCGTTGCGGGTGGCTCGATATGACGGGCACATCACTCCGCCAGCGAGCTTACGACACGCCCCATTATTGTTGCACATCTCAACCGCACCCTGAAAACCACCACCAGCTCCTGGCCAGTCAGCCCAGTCCAGAACTGTGTCCATTTCCTCGACCCCATAGCCCGGCGCAAACCGGAACAGCGATCGATCATCCATCTTTGGCGCATCGACAATCTTGCCGGGGTTGAACATGCCAGCAGGGTCAAACATCGATTTCACATCACGGAACAGTTTTGGCAGCACCGGCCCGAACATCGTATCGTTGAATTCTGACCGCACGATCCCGTCACCATGCTCACCAGAATGCGACCCGCCGAAGGCACGAACAAGGGCGAAGGCATCCTCAGCAATGGCACGCATGGTGGCAGCGCCATCAGCCTGTTTCATATTCAATACCGGCCGCACATGCAGGCAGCCGACCGAGGCATGCGCATACCATGTTCCCTTGGCGCCATGACGCTCAAAAATTTGCGTGAGCTGATCGGTATATTCGGCAAGGTCCTTGAGTTCGACAGCGCAATCCTCAAGGAAGGACACCGGCTTTGCCTCACTCTTCATGCTCATCATGATGTTCAGACCAGATTTGCGCATCTCGGCAACGCGGCCCTGCATCGCCGGGTCAATCGCATCAACAACCCCGCCGCGCCACTCATCCCCCTTGTCCCAGCCAAAGCCAAGTTCCGCCATAAGGTCATGAAGCTGGCGAAGACGACGGTGGTTTTCCTCCATGTCATCTTCGGCAAACTCAACCACCAGAAGTGCGGCGGGATTTCCGCGGACGGCTTCTTCAACCGTTTTCTGGAAAATAGGAATCGAGCGGGCCAGCGCAATCATCGTGTCATCGATCAGTTCGACCGCGACAGGGTCCAGCGTGACCAGATGCTGGGCGGCATCCATCGCCTTGTAGAAAGTGGGGAAATGGCAGATCCCCATCAGCTTCTGTGCTGGTAAGGGCCATAATTTCAGCTCAATCGCGGCACTGTAGGCAAGCGTTCCTTCCGATCCGACAAGAAGATGTGCCAGGTTGATCCCGTCACCTGCGGCACCGCCAGGGCGCAACGCCATCGCATCGGGCATCAGCGAGTCGATGTTGTAGCCACCAACACGGCGAAGCACTTTGGGAAAGCCTTCAAGAATATCGCCTGCATGATCAGACCCCATGGCCAGCAGTTGGGGCAGTAAATCGGCCAGCATACCCTCAGCCCTTGTGGCTTCCAGATCGGCAAAGCGTGACCTAGACCCGTCAGCCATGATCGCGTCAATGGCGGTAACATTGTCTCGCATCATGCCATAGCGGATCGACCGTCCACCGCAGCTGTTATTGCCGGCCATCCCGCCAATGGTGGCGCGGCTGGATGTTGAAACATCCACGGGGAACCACAACCCATGCGGTTTCAGCTGACGGTTCAGTTCATCCAGCACGATTCCAGGCTCGACAACGCAGCGCCTGCCTTCCACATCCAGTTCCAGAATACGGTTCAGATGCTCGCTATTATCGATCACAATGGCGTGGTTGACCGTCTGCCCACATTGCGATGTGCCGCCGCCCCGCGGCAACACGGCCAGACCCTCAGCCCGGGCGAAGTCCAGTGCGGCTTCCACGTCAGCCAGTGTTTCAGGAACCACCACCGCATGTGGCATCATCTGATAGATTGATGCATCGGTTGCGTAACGCCCACGCGCAAACAGATCATCGAACAGCATGCCCTGAAGATTGGCTTTCAGTGGGGCAAATGATGGTATTTTGACTTCATTCGGCATGGGATATCTCGGTCTATGCTAGCTGGCATTCCTTTTGGCGGTCTGGTGTCAACCGTCCTTTACCGGCGATTCGTAACGGCGTAAAAAACAGCCAGAATGACACAGTACAGTGCTCTCACCTGTTAGATGTTGTGCAATAGCGTCGCGGGTCTGGTCACACTGTTGTTTCGCCTCCACAAAAAACGTAGGGTATTTGGTATCCCATTCCAACGTGAAAGATTATCGCAGATGACTTCCAGTACATATAAGGCCGGGCGGCATTTCCTTCAGATTCCTGGACCAACCAATGTTCCCGACCGCGTTCTGCGCGCCATGGACTATCCGACAATTGATCATCGTGGTCCGGATTTTGCCAAGCTTGGAAAGCGTTGCCTTGACGGTATGAAGACCATTTTCAAAACAGAATCTTCCGTCATCATCTATCCGGCATCTGGCACGGGCGCCTGGGAAGCTGCCCTTGCCAATCTACTGGTCGAAGGCGACCTGGTGCTGATGGTGGAAACCGGACACTTCGCGACATTGTGGAAGAAAATGGCCGACAGGCTTGGGGTGGAAACTGAATTTCTGGAAACAAACTGGCGGCATGGCGTTGACCCGCAGGCAATTGAAGATCGGCTTCGCGCCGACAGTGAGGGCAAGATCCGAGCGGTTTGCGTCGTTCATAATGAAACCTCAACCGGATCAACGTCCCGTATTGGCGAAGTTCGGGCGGCGATGGATGCGGCCGGCCACGGTGCCCTGCTGATGGTTGACACCATTTCGTCACTTGCCTCTATCGATTTCCGTCATGATGAATGGGGCGTTGATGTCACCGTATCAGGATCGCAGAAGGGTCTGATGCTACCCCCTGGCCTGTCCTTTAATGCCCTGTCCGAACGCGCCATCACCGAAGCCAAGTCAAACGGCATGCGCCGGTCTTACTGGGACTGGCAGGAACAGCTTGCCGCCAATAAGGATGGGGCCTTCCCTTACACCCCGGCAACAAACCTGCTGTATGGCCTTGCGGAAGCCATCGACATGCTCCACGAGGAAGGCCTTGAGGCTGTCTTCGCCCGGCATGACCGTCACGCCGAAGCCACACGCCGCGCCGTGCAGGCCTGGGGACTGGAAGTTCTCTGTCAGGAACCTCGTGATTATTCCAGCTCGCTGACCGCTGTTCTCATGCCGGAAGGTCACAGTGCTGATGCCTTCCGCGCGACGGTTCTGAAGCATTTCGACATGTCGCTTGGGAACGGGCTTGCCAAGCTTGCCGGCCGGGTTTTCCGAATCGGACATCTTGGTGACTTCAACGATCTGATGCTGACCGCAACATTGAGTGGTGTTGAAATGGGTCTCCGCGTTGCCGACGTCCCACATCAGTCGGGCGGCACAAATGCAGCGATGCAATATCTCTCCGAAACAGCTGCCGCTGCTTGAACCAAGTCCCGCAGCAGCACGGCGTTACAGGACCAGATATCCGTCAGGGAGACACAGATGAGTGTGCAGGACGAACTTCAGTTCACGGCCAGAGATGGCATTGGCCATATTGTACTGAACCGGCCACATCGCCGGAACGCCATGACGTTCGACATGTATGCCCGGATCCGAGACATCTGCACCATGGCCGGAGGCAAGGATGATCCAGATGGGTTGAAGGTTCTCGTGTTTTCGGGCGGGGGCGATGCCGCCTTCGCCGCCGGCACTGACATCTCGCAGTTCAAGACCTTCACCAGTCAGGACGCCATTGAATATGAAGCCATGATCGATCGGACGCTGGTTACGATTGAGGAATGTCGCCTGCCGACCATTGCCGCACTAAACGGGTTCTGTACAGGTGGCGGCGCTGCCATTGCAGCCTGTTGTGATATCCGGATTGGCAGCCGTGATTTGAAAGTGGGCGCCCCCATCGCGCGCACGCTTGGCAACTGCCTAGCCATCGGTAATCTCAGCCGCTTTGTCAGGCTTGTTGGTGAAGCAAGGGTCAAATATATGCTGTTAACAGCGCAACTCATTGATGCCGACGAGGCGGCCTCTGCCGGCTTTATTTCAGAACTTCTGGAAGACCGAGATGCCATGCTGGCGCGCGCAGAGGAGCTTGCTGGCACCATCACCGAGCTGGCCCCACTCACACTCGACGCCACCAAACGCGGCCTGCGCAGGCTGCAGGCGGTGACGCCTCTGCCCGATGATCATGATCTTGTCGAACAATGTTTTGGCAGTGCTGATTTCAAGGAAGGCATTTCGGCCTTCTTCGAAAAGCGCAAGCCAGACTGGAAAGGTGTCTAGCACCAGCCACCCGATAAAACTGATGTGAAAGGGGCAGCCAGCGCGGCTTTGCCTTTTTCGGAATTTGGTATACCATGTTGACCTACTCAGATGGTGGGCCAAGCCAGCCAGTCAGCGGGAGATCACAAGGTGGATTTTGCACATTATATCGGCGGCGCATGGGTTGCTGACACGGACGTTACAACCAACCGTAACCCGGCCAATCAGGACGATATCATTGGCACCTATGCGCGCGGTACAGCTGCACGGGTAGATGAAGCGGTTGCTGCCGCCCTTGATGCCCAGCCAGCCTGGGCAAGCGCCAGCCCACAGATTCGCCATGATGTTTTGGAAGCTGCCGGCGCGCTAATCATGGCACGCAAGGAAGAGCTTGGGAAACTTCTGGCCCGGGAAGAAGGCAAGACCATCGCCGAAGCGACGGGGGAAACCATCCGGGCCGCTCAGGTATTCAAATTCTTTGCTGGTGAGGCGCTCCGCAATACCGGTGATGCTGTCGCCTCAGTGCGGCCTGGCATCGATGTGATGATTGAACGGGAAGCGGTTGGCATTGTTGGCCTGATCACACCATGGAACTTCCCCATTGCCATTCCAGCGTGGAAGCTGGCACCGGCGCTTGCCTTCGGGAATGCGGTGGTGATGAAGCCGGCCGAACTGACCCCGGGCTGTGCGTGGGAACTTGCCAAAATCCTTGATGAAGCGGGATGCCCCGCTGGCATTTTCAATCTGGTGATGGGACCCGGCTCACAGGTTGGTGCCCGTATTGTCGATCATCCCGACATTGCCGCCGTAAGCTTCACCGGATCGGTGGCAACTGGCCGTCAGGTCGCTGTGCGCTGCGCCGAACTTGGCAAAAAAGTGCAGATGGAGATGGGCGGCAAGAACCCGATGGTTGTCGTCGACGATGCCGATCTTGACGTGGCCGTGGGCGCTTCGCTGAATGGGGCCTTCTTTTCCACCGGTCAGCGATGCACCGCCTCATCACGCCTGATTGTCACTGCCGGCATTCATGATGCCTTCCTTGACAAGCTGACCGCGGCTGCGGCTGATCTGGTGGTTGGTGACCCGCTGGATACCAAGACCCAGATTGGTCCTGTGGTGGATCAGGGTCAGCTTGATCAGAATCTGAAATATCTGGCACTGGCATCTGAAGAAGGATGCGACGTCCGCGGCGGTGGGCTTGGCAATGGCAACGGGTTTTTCATGCACCCTGCCGTCTTTGCTGGGGCTAGCAACAGCATGCGCGTCTCACGTGAAGAAATCTTTGGGCCAATGGCTTCGGTCATCAAGGTCGGCGACTATGACGAAGCGTTGGCAGTTGCCAATGATACTGAATTCGGTCTGTCTGCCGGCATTTGTACCAGCTCGCTCAAATATGCGACGGATTTCCGGCGGAATTCTAAAGCTGGAATGGTCATGGTTAATCTGCCAACCGCAGGTGTCGACTATCATGTACCCTTTGGCGGTCGCAAGGGATCAAGCTATGGCCCGCGGGAACAGGGCAGCTATGCGCGTGAATTCTACACCGTCGTTAAGACAAGTTATATTGCACCATAAGGAGTGTTCGACCCATGACACAGCGTCCCTATCACGGTATCTGGCCAGTCGCCCCGACACCCTTCACCGAAAATGGTGCCATCGATGATGACGGCATGCGCCGGGTGCTGGACTGCGTGATTGATCAGGGATGTGATGGTCTCTGTATCCTTGCCAATTTTTCCGAGCAGTTTCTGATTTCAGATGCCGAGCGGGATCACCTCATGGAACTGTGCCTGACCCATGTAGATGGACGCGTGCCGGTGATTGTCACAATCAGCCATTTCGCAACGGATATCGTTGTTGCAAGGGCCCGCCGGGCCAAGGAGCTTGGCGCGGCCATCGTAATGATGATGGCGCCCTATCACGGGGCCTTGCTGAAAGGGACGGCGCAGCAGACCTTTGACCAGTTCCGGATCGTTGGCGATGTCGGCATCCCCATCATGATTCAGGATGCGCCTCTGTCAGGTGTCGATCTGCCAGTACCGCTGCTGGCCAGAATGGCCACTGAAATTGAAATGGTGAAGCTGTTCAAGATCGAATCGACAGGGGTCGCCAATAAGATTCGTGCTCTGATCGATGCGGCAGGCGACGCCATTGAAGGCCCCTTTGATGGCGAGGAAGGCATTACCCTTCTGGCCGATCTTGACGGCGGCGCGACGGGGTCCATGACATCGGCCATGATCCCTGATCTGATCCGGCCGGTGATTACGGCGCATGCTGCCGGTGATCGCAACGCGGCCGTTGCAGGCTATACGCGCGTGCTACCAGCCATCAATCATGAAAACCGCCAGTGCGGTTTCCGCGCAGCAAAAGCCGCGATGGTTGAAGGCGGCGTTATCAAGTCGGATTTCTGCCGTCACCCGATCGACCCTCTCCCCGATGCTACCCGCAATGAGCTTCTTGGGCTGCTTCGGGATCTGGATCCAATTGTGCTGAACTGGGGAAAATAGAGCATGGGCAAGCAGGCAACCCTGAACAACCTCGTTGAGATTGGTGATATCAAGCCAAGCCAGCGCCGGTCTCTGAGCGCAGAAACAGCCGATAAGCTGCGGGAACTGATCCTGCTGGAAAAGCTGCCACCGGGCATGCATATTCCCGAACGCGATCTGGCAGAAGTGCTTGGCATCAGCCGCACCCCGATGCGTGAGGCGCTGCGTATTCTTGAAAGTGAAGGGCTGGTTGATTACACCGCGACCCGGCGATCACGAGTTGCCAACCCCTCGCTTGAGGAACTGTCAAACAGCATGAAGGTTCTTGGCTCACTTGAGGCGCTCGCCGGAGAGCTTGCCTGTGCTAATGCAACCGATGCAGAGCTTGAAGAAATTGCCATTCTGGACCAGCAGATGTCAGACGGAAGCAATAACATGCTGTCGATTGATTTCTTCAAGACGGACATGCAGTTCCACACAACCATTGTTGCGGCCAGCCGCAATGAATCCTTGATCGACACACATCAGAAATTCAACGCACGGCTTTGGCGGGCACGCTTTCTGTCATCGCGGAAGATTGATGCGCGCGTGACAACACTGAACCAGCATAATGACATCACTGATGCGCTGACCCGCAGAGATGCCAAGGCAGCAGCCGAGGCCATGCGCATCCACATTGAAACAGCCATTGGCAATCTTGTTATGTCCGATGACGGACAGGAGACTTCATCATGAAACCGCGTATCGGCATTATTCCAGGTGATCCGGGCGGCATTGGCCCAGAATTGATTGCCAAACTTCTGTCCGATCCAGAGGTTGCCGAAAAGGCAGACATTCTGCTGATTGGTGACAGGCATCTTTTCGAACTTGGTCAGCGCCAAGCCGGTCAGGACATCGAGATGACGGATTGCAACGCGCGTCAGGATGAGTGGGCTTCACTCTCCGGCTTTGCCCTGCATCACCGCGACACCATTACCCCTGAAGAGGTCAGGCTTGCCGAAGTCACCTATGCCAACGGCCATTCTGCTCTGGATAATCTGAACTGTGCTCTTGAAATGGCACGGGACGGTGTGATTGACGCCATCACTTTCGGACCATTCAACAAAGCAGCCCTGATCGAGGCTGGGCTTGGCCATGAGGATGAGCTTCACTACATGGCAGAGTTTCTGGGGGTCGAAACCTATATCTCCGAATTGAACACGCTGAACGGCATCTGGACCAGCCGGGTGTCCAGCCATATCGCTCTCAAGGACGTGTCCAGCTTCATTACTGAGCATCGCATCACTGAGGCAGTACATCTTATTGATCGCACGCTGCGGCGCTCTGGCCTCGCGCGGCCCCGCCTGTCAGTTGCCGCTCTGAACCCGCATGCCGGAGACAATGGCAATTTCGGCATGGAAGAAATTGAAGTGATCAATCCAACGGTTGAAACGCTCCGCCAGAAGCAGGTCAATGTCGATGGGCCCTGGCCTTCGGACACTGTTTTTCTGAAAGCCAAGGCTGGTGACGTTGACGGAATCATCACCATGTATCATGACCAGGGTCAGATTGCGCTAAAGCTTATGGGGTTTGACCGCGGCGTGACAGTACAGGGCGGCATCCCGTTTCCAGTCACAACACCCGCGCATGGTACAGCCTTCGATATCGCCGGTCAGGGAACTGCGGATGTTGGCGCAACCCGCGCAGCCTTCGATATCGCCTGTGACATGGTCAGCCATTGGGAGGCCGTTGCCTGATTGTGGCACGCAATATTGAACCATGAAGATTACCGCTATCCGGGCCCATGCTCTCAGCCTTCCTGTTACGCTTGATATCACGCAGCCTGGCAAGCCGCTGAAGCATCAGGTCTGTGTCGTTGAAATCGAAACAGACGCCGGCATTACAGGACATGGCCTAACATCGATTGGGCCAGCGGTTCCGATCAAGGCAGCGATCGATGCCATTGCCGCTCCGCAGATCATCGGCATGGATCCCATGAACCATGAACGCATCTGGGACCGTCTCTACTGGGCACTTGTACCACGCGGACAGAGTGGTATTGGCATGCACGCCATTGCCGCCATTGACGTTGCGATATGGGACATACGCGGCAAGGCTCTTGGTCAGCCAATATGGAAGCTTCTGGGCGGCGCTCGTGACGCCTGCCCTGTCTATGTCACCTTCGGATTCGGCGTCTATGGAGATGATGAACTTGGTCCAGCCGCCGAAGCCTGGCGACAACGAGGATTTTCACGCCTGAAAATGACCGTTGGTAACAGTGCCCTGCAACGACGGGATGAACCCCGCCTCTTAAGCGATGTTATCCGTCAGGACGAACACCGCGTTAAGGCTGTTCGTGAGGCAGCCGGCGCTGATGCCGAGCTATTCATCGATGCGAATTGCAGTCTTGATTATTTTCACGCTGTGGAGTTGGCCGGGGCGCTGATGCCCCATCACATCACCTTCTTCGAAGAACCCATCACGCAGAATGATGTACGCCAGATGGCTGACCTCAGGCGGGCCACCGGCATGCGAGTTGCCTGCGGACAGAATGAAGCGCAGTCCTACCGCTTCCGCGACATGCTGATGGCTGAAGCGGTCGACATGATCCAACCCAATGTGGTGATTACCGGCGGTTTTACGCAATGCGCCAAGATCGCGGCAATGGCGGCAGCCTTCAATGTCAGTGTCGATAATGGCGGCGCCTGGCCGTTCTTCAACGCCCATCTTCAGGCTGGCGTATCAAATGGTGGCCTTGTTGAAATGCATTACTCCTCAGTTGAGGCCTGCCGCCTGATCTATGACGGGTTGCCAGAGGCAGCCGATGACTGGATCAGCATGAGCGATACGCCGGGGCTTGGTTTCGACCTGAATACAGACCGGCTTGACGCGTTTCGTATCGGCTGAGCCGTCTTTGCTTCCAGAATCCCATCCAACAAAAAGGGCGTATCCCATCCAACAAAAAGGGCGTGACAGAGCCCCGTCACGCCCTTCCTGCCTTGGAAGGAACCAGGTTTAGTTTACGTCCTGCTTTGCGTCCGATGATTTGCCCTGCTTGGTAATCATCGACACGATCTGCGACCCGAACAGGCCAAGGAAGGACAATACCAGGAACAGCAGCGCAAGCGGCTGAGCCAGGATCATCCACCAGGCGCCGTCGAACATCTTCAGTGAGTTCTGAAGATTCACCTCAACCATGTGACCAAGGATGAGACCAACGGCAATCGGTGCTACCGAGAAGCCATGACGGCGGGCGAAAAACCCAACCACGCCAAAGATCAGGGCAATCCAAACATCCAACAGCGAAGCTGCCAGCGAATAGGCACCAATCACCGACAGTGCGAATACAATCGGCCACAATATGGCGGTCGGGATCAGTGAAATACGGGCAAAAAGCTTTGCCGCATACAGCCCCATCCCGAGGAAGATGATGTTTGCCACAAGCATCGCGCCAAAAATCTGATAGACCGTGTCCACCTGTTCCGTGAACAGATAGGGCCCTGGACGCAGACCATGCACCATCAACCCGACAAGGATGATGGCCGTCGTGCCGCTTCCCGGAATGCCGAGCACCATGGTCGGCACCATTGCACCGCCGGTCGCCGCATTGTTCGCCGCTTCCGCACCAGCAATGCCTTCAACCGAACCCTTGCCAAATTCCTCACGGTTCTTTGACCATCGCCGTGCTTCGGAATAGCCAATCATTGAGGCAACAGTCGCCCCTTCAGCTGGTAGAATACCAATGAAGGTGCCGATGCCAGATGATCGCGCAATGGTTTTCCAGATGCGTTTGTAATCTTCACGCGTCGGCAGTTTGACCGCCTTCAACGTGACCATGTCTGCTACCAGATGCGCATTCTTTGACTGCACCAGCAGCTCCGATATGGCGAACAGTCCGATCATCACAGGTACGAAGGACAACCCTTCATAAAGCTCATAATTGCCGAACATGAAGCGCTCGATGGATGTCACGCGCTCAGCGCCAATGGTGGCAAGCCACACGCCAAAGACGCCACCTATGAGGTTCTTTACCGCGCCACCAGCACCGACACTTGCCAGCATCGATAGTCCGAAAATCGTCAGGGCAAAATATTCTGGCGGCCTGAATTCATAGGCCACCCGGGCCAACATCGGGGCAGCAAGACACAGAATAATGACTGAGAAAATCCCCCCGATCGTGCTGGACACAACGGCAACGCCAAGGGCGCGGCCGGCCTGACCACGCTGTGCCAGAGGAAAGCCGTCAAAGGTGGTTGCCGCAGCCGCGGATGTGCCGGGTGTATTGATCAGAATGGCTGTAATGGACCCGGCGAAGGTCGCCGAGACATATAACGTGGCCAGCACGGCAATCGCGTTCACCGGCGTCATTGTCAACGTAAAGGGCAGCAGCAACGCCGCACCAGTCGTGGCACCAAGCCCGGGAAGAACCCCAATGATGATGCCGATAATCGTGGTCATGAAGATCAGTCCCAACAGGTACGGATCAAGCATGACCGAGCTCATTGCGGAAATGGCTTCAAGCATAAGGCGCTCCTTTATCCGTAATACCAGTTGGTGATCAGACCACGGGGGAACCGGATCTTCAGGACTTCGTCAAACAGCAGGAACAGAGACAGCGGCGTAACCACTGATACAAGGCCGGCAACATGAATGCGGCGCTCGCCCCAGCTGTAGCAGAGCACAAACATCACCACCGCAATGGCGATGAAGAAATCAGCATAGGTCGTCAGCAGATAGAAAGCTGCAAACATCGAGATGCTGACCCAGGTGGTAACCCCCTCAAGCTTGATTGGATCAGGTGGGTTCTGCTTCACCTGCCACACAAGGATCCCGATCAGGATCAGGTTGATCACCATTAGAAAAATAGGAAATGAACGTGGCTGCATGCTGTGACCGACAATCATCGGCGGCGATAGCTTCAGCTGCAGGGCCAGATAAATGATCACCACCGAGAATACGGCTAGCAATCCTGGAACAATGAAAGGTCGCATAGATTTCATCCTTCGTAAGCACCCGGTGGGCAGCAGCTATGCGAAGCCGCCCACCGGTCTGTTCACGTGAGGACGATTAGTCCATCAGCCCCATTTCTTTTAGGGCCGGACCAAACTCGTTGACCATCATCTTGATCTGCTCACCCCAGGCCTTGGATTCCATCGGCGAGGTTGAGTCCAGACCAGAGTTCATCAGGTAAGCCTGATACAGCGAGTGGCCCATGGCCTTGGTCATCGCAGCTTCCAGCTCGGCACGGCGCTCTTCAGACACACCCGCATGCGTTACGAAGCCACGTGTTGTAGACAGAACGAGATCAATGCCCATTTCCTTGGCGGTCTTGGCTGCAGGGATTGGGTCCATGCGGTTCTCACCGAGGATGACCAGCGGGCAGACATCGCCAGCTTCGATTGGAGCAGACGCTTCGGACAGGTTCAGCGTACCGACGTCAACAGCACCGGCAACAAGCTGAGTTGCCAGCTCACCGCCACCACCGAATGGGATGTAGGTTGGCATATCTACACCAAGACGCTTGGCCCAGAGATAGACTGTCAGATGGTCGATGGTGCCTGACGAGGTGCCGCCAAACTTCATCGAGTCACCAGCTTTCATGCCAGCAACAAACTCTTCAGGAGTCTTGTACGGGCTGGTCTTACAATTCACCATCAGGATCTGCGGGTCATTGGTACCGCGGGCAATTGGTGCCATATCCTCAATGGTCAGATCAGTCTTGCCCTTCGCCATCGTGATCGCGTGACCAACGGTGAAGGTAAGGACGGTATTACCGTCAGCTGGACGACCCTTGAAATACTGCATGGCAGCGGCACCACCGCCACCGCGCTTGTTAACCACGACCATGTCCTGCTTCAGGTGACGGCGTGTACGGATCATCATCATCCGCGAGTTCACGTCGGTACCACCACCAGCGCCGGCATGGGTCACAACTTCAACAGTGCCTTCGGCAGCCGCAACAGGCATGGATGTCATAGCCATCACACCTGCCATCGACGCGATACCTACGCCTACCGACAGAATTTGTTTTGTGCTGAGCATTTCTTCCTCCCAGAATTTTGTTTCGCTCTTCGCATTTCACAGAACGGTGGCGAAGGGCTGCTCCCTTACTCCGCTGGCCGACAGCCGATAGAGTGGGATTTTTTGCAGGTCACCCGACGAAATTCACACGCTCTACATTCAGGGATTTTGGAATTAAACCTCACCCCTACAAAATACGGTATACCAAATATTTTGGTTAAACAACGTCCAAAGTGGCACCTTTTGACGCGTCAGGAATAAAAGCAGACGCACCTGGCATCAGCGGCTCAGGCCAACGGTCAATCAACCTTCAGACCAGCTTCGCGGGCGCGGTCAACCATATAGTCCCGTCCCACCAGCATATCGTCGATGCTGCCAAACCCATTGGTGTAGTGGCCGGTATATCCCATGCCTTCGATTTTCTTGAACATGGCACCGAAATCGATGGTGCCGTCGCCAGGCTGCTGATGGATCTCGTAAGACCCGTTATTGTCCGCAAGCCGCACTTCATGACACAGGCTGAAATCCATGGCGTCAATGAAATTGGCGATACCAACACCGGGCAGAAAATGCGCATGATTGGCGGTAAAGGACCAGCGCACGGCCGGGCTATCAATCTCACGGAAAAAATGCATGCATTCCGCCGGGGTAACCGGCATGTAATTGACCTCGGCCAGCACCGGTTCCCAATTGAGGTTCTCCAGGAGCAGCAACACGCCCTTTTCAGCCGCGTAATCGCCAATACGCCGCAGACGGTCAATCGACGCCTGCATGCGAAGTTTTTTACAGGCCGTGAAGTGATACCCGCCATGAACCACGATCCATTTCGCGTTCAGTTTGGGCGCAAGATCGATATAGGCCTTCATATAGGCATCAACCGCATCGCGGCAGAAAGGTGAGAATTCAGCAACATTCACCCCTGACAGGGTATGAAGACCAAAATTGATCCCGCTTTCATCCAGAAGCTCGCGCACCCCGGCACACCGTGCATCATCAAATGTTTCAAGCGCGTTGGGGGCGATGTCCGTCTGCGCATCAATGAAGTGCACGTCGTTTTCAGCCGCCCAGCGAATGCCATCCTCAAGCGGCAGGCGCCTGCCAAGGTCAACACCGATCCTCTGTTTCAGTGACTTTCCAGACATGCATTCCTCCCTCTTTTGTTTTGTGATGTGTCGATCTATGCCGACCTATTTCCCCTGAAATTCTGGCTTTCTCTTTTCCATGAAGGCACGGCGGCCCTCGATATAATCCGCACTGTCAAAGCAAGCCTTGACCATGTCATCCAGACCGGCAAGGTCCAGATCGGCCTCATGCCCCTGAAGCGCCTGCGTGATCGCCTTAACCGACTCAATCGTCATGGGCGCGTTGTCGGCAATCCGGCGGGCATAATCATCCGCAAAAGCAGCTAGCATATGTGGCGCCAGCACGCGGTTCACCAACCCCATTTCATAGGCCTCTGCCGCGCTGAACTGACGCGCCGTATAGAAAATCTCTTTCACCATTGACGGACCAACAAGATTGGCAAGCCGCCTGATGCCTTCATAGCCATAGCCAAGACCAAGCTTGGCCGCTGGGACAGCAAAGCGGCTCTTATCTTCACACAGGCGCATGTCGCAAGCGACGGCAAGCCCCATCCCGCCGCCAATACAGTATCCTTGAATGACCGCTATGGTTGGCTTGGGGAAATGAAACACCGCATCCGAAAAGGATTTTGACGCCGCGGCGTAGATATCCACATCCTCAGCTGTCGATCGTTCCTGTTCAAATTTTGAAATATCCGCGCCCGAGGCAAAGGCCTTGCCACCGGCACCACGGATTACCAGAAGACGCGCCTCAGGATCGGCCGCCATCGCTGACACCTGTTCAGCGCCAGCACGATACATGGCAAGTGAGATGGCGTTGTGGCGTTCCGGATTGTTGATGACCAGATAGCCAACGCGATCCCTCACGCCAGCCAGAATTTTGCCATCTGCAAATTCAGCCAGACCGTCTAGCTTCATGTCACGCCCTTATCTGAAAAGGCGGCAATCTCGTCACTGGAAAAACCATATTCGGACAGAATCTCTTCCGTATGCTGACCCTTGGTTGGTGGCGGGCGGCGAATTTCAGACTTCGACCGGCTCATGATAATCGGCTGGCCAACAATCTGGCCGGGGCCACGTTCCTGAGAGACCATGTCACGGGCAATACCAAGATGCTGTACCTGCGGGCTGGCAAAGACCTGATCGATATTGTTGATCTCACCGCATGGCACACCAATTTCAGCAAGCCGCTCTACCCAATATTCGGTGGTCTGCTTAGATGTGTTTTCATTAATGATGGCATTCAGCGCCTTACGATTAACGCTTCGCGACGGCTGATCGGCATAATCTTCATGATCCATCCGCGGATCTGCCAGCTCGTCCTTCAGGCGCAGCCAGATATGCTGTCCAGCGCAGGCGATGTTGATATGCCCGTTTGACGTGACAAAGACCCCGGTCGGGATGGAGGTCGGATGATCATTGCCAGCCTGTTTGGGAACATCACCATCCATGAGCCAGCGCGCCGCCTGGAAATCCAGCATCGCGATCTGCGCCTGCAGCAATGATGTCTGCACCCACTGGCCTTCACCGGTCTTTTCCCGGCCAAGAAGCGCCAGCAGCACACCCTGCGCCGCAAAGCCGCCTGCCGTCAGATCGGCAATCGGAATACCAACTCGCATCGGACCTTCGCCCGGCGCACCGGTGATCGACATCAGTCCGCCCATACCCTGGGCAATCTGATCAAACCCGGGACGCCCCGCCAGAGGACCGTCCTGCCCAAAGCCGGAGATCGAGGCGTAGACAATGCCAGGGTTAATGGCGCGCACGGACTCATAATCAATACCAAGACGGAATTTCACATCCGGACGAAAATTCTCGACGATGACGTCGGCCTTGGCCGCCATCTTCATAAAAATCGCGACACCATCCTCATCTTTCAGGTTCAGAACCATCGACCGCTTATTGCGGTGCAAATTCTGGAAGTCCGACCCTTCGCGCGATCCACCCATATCCGATCCGGCGGCACTTGGCGTCTCAATCTTGATGACATTGGCGCCCCAGTCGGCAAGCTGCCGGACACAGGTCGGGCCAGACCGGACCCGTGTCAGGTCTAGCACGGTGTAATCTGAAAGAATGTCGCTTGCTGCTTCGAAAGCCATGAAAATCCTCACCCAACATCTATCCGGACATGTCCGGAAACACACACTAAAATATTGTATACCAAATTAAGAGGGGATAGCTTTTTGAAGTCAATTCACTTTTTGTGGTTGCAGGCATCTGCGGCAAACTGCCCGATTTCACCAGCGACCTGATCCGAGCATTTGAGACATGAAAACCCTTTTTCTGTTGTTTGACAGCCTGAACCGATCTGCCCTTGGGGCCTATGGCGGGGCAGTTCCAACGCCAAACTTCGACAGGCTTGCGGCACGCTCAGCCGTCTTCGACCAGCATTTTGCCGGATCACTTCCCTGTATGCCGGCCCGTCGGGACATGCAGACCGGCCGACTGAATTTTCTGCATCGCAGCTGGGGACCGCTGGAACCATTTGATGACAGTTTTGCCGGACAGCTGAGGGCCACAAACACCTACTGTCATCTGGTAACCGACCATTATCATTATTTTGAAGATGGTGGCTCGACCTATCACACACGCTATTCCAGCTGGGACTTCATCAGAGGCCAGGAAAGCGATCCATGGGCGGCAAAGGTCACCCCACCACTGGAAGCATTTCGTCAGCAATATCACCCGCTACAGTTTGAAGATCACCGTAATGGCCACCGGCTTCAGGGCATGATCAATCGAACCCAGGTACGGGGACGGAATGACTTCCCCGTTGTCAAATGTGTCGATGCAGCGCTCCAATTTATGCAGGAGAACCGGGACGCTGACAGCTGGTGCCTGCAGATGGAGACATTTGACCCGCATGAACCGTTCCATTCCCCGCCGGAATTCAAGACTGATGAAACAGGGTATGAAGGGCCAACACTTGACTGGCCGCGCTATAAGGAAGTTGATGAAACAGCCGAAGAGGCGGCGGAACTTCGCGCAAATTATGCCGCCCTTGTGAGGCTCTGCGATTCCGAACTAGGCCGTATTCTGGATGCTCTTGATCAGACAGATGGCTGGCAGGACACCGCCATCATCATGACCACGGATCATGGATTCCTGCTTGGTGAACATGGCTGGTGGGCCAAAAATCGCATGCCGTTCTATAACGAAGTCGCCCATATCCCCCTGATGATTTACCACCCGCAGATCAACGCGGATGGGGGCATGCGCATTCCAGCGCTAAGCCAGACCATCGACATTATGCCGACCCTGCTGGAGCTTCATGGTCAGACGCCAGGCCAGCATGTTTGCGGGCGCTCACTACTGCCATTAATGAGAGGTGAGGTGGACAGCGTTCGTGACATCGCGCTCTATGGTATTTTTGGAGGAGCGATCAATGCCACCAATGGCAAATACAGCTATTTTCGCTATCCCCCAGACATGGAAGCAAGCCCACTTTTTGAATACACGCTGATGCCAATGCATAACCGCAGCCTGTTCACCATTGAAGAGCTGGAGCCCGCCACGCTGGAGCGGAGCTTCGGATTCACGCGCGGTGCACCCGTTATGCGATTGCCAGCCCGCGCCGATGCCAAACGGTCGCCTCGACAGGGCGGCTTTGCCGACACACAAACGGTTCTTTATGATCTGCAAAGCGACCCACATCAGCTCACGCCTCTTGACTTGCCGGAGATAGAAGCCGATTTCTGCAACAGGATCGTCGCCGAAATGACGGCCCATGAAGCCCCCGCCGAACTGTTTGACCGGTTCGACCTTTCACAAGCCTGACATCAAGACCCGTTTCCAGGACCTTATTTCATGACAAACCATCTCTATGACCGTGTTTTCGGCGCTCACGCTGCAAGCAGCAAGACCTTCCTCTATACGGATGCAGGCGAAATCAGCTTTGCTGAGTTCGCGGCCATTACCAACAGGATTGCAAACACGCTTGTAGAGGCTGGCGTCACACCGGGTGACAGGGTGGCGGTTCAGGCCGACAAATCACCGATGCTGCTGGCGCTTTATGCGGCGACGGTCAAGGCTGGCGGGGTCTATCTGCCGCTGAATACCGGCTACACCGCAGCTGAGCTTGATTACTTCATCGGCGATGCCCGGCCGGCCGTTGTGGTTGTTCGCGACAATGCAGCAGAGGCCATCACCCCAGTAGCGGAACGCTGTAATGCCCGTCTGATGACACTGAATGCGGATGAAACTGGCAGCCTTGCCGATGCCGCACGGACCAGCGCAGACAGCTTTGACGCCGTGACCCGGGGTTCAGAAGATCTGGCTGCCATTCTCTACACATCCGGAACCACTGGCCGGTCGAAGGGGGCCAAGCTGTGCCACCGCAATCTGCTGTCCAACGCGGAAGTACTGGCGGATTACTGGCAATTCACCGAACAGGATGTCCTGCTGCACATGCTGCCGATCTACCATACGCACGGCCTGTTTGTGGCAAGCAATCTGCTGGCCATGGTAGGCGGGTCAATGATCTTCCTGCCGAAATTCTCTGCAGATGCGGCGCTGGCCTGGATGCCAAAGGCGACATCCATGATGGGCGTTCCAACATTCTATACCCGCCTTCTGGACAGTGACGGCTTTACCGCTGACATCAGCAAACATATGCGGCTGTTCATTTCGGGTTCAGCCCCATTATTGGCTGAAACCCACACCCAGTTTGAAGAGCGCACCGGCAAGGCTATTCTGGAACGCTACGGCATGACCGAAACCAATATGAGCACATCCAACCCGTATGATGGGGACCGCCGCGCTGGCACTGTGGGCTTTCCGCTACCCGGCGTCGACATCCGGATCGCTGACCCCAAGACCGGTGCCCCCCTGGCCGATGGTGAGATCGGCATCATCGAACTGAAAGGCGATAACGTGTTTCTTGGATATTGGGAAATGCCGGAAAAAACGGAAGAGAGCTTCCGCGATGATGGCTATTTCATCACCGGCGACATGGCCGTTCGGGATGAGCGCGGCTATATCAGCATCGTAGGTCGTGACAAGGATTTGATCATTTCAGGTGGACTGAACGTCTACCCCAAGGAAGTTGAAGGGATGATCGATGAAATTGACGGTGTGTTGGAAAGTGCCGTTATCGGTGTTCCCCACCGAGATTTTGGCGAAGGTGTTGTCGCCGTGGTGGTGCGAAGTGATGACAGCCTGGCGGCCGAGACCATCGAAACGTCTCTTGCCGCAAAGCTGGCAAAATTCAAGCAGCCAAAGGCGATCATCTTTATCGACGCGCTACCGCGTAACAGCATGGGCAAGGTTCAGAAGGCCGAACTTCGCAAGACCCATGATGGCCTGTTTGCCTGAACAGACACCAGCTCTGCCAGAGACACCTACTTCACGCCTGCGGCACGAAGCTGCTTTTCGCGCCGCAGGATGAAGATGGATGATCCGACGATGACAGCGCTGCCGATCAGAATCTGCGGCGTCATCATCTCACCAAAGAACAGAATGCCAGCCAGAATGCCAACCGGGATGGACAGGTAACGAAGCGGTGCAAGCG
>WTJS01000069.1 GCA_011524735.1 Alphaproteobacteria bacterium
GGCGCATGGACATGCCGAGTACGTACATCAACTGACCAAACAGGAACACGATTACGGAAATTACAGCGCCGCGAGTGAACAGATGGACTCGTCTACCGCGTGTCATGTTCGTTAACGTAAATCGAGCGCCTAGCATTGCAAGGCCTACCATTAAGAATGGCAGGGACAGTAACTTATGAAGGTAGAGCCTGTGATCCACTGTAGGTAGGCCTGCGCTTTCGAGAAGGCTGATAAAGGCAGGTAGCGAAAATATTGCAATTGAATTAGGCGGCGCGCTTGATTGCTCTAGGTCGAGTGCCGCAAGGCCAGTTGGTAGCAGAAGCGTACCAACTTCCTGGCGTTTGCCTTCGGTATCCCATTGCACCGCGTCTTCAAGCATCCACCCGGCTTCAGTTAGGCGCATCATGGAAGCTTTGGTACGCTGCCCAAGATCTCCTTCACCACTAAAGGCGTAAATGATCGGGTTCATAATATTGGCGGTTTCCACATCCAGCGTGTCACCATGGATGATGAAGCGACCATCGTCATGATCGTCCCGAAGCCACAGCCCGTCAGCAGAGACAGATAGGCGTTGAGGGCCCTCACCAAAAATCGAGTTCATCATGCTTTCATATTGTCTGGATGTGACTGAGCCAATTGGATTGATGATGCTAATGAAAGCTATGCCAACTAGTGCTGCGGCACATATCGCAGGACTCAGAACTGACCATATTGAGCGTCCGAACCCACGTGTCACAACAAATTCATTCGACCTGTTCCAAGCATCAAAACACATCATTGAGCCGGCAAGGAGGCCAAATGGCAAAACCAGTTCAATGACGGATGGTAGGTTCAGAAATGCCATTGCGATCACGCTAACATCAGACGCCTCGTCTTGCTGGGTGCTTACGCGGCGCATCAACTCGATCGTCTGAATCAATGAAACAATGGCAGTCAAAGCCGCAATTGCAATCGCGACCCAAGTAAGATATCGGGCTCCAAAATACCGGAATAATATCCCGAATAGGACGAAACGGTTCATGCCACTCGCCTCACCCTAAGGGAGGTTGAGAGCAAACGACCAAGCTGTGGGAAGGCCAGCAGACAGGTGAAAATAAAACTAGGCAGCGTCATACTAAGATAAAGCAGCGGAACAGCGGAAGGTGTTGTGGTTGCGAGGGATCTTGAAGACACAAGCAGGCTGATCGCCAGAACGGCACCGCCCACATTTATCAAAGTACGTCTAGACCATGTGTCGCGACGTATTTGTCCCAATAGAACACTGCAGGTTGCGATTAAAATGAGAAGTAGGCTGAGAAACGGAGAGACAATTCTGTAGTGCCCCTCGGCGCGTCGCTGGTTGAAGTAATTTGCTGATGGTGATTTTGATGGGTCCAGAAGGTTGGAAATGGAGTCTTCATTCATGTCGATCGGCATTCGCGCCGATTGCTGCTTGCCTTTTGGCACGATCGACACAGTGTGACTTTCAAAGCTCAGTGTCGCACCAGAGTCCCCGTTTGGATCGAGTTCCACCCGCTGACCGTCGCGTAGAATGACAACCGGCTTGCTGTCTTTTTCAACGAATTTGCCGACTTTGGCAGTCATCGTAATAATTTTGCCTTCATTTCGCTCATCGTGAATAAACACGTCCTGAGCCAGCCCACTTTCCAGTTTCTTTCCAATCAACATTGTCATGCCGTTGACCACATCGATGAACACATTGTCCTGGAGCATTACAGATGGGATGGTGGTGCGAAGTCGAAATTGAACGTCTTTGTAAATACCAAACGACAGGGGCAGGAATACGACCGAGTTCAATATCAGAAATAGGGTCACTATTGCACCCAACGCAAGCGGTGCACGCGCCAATTGAAATGAACTTCGGCCGCTGGCCTGCATCACGAGAAGTTCTCGATCAGCCAAGGCGCGTTGGAAGACCCATGTCACAGCCACAAACGCGCTGATGGGCAGCGCAATTGTTAGCCAGAGTGGCACCACGGTAACGGACATAACAAAAAAGTCAGTAATGGGTGCGCCGCGATTCACCACGATCTCGAGAATACGTATAGTTTGGAACAGCCACACGATTCCTATCAGTGTCACTGCCACTGACAATGTCGTGCGCATGAGTTGCGCTAGAAGATAGCGATCAAATTGCATGTTATTCCCTTGCGACCTTGCAGGCATAGTTACCATATGGAAATCATCAAAAGCAAAACCTATGACATGCTTTGACAGTATTGCGTCAAAGCTGTTTTATCGGAGCAACAAAACAATCGGGACCTGATGGTTCCATCGGCATCGTCAGATCCATTCGCGTCTTCATGATGAATGGCCTAAGCGATCGGCCGACGACAAGCACGAGGCAACCAGATGGCAACCAAACTTGAACTTTCCTTTTCCAAAATGGCCCCAGACGGTGACACAGCGATAGTATGTCTCGTAGGCAGCAAGGGCGAGTTGATCCCGACACTGGACAAGACACTGGCCGCATCGATCATTTCGGCGATGTCCCTCGCACAATTTAAGGGAGAAGACGGTAAATCCCTGACGCTCTTTCTTGAAAATACTGCCGTTGTGCTTATCGGCGCCGGGAAATCAATGGTCAAAGGTGCTGGGGCTGAGGCGCTCGGTGGTGTCATCTTCAAAGCACTCGAAGAATTGGCGCACAAACATGCCTGTTTCCCAACCGATGGCCTCGATGATGATGTTGTAGCTGACATTCTACTGGGCATGCGATCTGCCGCCTATCATTTTGACGATTATTTCACTGATGCGGCTGATCAGAATAAATCTGTAGTTGTGACTGTGTTGTCTTCCTCCCTTTCAGAGGCACATGCGGACATTGTTGATCGCATGGCGCTAATGTCGGGCGTTGAAATGGCCCGTGATCTGGTTTTTGAGCCAGCAAACAAGCTGTATCCGGAAGAGTTTGCGGATCGCTGCAGTGCGCTCAAGGCAGATGGAATTGAGGTGAGTGTTCTTGATGAAGCTGCCATGACAAAGCTTGGAATGGGTGCGCTGCTTGGTGTTGGTCAGGGCAGTCGGCGGGAATCTCGCCTGGTTGTCATGAACTGGCAGGGCGGCGCCGATGAAGCTCCCATCGCGCTGGTTGGCAAAGGCGTGACTTTCGACACAGGTGGTATCTCCTTGAAGCCAGCCAAAGGTATGGAGGACATGAAAATGGACATGGGCGGTGCCGCCGCTGTCACTGGGACCATGCTAGCCCTTGCCAAGCGTAATGTTCAGCGCAATGTGGTGGGCGTGATTGGCCTTGTCGAGAATATGCCTGATGGTAATGCTCAGCGTCCAGGCGATGTTGTAACTGCAATGTCTGGTAAGACTATTGAAGTGATCAACACCGATGCAGAAGGACGCTTGGTTCTGGCTGATGCATTACACTACACAGAGACGAAATTTAAGCCGCAGGCGATGGTGAATCTGGCAACACTGACCGGCGCTATCATCGTGTCACTTGGCAAGGAATATGCCGGCATGTTCTCCAACAGCGACGATCTGTGTCAGCGTCTCGGCGATGCTGGGGACGCAACCCGTGAGCCAGTGTGGCGGATGCCACTAGGCGATGGTTACCATCAGGCTTTGAAGTCCCACATTGCTGACATGAAAAACATCGGTGGGCCTTGGGGCGGGTCAATTACTGCTGCATGTTTTCTCGAAAAATTTGTTACTGACACACCATGGGCTCATCTCGACATTGCGGGCAAAGCGTGGTCGGACAAGGCAACCAAGACAGTGCCAAAGGCGGCACGGGTTATGGC
>WTJS01000150.1 GCA_011524735.1 Alphaproteobacteria bacterium
ACGATTTAGCAAACCGCCGCCTTCAGCCACTCGGCCACCCCTCCGCCGGGGCCGGCCCCTTTTTCAGCAATCGTGACGCGTCACGAAGACTTGTGGGGCCGCAAAAGATACACGGCGTATGCAAGGCCCTGTCTAGCCATGACAGGGCCGTCTGTCAAACCGGAAATTTGGCGAAAAGTGCGTGGGGCGAGCATAAAATCCCGCCCCTGCCAGATCGGCTCTATCCGTCGAGCTTAGCGCGTAGAACCTGATTGACCATGCCGGGATTGGCCTGACCCTTTGAAGCCTTCATAACCTGCCCGACAAAAAAGCCGAACAGCTTGTCCTTGCCGCCACGATACTCAGCAACCTTATCTTCATTGGCCGCCATCACTTCATCAATCATGGCTTCAATTGCGCCGCTGTCAGAAACCTGTTTCAGCCCCTTTTCCTCAACAATGTCGGCGGCGTCACGCCCGGTCTCGAACATCTCGGCAAAGACATCCTTCGCAATCTTGCCAGAAATCGTTCCATCTTCAATCAGGGCAACAAGGCCACCAAGCGCTTCTGGTGCCACGTTACAGTCAGCAAGGCTTTCACCTGACTTGTTCAGTGCACCAAACAGTTCCACTGTCATCCAGTTGGCAACAAGTTTGCGATCACGGCCAGCACTTGCTGCTTCGTAATAAGCGGCGGTTTCGCGCTCTTCAATGATCACAGAGGCATCATAGGCAGACAGGCCATATTCACTTGTAAGACGGTCCTTGATGGCGTCAGGCAGCTCCGGAAGGGCGGCACGAAGCTCGTCCACCTCAGCCTGCTCAATCACCAGCGGCAAAAGGTCCGGATCTGGGAAATAGCGGTAGTCATGTGCGTCTTCCTTGGAGCGCATTGTCCGCGTGGCACCCGTACCAGTGTCAAACAGTCGGGTTTCCTGATCCACCTCTCCACCATCTTCAATGATTTCGATCTGGCGGGCCACTTCATAGTCGATGGCCTGCTGGATAAAGCGCAAGGAATTCAGATTCTTGGTCTCGGTACGCGTGCCGAGCGGGCCACCTGGTCGCCGTACTGATACGTTTACGTCAGCGCGAAGCGATCCCTCTTCCATGTTGCCATCACAGGTTCCAAGGTACCGCAGGATTGACCGTAGCTTCTTGACATAGGCGGCCGCTTGCGCCGCTGACCGGATGTCAGGCCGCGACACGATTTCCATTAGGGCCACACCGGTCCGGTTCAAATCGATATAGCTCTTGGATGGGTGCTGATCATGCATCGACTTGCCAGCATCCTGCTCCAGATGCAGACGTTCAATGCCAACATCGATCGTTGTGCCATCTGGCATGTCGATGCGAAGCGTTCCCTCGCCAACAATCGGCTGTTTGAACTGGCTGATCTGATACCCTTGCGGCAGATCGGCGTAAAAATAGTTCTTCCGGTCAAAGACGCTCACCAGATTGATTACAGCATTCAGGCCAAGCCCGGTGCGAACCGCCTGACGCACACATTCCTGATTGATGACAGGCAGCATGCCTGGCATGGCTGCATCAACAAGCGAGACGTTCGCGTTTGGATCCGCACCGAAGGCAGTTGGTGCACCTGAGAACAACTTGGCGGTCGATGACACTTGGGCATGGACCTCAAGGCCAATCACAACTTCCCATTCGCCTGTACGGCCTTCAACAAGGTTGCTCATTATGCACCTCCTGCACGGCCCGATGGGGCCGCGGTGAAATTAGCAGCGTCCTCAATGACTCGGCCGATGCTGTACAGGCTTGCCTCGTCGAAAGGCCGGCCCAGGATCTGCAGACCGAGAGGGAGGCCATCCTTGTTCAAGCCACCAGGCAAGGCCATGCCGGGAAGACCAGCCAGATTAGCGGGAACGGTAAACACATCATTCAGGTAGTTGGTGACAGGGTCATCAACCTTGCGTCCAACGGCAAAAGCGGCGGTTGGCGTTGCCGGCGTCAGGATCGCATCAACGCTTTGGAAGGCGGTGTCGAAATCCTGCTTGATCAGACGACGTACTTTCTGCGCCTTCAGATAATAGGCATCATAATAGCCAGCTGACAGAACATAGGTTCCGATCATAATCCGGCGCTGCACTTCATCGCCAAACCCAGCCGCACGCGTCGCGCCGTACATTTCATCCAGTGACTCTGCTTCAACACGCAGGCCATAACGCACACCGTCATACCGCGCGAGGTTTGACGACGCCTCAGCCGGAGCGATGATGTAATAAGCCGGTAACGCATATTTCGTGTGTGGCAGGGAAATCTCGACAAGCTCAGCCCCGGCATCGCGAAGCCACGCTTGACCCTGTTGCCACAAAGCCACAACCTCATCGTCCATCCCGTCCATCACATATTCAGACGGGACACCAATCTTCATACCCTTTACGCCAGCATCCAAGGCCGCCATCAGGTCTGGCATCGCCTCATTGGCAGAGGTTGAATCCTTTGGATCATGGCCAGCCATGGCCTGCATCATCAGGGCGTTGTCAGCGACATCACGGGTAAATGGGCCCGCCTGATCAAGCGAGCTTGCGAATGCCACAATACCCCAGCGCGAGCAGCGGCCATAGGTTGGCTTCATGCCGACAACACCACAGAAAGCAGCTGGCTGACGGATAGAGCCACCTGTGTCGGTTCCTGTCGCCAGAAGTGCGGAATGTGCTGCCACAGCGGATGCAGACCCACCAGATGATCCGCCAGGCACAAGATCTACACCGTCACTTCCCTTCCATGGGTTGACGGCAGGACCAAAGGCACTTGTCTCATTGGCCGATCCCATTGCGAACTCATCACAATTGATCTTGCCAAGCATCACACCACCTTCACGCCAGAGATTGGCAGTCACGGTGCTCTCATAGGTAGGCGTGAACCCTTCGAGAATGCGCGAACAAGCGGTACTGGCAACGCCTTTTGTGCAGAACAGATCCTTAACACCGACAGGCAGACCTTCGAGTAAACCAGCCTCACCAGTCTTGATTTTGGCATCTGACGCCGCCGCCATTTCGCGTGCCTTGTCAGCAGTGACAGCGACATAATTGTTGAGCGCAGAGGTTTCCTCGATGGCACCAAGATAGGCGTCGGCAAGCTCGACGGCCGAAGTCTCACCCTTATCCAAGGCAGCGCGCGCTTCGACAGCGCTCAGTGAAAGCAGATCAGACATTATTCGACCACCTTTGGTACAACGAAAAACCCACCTGCCGTTTCGGGAACATTGGCAAGAACCTCTTCAACACGATTGCCATCGGTGACAGCATCTTCCCTTCGCGGCAAACCGTGCCCCGTGACACTTGCTAGAGGTTCAACATCATTAGTGTTCACCTCGTTCAGCTCGGCAATCCAATCAAGGATACCATTCAGCTCACCGGCGAGCTGATCCTGACGATCTTCGGGAACATGAATTCGCGCAAGCCGCGCGATTCTGGCAACGGTACTCTTGTCAACCGACATGGTGCTGTGCTTTTTGCTGTGACAGTGAAATCAGGATGGAATTATCACCGCCCATGGCGATCTGCAAGCTTAACCATATCCGCGACCAGCTTTCTGACGGCAAAAGGCTGTTTGGCCTCGACGTTGGCAAAAAAACCATTGGTCTTGCCATTTCCGATGCAAATCTCAGTGTCGCGAGCCCTAGCAAGATTATCTGGCGTCAGAAGTTCCCCCCTGACATGGAAGAGATGTTAGCCTTGGCGGATGCCGAAAATGTGGGCGGTCTGGTTATCGGATGGCCTGTCAATATGGATG
>WTJS01000245.1 GCA_011524735.1 Alphaproteobacteria bacterium
TCTCCGCCTAGTTTGGTTCAGGAAGCTGGGCAACCAGCGCGACACGTTCAAACCCGGCGGCCTGAATGCGCCCCATCACGCCTAGCACATCGCCATAGGCAACCGCCTCGTCACCGCGCACAAAAATCCGCACCTGCGGGTTGGCTTCGGAAATGGCTTCGAGCCGTGGTACCAGCCGGTCAGCCTCAACCTCGGTTTCCTGAAGATACAGCCTGCCATCCGACTTAATCGAGACGACGAGCGGGGCGGAGTCAGCGTTGATCTGGCCAGCCTTGGTCTTGGGAAGATCAACCTCGACCCCGACGGTCAGGAGCGGTGCCGTCACCATGAAGACAATCAGCAGCACCAGCATTACATCGACAAAGGGCGTGACGTTGATTTCGCCCATCGGACGGTGGCGACGACTGGAACCGCCGCGCCTGTTTACCGACATCCCCATCAGCGGCCGCCCTCATCCAGCTGGCGGGCCAGCAGGGTGGAAAATTCCTGAGCAAAGGTCTCCAGCCTGCCGCCGACCCGTTCCAGATCGCCGGCGAATTTATTGTAGGCAATCACGGCCGGGATGGCAGCCGCCAGACCAAGCGCTGTGGCAAACAGCGCTTCGGCAATGCCAGGGGCCACAACAGCCAGGCTGGTATTCTTGGATTCGGCAATCGACTGGAAGGAATTCATGATCCCCCAGACCGTGCCAAACAGACCGACAAAGGGCGAGACCGACCCGATCGAGGCCAGAAAATTCATTCCCTTTTCCAGCCGTTCCATTTCCCGGGTGATGGTAAAGGACATCGACCGTTCAACACGGCTGAGCAGGGAGGCACGCAGATCGGAGCGAGCCGCCGTGGCAAGACCGCTGGCCTTGGCGCGCCGCCATTCCCGCATGCCAGCCACAAAGACGCGGGTCATGGCATCACGCGGATCGCCCCCGATTTCGTCATAGAGCGCATCAGCAGAGCCGCCTGACCAGAAGGCATCCTCAAAATTATTGGAATGACGGCGTTCATGCCGCACCGAGGTGATTTTCTCGAAGATGATCGCCCAGCACCAGATTGATGCCGCAACCAGCATCAGCATGACCGCCTTGACCAGCGGATCGGCCATCATGAACAGACCCCAGATGCTAAGATCTGAACTTGAATGCGCTACAAAACTGTCAACAGAATCCATCTGTGAACCCCTGCACCCAGCACCCACGTGACTGCCGGGCGGCCGGGGCCGGAGATGCACTGATAATCAGCTATCAGTATCCGGCGGCATGGCTGACCGCAGTCTGTCGACCACAACGCTGGGCATCCGCCGCGGCCGCCTGTCACCACCAGGGTCGGCAGTGACGCACACTATGTCGACGAGAAGTCGGGCAAGAATGTGGCCATTTTCAAAATTCGTGACCGTCTGCTGCAATGTTGTGGACGCGCCGCCAAGCCGTACCGGACGGGTCACCACGCACAAAAGCTGTCCCAGCCTGCCGGGGCTGACATAGTCAATCTCGCAGCGGCGCACCAGAAACAGCATCCCATCGGCACCGGCTGCGCCATCCGGATCGGGACTCATGACCTCTTCCTGACGGATATCAAGACAGCGCAGAAAGGCAGACCGCGCCCGTTCAGCATAGTTCAGATAGGTGGCGTGATAGATGATGCCGCCCGCATCGGTATCCTCAATCTGGGCGCGGAGGGGATAGTGATGCACGCCATCCGCCGCCACAACACCGTCAAGACCGTCAAGGCGTGCGGCCAGCAGCGCCGCCACCTCATCCGACACCGGATCGGCGAGATGCGCGGCGGGCGGCTTACCCGTCATCGCCATCTCCAATATCCGTCAGCATATCCAACTGACGGGCGGTTGCCGGCGGCGGAGTCATCCCGATATGGGCCCAGCCTGCCACCGACAGGCAGCGCCCCCGCGGCGTGCGCATCAGCAGGCCGGTCTGCAGGAGATAGGGCTCAATCACCTCTTCCAGCATGTCGCGCTGTTCAGCAAGGACGGCGGCCAGCGTTTCCACACCCACCGGGCCGCCAGCATAATTTTCCGCCAGACAGCCAAGATAGCGCCTGTCCATGGCATCCAGCCCGGCAGCATCCACCTCAAGACGTGACAGCGCCGCATCTGCGATGCTGGCGGTGACCTCATCATGGCCAGCCACCGCCGCAATATCACGCACCCGCCGCAGAAGCCGGCCAGCAATACGCGGCGTGCCACGGGCCCGGCCGGCAATTTCGGCCGCCCCATCATCGGCAAGCCGCATGCCAAGCTTGACCGCCTGATTGGCCAGAATGACCGCCAGTTCATCACGGCCATAGAATTGCAGCCGCATCTGAATGCCAAAGCGGTCGCGCAGGGGCGTGGTCAGCAGGCCGGCACGGGTTGTCGCGCCAACCAGCGTGAACGGTGGCAGGTCAATCCGCACCGACCGGGCCGACGGCCCCTCGCCAATGATCAGATCAAGCTGGAAATCCTCCATCGCTGGATAGAGAACTTCTTCCACCGCCGGGTTCAGACGGTGGATTTCATCAATGAACAGAACATCACGCGGCCGCAGGTTGGTCAGCAGCGCTGCAAGATCGCCAGCCCGCGCAATCACCGGGCCGGAGGTGGCCCGAAAGCCGACGCCAAGTTCGGCCGACACAATCTGCGCCAGCGTCGTCTTGCCAAGACCAGGCGGACCATGCAGCAGCGTGTGATCCATCGCATCACCGCGGTCACGGGCGGCAGCGATGAAGGTTTCAAGATTGGCGCGGCCCCCGCCCTGCCCGATGAAATCGGCAAGACGTTCAGGACGAAGCGCACCATCTGCGCGTTCCACCGCATCACCTGACATCAGCCGTTCGTCATCCGCGCTCATCTACTGCCTCATTTCCTACTGCCTCATTTCCTGCTGGCCTATTTCTTACCGGCCTGTTTCCTACTGGCCTGTTTCCTACTGGCCCATTTCCTGAAGGGCCGCTGCAATCAGCCCCGACAGATCATCTGGTGCCGCACCGCCAGCAACGGCCCGCTGCAGCGCAGCATGCGCCTCGGCCCGACCATAGCCCAGATTGACCAGCGCCGACATGGCGTCTGCCATGGCCCCGGCTCCGGCTGCGGCACCCGCACCATCTGCACTGGCAGCAGGTGACCCACCGGTCGCCACCCCCCCGCCACCGACAGGCAGAGCCCCCACCTTTTCAGCCAGTTCATTGACCACCCGCGCGGCCAGCTTTGGCCCGACACCATCGGCCCGCGCCACCATCGCCCGGTCGGCAGCCATGATAGCGGTGGCCAGATCGTCAGGCGTCAACACCGACAGAATGGCCATGGCAGCCTTCGCGCCAACACCCTGCACGGTGATCAGCAGACGAAAGGCTTCGCGTTCGGAAACCGAGGTAAAGCCGAACAGGGTCATGCTGTCTTCACGGACCTGCATGTCGGTCAGAAGCGTAATATCACCATCACCAACGGCGAGCTGCGCCTGCGTTCTGCCGGATACGGTCACCGCATAGCCCACACCGCCAACATCAATAATGACGCCGCCAGTGTCGCTCTGCACGATGGTTCCCCGAAGCTGTGCAATCATGTTTTATGTCCCTGCTTTGCCTGTCGCGGCGGCATTGTCTCTGGCCAGCGCCGCCTCAATGGCCGCTTCCAGCCCACCACCAGAGGACGCTTTTTTCGCAGGTTCAAGCCCTGCCGGCATCACCCCATTCGCCGCTGCAATCGCAATGGCCAGCGCATCAGC
>WTJS01000172.1 GCA_011524735.1 Alphaproteobacteria bacterium
GGGGTGGGTTCCAGATTACCCCTCAGGAAATTGAATTCTGGCATGATGGGGCCGACCGGCTTCATGACCGGTTCCGGTTTACCCCCGACGGGGCGGGCGGCTGGTCGATCCAGCGCCTCAATCCCTGAGCCACCATCCGGGCACGACATCCGGGCACGACATCCGGCCCCGGCATCGGGGCGCGACATATTTTCCGTTGGGCATTCTGGGCAAAACAGGTCGCATGGCAGACGCTTTTCCTGCGCTGTTTTGCCTAACATCTGCGCACGGTACAGGCGGTGATTCACCCTGCCTGTCCTGATCACCAAAGCGGTCTGGTGACAGCACGCGCCCTGCGGCTGACCATGCCATGGCTTTGAACGGAACAGTGATTGTGGAGGTGTCGCGATGAAAACGCATGCACGCGTTGTTGTCATTGGTGGTGGTGTTGTTGGTGTCAGCACGCTGTATCATCTTGCGAAAAAGGGATGGGACGATGTCGTCCTTGTTGAGCGCAAGGAGCTGACATCCGGGTCAACCTGGCATGCTGCTGGTCTGCTGCCGCTGTTCAACATGTCCTATTCAGTCGGACAGGTTCACAAATATTCCGTGAAGTTCTATCAGGAGCTTCAGGAAGAAACCGGCATGAATGTCGGTTTCCGCAATGTGTCCAACATTCGCCTTGCCCAGACGCCTGAGCGGATGGACGAGTACCGCCAGTATGCCGGTGTTGCCAGCACCATTGGCATCAATGTCGATTTCCTGACCCCGGACGAAGTGCGGGATATCTGGCCGCTCTGCAACCCCGAAGGTCTGGTTGGCGCGATCCGTCACCCTGATGACGGCTATATCCAGCCAGCCGACCTGACCCAGGCGCTCGCCGCCGGGGCGCGCAGCCGCGGTGCTGAAATCTATCGTAACACCACGGTGACAGGCATCACCCGCACATCGACTGGCGAATGGAAAGTCTCGACCGACAAGGGTGACATCACCTGTGAGCATATTGTCAGCGCGACCGGTAACTTTGCCCGCAAGACCGGGGCGATGGTTGGGCTGAACGTGCCGGTCATCCCTGTGGAACATCAATATATCGTGACCGAACCGCATGAAGCCATTCAGGAACGCCATGCCAAGGGGCTTCCTGAAATGGGTGTCCTGCGGGATTCCGACGGGCGCTGGTATCTTCGTGAAGAAGCTGGTGGTCTGATTCTTGGGCCATATGAGCGCGGTGCGCCGGCCTGTTATGTCGACGGCCCGAGCGATGATTCGGAATATGAACTCTTCCAGGAAGACCTGGAGCGTCTTGAGCCGCATATTGAATCAGCCATGCACCGCGTACCAGCCTTTGGCGAGGTCGGTGTAAAGAAAGTCTATAACGGCGCGATTGCCTACACACCTGACGGCAACCCTATCATTGGTCCGGCATGGGATGTGCCGAACTTCTGGCTCAGCGAAGGCCACAGCTTTGGCATCACCGCCGCCGGCGGTGCCGGATGGCAGCTTGCTGAATGGATGGTGGAAGGCGAACCAACCATCGACATGCTTGGCGTCGACCCGCGCCGCTATGGCAGTTACACAACCGAATCCTATCTCAAGGCCAAGAATGAAGAGGCCTATGAGAATGTGTTCGTCATCCATTACCCGGATGAAGAGCGCGGCGCCGCCCGCCCGCTTCGGACCGCACCGTGCTATGACCGTCTGAAGGATCTGGGGGCCGTATTTGGCCAGAAATTCGGCTGGGAACGTGCCAACTGGTTTGCGCCGGAAGGCACGCCACAGGAAGACCACTGGTCATTCCGCCGGTCCAACTGGTTCGAACATGTTGGCAATGAAGTCCGTCACACAGCGGCCCATGCTGGCCTTCTGGACATGACAGCTTTTGCCAAATGCCGGATTTCCGGTCCTGGCGCCGAAGCCTTCATGGACAACCTTGTGGCCAACAAGCTGCCCAAGAAAGTGGGCCGCGTGTCTCTGTCACATGCGCTGACAGAACGTGGCGGCGTGCATTCCGAATACACCATCCAGCGCGAAGCAGAAGACAGCTTCTATGTCGTGTCGGCCGGGGCATTCCAGCGGCTTGATCATGACTGGATCAAGAAGCAGATGCCAACTGATGGGTCCGTGCGCTTTGACAATCTGACCAACTCCATCGGGGTTCTGGTTCTGGCCGGCCCGCGTTCACGCGACATCCTTCAGAAGCTGACCCGCACCGACCTCAGCAATGAAGGCTTCCCATGGCTGTCCAGCAAGCTGATTGACGTCAATATGGCACCGGCCATGGCCTTCCGCATGAACTATGTTGGCGAGCTTGGCTGGGAACTGCATCACCCGATTGAATATCAGAACCACATCTTTGACGCGCTGATGGAAGCTGGCGCTGAATTCCAGCTGAAGCCATTTGGTATCCGCGCCATGGACGCGATGCGTCTTGAAAAATCCTACCGTATGGTCGGTACCGAACTGTCGATCGAATATGCGGCTCTGGAAAGTGGCCTTGACCGGTTCGTGCATCTGAACAAAGGCGATTTTGTTGGTCGTCAGAAACTCAGCGAGTGGCAGGAGCGTGGCTTCGCCAACGCCATGGTCACGATTGAGGTTCATGACACCACAGATGCCGATGTCATTGGTGGCAATCCCCTGATGCTGCCAGATGGTGAGGTGATTGGCCGTGCCACCAGTGGCGGATACGGTTTCCGCGTCGAAAAGTCACTGGCAATGGCCATGGTCCGGCCCGACCTTGCAGTTAGCGGGACGGAACTGATGATTGATGTTCTGGACCAGCGCCTGCGGGCAACGGTGATTGATGACTCACCGTACGACCCGAACAACGAAAAGCTTCGCGCCTAGATAAAGCAAAGAAAGAAGGTAGTCCGATGGCGGAAACAGAAACAGCACAGCGCCGGTCTCGTAGAGGTGGTGGACGTGATGCACGCCGACAGCTTCGAAGCGGCGGCGGTGAAGCGGCAGCTCCCTACATCACCCGCGGTATTCCACCGGTTGATATCCTGACCGATGAAGCTGCGGAGATCATTGAGGATAACGCCGAAACCATTCTGGAAGAGATTGGTATCGATTTCCTTGAAGATCCCGAAGCTCTGGACATGCTTCGTGATGCCGGCTGTGACATTAAGGGCGAGCGGGTGCATTTCCCACGTGGTCTGGCACGCAAGCTGTGTGAAACAGCCCCGTCAAGCTACACCCAGCATGCGCGCAATCCGGCCAAGTCGGTTGAGATTGGCGGCAACAACATGGTGTTCGCGCCGGTCTATGGTCCGCCCTTTGTCCGCGACCTCAACAATGAGCGCCGCTACGCGACGATTGAGGATTTCCGCAATTTCGTGAAGCTGGTCTACATGCTGCCAGGCTTCCACCATTCCGGTGGTACCGTCTGTGAGCCTGTCGATCTGCCGGTCACCAAGCGGCATCTGGAAATGATCTATGCGCACCAGCGCTATTCCGACAAGCCCTATATGGGGTCGGTAACCGCGCCAGAACGGGCGCAGGATACTGTCGACATGTCGAAGATCCTGTTTGGGGACGAGTTTGTTCAGAACAACACCGTCACCACCAGCCTGATCAATGCCAACTCGCCAATGACTTGGGATGCAACCATGCTGTCCTCACTCAAGGTCTATGCGCGTAACAATCAGGCCTGCATCACCGCACCGTTTATTCTTGCAGGTGCGATGTCGCCGGTATCGGTGGCAGGTACGCTGGCTCAGACAC
>WTJS01000158.1 GCA_011524735.1 Alphaproteobacteria bacterium
CCTCGATTGCGCTGGAAACGGTGATCCTGGCGCGGCAGATGCCGCTGCGCCTGGCCTTTCGCACGGCGATTGGCATGTCGCTGATTTCGATGATCGGCATGGAAGCGGCGATGAATGTCACCGATGTGCTGCTGACCGGTGGGGCGATGCTGACCTGGTGGGTGGTGCCGATCATGCTGCTGGCCGGGTTTGTCACGCCCTTGCCCTATAATTACTGGCGGCTAAAGGCCCTTGGCAAAGCCTGCCACTGACCTGCCTGCACAAGGAGCCACCTTATGCTGACACGATTGCACGCTGTGACCCTGACCCGCTGGAGCCCGACTCGCCGGAGCCCGACTCGCCGGACCCCGACTCGCCGAACCATGGCGCGGCTGGTGGCCGTGCTGTTGCTGTCGGCCAGTATCAGTTCAGGTCCCGTGACAGCGCATTCACCGCTGGCATCAATGTCGCCTGGTGATGGGGCTGAAGTGTCTGCCCCGCATCAGATTGAGATGACATTTAAAGGCGTCGCCAGGCTGGTGCGGTTTGACCTTGTGCCTGTCGATAGCGGGGACGCTGTCGATCTTGGCAAGGATCACCTGTTCGCGTCTGCCAAAACCCACAATATTGTGGTGCCCGATCTGGCGCCGGGCGCCTATCAGGCCAGCTGGCGGGCGATGGCGGAAGACGGGCATGTGATGAAGGGCAAATTCACCTTCACCATCCTGGCGGAGTAGGTTAGTCAGTCCCCATGGAAATCTGGACCTTCTTCTTACCCTTCGTGAAATTCGGCCTCTATCTGGCGGCATTCCTGTCTGCTGGCGGGTTGATGTTTGAACTGGCCTTCAAGTCGCATATGTCAGAAGCGACGCTGGAGCATCTGCGGCGGCTGACCATTGCGGCGGCCTGGGGCGGGCTGGTCATGACCGGTCTTCGCGTTCTGGTCAGTGCTGGCAATCTGGGCGGCGATTTTGCCAGCATGCAGGACCCGATGATGCTGGAACTTGTCATGCAGGGGCCACTTGGCCTGGCGACGATTGTCGGCGGCATCGGATTTTCCATGATCACCGTCATTCGCAAGGTCAAGGTGCGGGGCGAAATGCCAGCCCGTGCCGTGGCACTAGCTGTTGTGCTGCTGTCCTTCAGCACCGTCGGCCATGCCACGAAATTCGGCGCCATTACCGGGGTGATGCTGTCAATCCATCTGGCTGGTGTTGCATTCTGGATTGGGGCGCTGGTGCCGCTTCGGCGGCTGGCTGGCATGGCGGCGACAGGTGACAGGTCCGCGGGTGACGAGCTTCACATCATCGCCGACAGGTTTGGCCAGCTGGCGGTGCATGCCGTTGGCGGGCTGGTGGTCGCTGGCCTTGTCTATGCCGCTGTTCTGCTGGGGTCTGTCATGGCACTGGTGACCACGATGTGGGGATGGGTGCTGATAGCCAAGCTGGGGATTGTTGGTGGGCTGTTATGGCTGGCCCTGCAGAACCGGCAGCGGTTTGTCCCCGGGCTCACCTCAGGGGACAGAGCCGCCATGGCTGGCCGTCTGCATCACAGCATCACCCTGGAATGTTTGGCGATTGGCGGCATCCTGCTGGCGAGCAGCATGCTGACAACAATTCTGACATTGCCTGCAGGAGGGTAATATGCGTCGTCGTGACTTCATTGCTGCAACCACGGCCAGTGCCATGCTTGTCGTGACTCCACTGGCGGCCAGTGTAGGCAATGGCACCGGTGGCCGGGTGGTGCGATATGCCCTTGCTGCGCGGGCTACGAAACAGCGGCTTGGCCCTGAGGATGCACCAGAAACCGATCTCTGGCTTGTGAACGGGGTTTCACCGGGTCCGCTGATTGAAGCGCGGCAGGGGGATGAACTTGAAATCACCTTTACCAATGAGCTGGATGTGCCAACGACCATGCACTGGCACGGCATCCGCAACCTCAATGCCATGGATGGGGTGCCGGGCCTGACTCAACCTGCGGTCGAACCTGGCGAGACGTTCATCTATCGTTTTCCCCTGAAGGACGCCGGTACGTTCTGGTATCACGCCCATAACAAGGGCTGGGAACAGCTCGCGCGGGGACTATATGGCCCTCTTGTCGTGCATGAGGCCGAGCCGGACAGTGGACCGCGTGATATTCTGCTGATGGCAGATGACTGGCGTCTTGATGATGACTACCAGATTCATGAAGACAGCCTTGGCTCATTAATGGACTGGTCGCATCAGGGGCGCCTTGGCAACTGGCTGACCATTAACGGCGCGTCACTTCCCGACATTCAGGTGCCAAGCGGCAAGGTCCGCCTGCGGCTGGTCAATGCTGCCAACGCACGCAGCCTGACCTTTCAGCTTGGTGCCGGTGCGGATGCCGAGATTGTGGCGCTGGACGCAGCACCCTGCACCCCGTTCCGGACTGACGGCTTTCGGATCGCGCCAGCGCAGCGTGTCGATCTGATCGCAGATTTACCTGAAGGGGCGACCAGTCTTTATGAACTTAGTGGTGGACAACCTTTTGAGGCGGCACGGCTGATTGCAGCACCGCAGGCCGGAGAGGCGGCAGCTCCGCGTCCAGCCGGTCCCGCGTCAGCAAGCTGGTATCCGCGTCCTGACATTGCCGGTGCCAGGGTTGTTGATATCCATATGCAGGGCGGCGCCATGGGCAATCTGACCGAAGCCAGTCTGATGGGTGAGATGATGCCGCTGCGCGAGCTGGCCACTGACCATTCGAAAATGTGGGCTTTCAACGGTATTGTCGGCGGCTATGAAAATTTGCTGGCTGATGTGGCAAGGGGCGAGACTGTTGTGCTGCGGATCTGGAACGATACGCGCTGGGAACATGCCATGCATCTTCACGGTCAGCATTTCTGGGTGAATTCCCGCGAGTTCGGGCGGGCCGAGCACTATCTGCTGCGTGACACCTATCTGATGGCCCCTGCCGAGAGAGCAGACCTTGTCTTTGTAGCCGATAATCCGGGTGATTGGCTGTTCCACTGTCATATGATGGAACATCACGCGGCCGGCATGGGCGGCGTGATCAGGATCGCCTAAGCAGTTTGGCCTGAGCAGTTAAGCCTGAGCAGATTGGCCCGAACTGATGGGCCAGCCTAGAATAGCGGCTGCCGGTCTTCCTTGATGCAGGAATAATGTTCGACCACCAGTGCGGATTTTTCGTCGGAGCTTTCCGTATAGCCTTCAAAAATGGCATCGCCGCTGGTGCGCGAAATGAACATCTGCCGCATGCCGGTGTCATTGTTCATTTCACAGCTGATCTTCATGGGTGAAACGCGGCAATGGCCCGGGCTGAACAGAACCTTGTCTGAGGGATGTTCCATGATGGTGGCGCGCTTGGCGTTGCGAATCTTGATCTGGATCTTGCGATCTGCGTCGCGGCGTTCTTCCGTAACCAGCTCATCCATCTTGAAGGCCAGCATCCGAGACCGAAGCTCGCCTTCGCACTGAAGAAAGATATCCTGATTGGCCGGCATGGTGGCGTTAGCCGCCTGCGACGCCGCTACGGTCAGCAGCAACCCTCCAATCAATCCTGATATGTGCAAACGGTTCATCTTCCGCGGTCCAATACTGGTTTGCCACCCTTGATCACTGCGCCATCTTTCAGGTCATTTACTTTTATAAGCAACAACTAATGAGATAGATATTTACTCATTCAGCGATGGTGAGCAAGCTGTAGATGGGGTTGTTTCCTGCTG
>WTJS01000056.1 GCA_011524735.1 Alphaproteobacteria bacterium
CTGTCCATGGACACCCGTCCAACGTCCGGAGCTTCACCCCCAGCCACCACCCCCTTTGCCCGGTTGCCAAGCGCCCGGGGGTAGCCATCTGCATATCCAACGCCAACCGTCATGATCTGGCCATCACGTGTCATCTGATGGGTGCCATTATACCCAGCACAACCGTAGACGTGACGGACATACCTGCTCAGATACTTGAACACCAGACCATGGCCACGGTTCTGGGAGAAACCTATCCGTTGGCCCGCATAGCGGCAGATGCCGGCACAATCGGATATGAAATTTTAACCCAGCTTGGCAGACGGCCAGAAAGGCGCTTCCTGACAGCCTAAGGCCCGATGCCCTTTTGGGATGGTCAAATCACCTAATCCAAGGCATAAATTGGATGGTCCCGGCATCGCCGGGAATGCTGATAATCGATGTGCCCGCCATTCGGCGAGGGCAGCTTTCGGGACGAGGATGATCGGGTTTCTGCAGAATATCGGGCGCACGAGCCTTGCGTTTCTGGCCGCTATAGGACGGCTGGTGCTGTTTACTTCATCGGCCATCCGCTGGACCTTTTTCCCGCCCTACTATCTCCGCCAGCTTGGCCGTCAGGTCATTGACATAGGCTATTATTCGCTGCCTGTTGTTGGCCTTACGACACTGTTTTCAGGCATGGTGCTGGCGCTTCAGTCCTACACCGGTTTTGCCCGCTTTTCTGCTGAGGATACAGTTGCCACTGTTGTTGTGCTGTCGGTCACGCGTGAGCTTGGACCGGTGCTTGCTGGTCTGATGGTTGCCGGACGTATAGGTGCGTCAATGGCAGCAGAGATTGGCACAATGCGGGTTACAGACCAGATTGATGCGCTGGACACGCTATCCACACGACCCATGCAATACCTTGTCGCGCCTCGAATTCTTGCCGGCACCATCTGCCTGCCATTTCTGGTTCTGGTCGGCGACCTTATTGGGGTTTTTGGTGGGTATCTGGTTGGTGTTTACCGGTTGGGGTTCAACCCGTCGATCTACCTTGCCCGAACCATGGAATTTCTGGAGATATCTGACGTCACACTCGGCCTCATCAAGGCCGCTGTATTCGGATTTCTGATTGCTCTCATGGGGTGTTACCATGGATATCATTCAGGCAGAGGTGCTGAGGGTGTGGGCCGCGCCACCACCAACGCCGTGGTGTCCTCATCGATTCTGATTTTGATCTCCAACTATCTTGTCACAGCGCTGTTTTTCGGCTGATCGGAGGAGCGCCATGACCACCACACCGAAAATTGTCATGCAGGGTGTCACCAAGTCTTTCGGTGACAAGCAAGTACTTCGTGGAATTGATCTTGAGGTGGCACCAGAAGAGTCCCTCGCCATCATTGGCACATCGGGATGTGGCAAATCAGTGACGCTGAAATGCCTTTTAGGGCTACTTCGTGCCGATGGCGGGTCCATCCTTGTGGACGGTGTCGAAATGATAGACGCCAACCGCCATCAAATGGAAGCGATGCGCCAGCGTTTCGGAATGACCTTCCAATTCGGGGCCCTGTTCGATTCTCTTCCAATCTGGGAGAACGTCACTTTTCGGCTTCGACAAAGGCAGACGCTCAGCCGAACAGAGGCGCGTCACATCGCTGCCGAAACGATTACCCAGCTCGGCCTGGCGTCTCATGTCATAGACCAGTTTCCAGCTGAACTGTCTGGCGGAATGCAGAAACGCGTGGCGCTGGCGCGGGCCATTGCCGACAAGCCCGAAATACTGCTTTTTGATGAGCCGACCTCTGGCCTTGACCCTATTACCGGCGGCGTCATTGACAGCCTGATCCTTGACTCAGTCCGCCGCCTTGGCGCCACCGCCCTGACCATTAGCCATGATATGGCTTCAGTAAGGCGTATCGCTGATAAGGTGGCTATGGTCCATAAAGGTGTGATCATCTGGTGTGGATCAGCCAGTGAGATGGACAATACCGGCATTGCCGAGGTCGACCAGTTTGTCCATGGTCTTGCAGATGGCCCATTGACCCTTGCTGCGCAGGCTGAGGCGCGAGGCGAATAATGGCTAAATCAAGTGTCAGCTATGTCTGCCAGGAATGTGGCGGCACGCACCGAAAGTGGTCAGGTCGATGCGATCATTGTGGTGCATGGAACACGCTTGTTGAAGAACGGGTTGAAGCGCCGTCCGGCCCCGGGAAGCGTGCCACGGGGCGCCGGGTTGACATGCAGCCACTATCAACACCGGAAACAGCTGAACCGCCGCCGCGCATGCAAACAGGCATCTCTGAATTCGACCGTGTTGCTGGTGGCGGATTGGTCAAGGGATCTGCCACTCTGATTGGCGGTGATCCTGGCATTGGCAAGTCTACCCTACTTCTTCAGTTGGTCTGTCGCCTTGCCGGCAATGGTGTCCGCACTGGTTACATTTCGGGGGAGGAGTCTGCTGACCAGGTTCGTATGCGAGCCCGCCGTCTCGGTCTTGCTGAAGCCAATGTGGAATTGGCCACCAGCACCAACGCAGCCGACATTACAGCCTCCATCGGCGGTCCGGACGGGCCTGATGTCCTTGTTATTGATTCTATTCAAACAATGTTTCTGCCAACACTGGATTCGGCCCCGGGAACAGTCAGTCAGGTTCGAGCGACAGCACAGGAACTGATCCGCGCAGCAAAGATCCACAATGTAGCCCTACTGGTGGTCGGACATGTGACCAAAGATGGCGCTATTGCTGGCCCACGTGTTCTCGAACATATGGTTGACACGGTTCTCTATTTTGAAGGTGACAGGTCTCATCATTTTCGCATCCTGCGTGGGGTGAAGAACCGATTTGGTGCAACCGACGAGATCGGTGTGTTTGAGATGGTTGAAACCGGGCTTGCCGAGGTGCCAAACCCGTCTGAGTTGTTTCTGGCCGATCGACGTGATGATGTTACAGGCACAGTTGTGTTTGCAGGCATTGAAGGCAGCAGACCTGTTCTGGTTGAAATAGAGGCATTGGTTGCGCCTTCAACATTGGCCTCTCCCCGCAGAAATGTAGTTGGCTGGGACAGCAGCCGCCTCGCCATGCTGACAGCCGTTCTGGAGGCGCGATGCGGAGTACCGTTATCGGGGCGAGATATATTCCTCAACGTGGCTGGAGGTCTGAAAATCTCCGAAACTGCTGCCGATTTGGCGGTGGCTGCTGCACTGCTGTCATCCGTGACTGGCCGCCCTGCCCCACCGCGCAGCGTTTTCTTTGGTGAAGTCGCCCTGTCTGCAGAATTGCGTCAGGTCGCTCAGGCGGACGCACGTCTGAAGGAAGCTGCCAAGCTTGGCTTTGACATGGCCGTTATGCCGCGCCCTCGTAAGAATGCAGCTTCTCCCAAAGGGCTCAATTTGGCCCAGCCTTCAACGCTTGCCGAGTTGATTGAAATCATGGGCGGTGTAACATAGTGCAACGCAGTCTGCGCACCGGAGCTTCAGGATGAGCATCGATTTCTCAGCGCTCAACGTTATTGATTTTGCGGCGATAGCTGTGTTTGGAGTGTCTGGCATTCTGGCGACACTACGCGGGATGACACGCGAACTGCTCGGGCTTGCAGGGTGGCCGATTTCATTTGTTGCGGCAAAACTCCTGGCCCCCCTATTTGAACCTATTCTTGCAACGGCGATTGCTATTGAAGGCATAACAAATGCTCTGGCTTGGGGGATACCATTTAGCTTGGC
>WTJS01000022.1 GCA_011524735.1 Alphaproteobacteria bacterium
CCATTCGAGACCTTCTGGTCAAGGGGGCCGCGGACAAATGGCGCCCGGCCACTGAAGCACTTTTGATGTCTGCATCGCGACATGAGCATGTTGAAGGGGTTTTAAGACCTGCGCTCGACGCCGGAACAGTGGTGCTTTCTGACCGCTACAATGATTCCACACGGGTGTATCAGGGGCTGGTAGGAGGCGTGCCCAGCGCAGACATAGAATCCCTCAATCAAATTGCTTGTGGTGATCTTGAGCCGGATTTGACGCTTTTGCTGGATATGGATGTTGAAACTGGGCTGACGCGTGCTGATGGACGCGATAGCGATGAATCAAGGTTTGAAAGTAAAGGCCTGGAATTTCATGAAAAAGTCCGGAAGGCTTTCTTGTCACTCGCTGGGCAATACCCTGCACGATTTGTAGTGGTTGATGCGTCACGAAGCCCGGATGCCATCGCTGCAGACATTCGTCATACGGTTTCCAAACGCCTAACGGCAGCGGGACTTCTGGATGGTGTCGACATCAATGACTGAAGATAGGCAGTTGATCGATCCAACAGTTCCTATAATCGGGCATGAAGTGCTGACATCGGCCCTCACCAGATCAGTTGGAACCGGGCGTCTTTCCCACGCCTGGCTGATCACTGGACCACAGGGAACAGGCAAAGCGTCAATGGCCTGTCTGGCAGCGGGCTGGCTTATGGCAGAACAGCAAGCCGCCTCTACCGATCTCCTTGGCGACCCTCTGTTTGACCTCAATCCAAATGACCCGGGAACAAATCTGGTAATCAAAGGTTCGCATCCAGATCTACTCATCGTCAGACCTGCGCTAGAGGACAACAAATCAGGACAGATTAAAATCGACCAGATCAGAGCTGTATCCACTTTTATGGCGAAAAAACCTGGTCGAGGTGGATGGCGTGTTGCAATTGTTGATTCTTTGGATGCCGTAAACCGAAATGGTATCAATGCGTTATTAAAAATACTTGAAGAACCACCGGAGAAGGCAATCCTGTTTCTGGTCGCGTCCAAGCCGGGCAGGCTACCTCCGACAATCAGGTCGAGATGTCGTTTGGTGAGGGTGCCGCCCCTGGCCTTTGGAGATTGTCGCCAGATACTGGAAGGCCCTTTTGGAGAGCTGCCAGAAACACAGCTGAACGATCTTGCGATTTTGTGTGACGGCGCACCTGGTTTGGCAGCTGAACTGGCGGAATGTGATGCGGTTAGCGGCTATCAGGCTTTGTGCTCTCTTTTGGCAGACCAAAAACTAGACGTGGCTGCGCTTGAAAGCCTCTGTGATAAGCTGGGCCGCGGTGGGGCAGCGGGGCAGAAACTCAGAAGCGGCATTGCCATTTTGATCGCACGGCTGTTGCATATCTCGGCAGTTCAGGCGTCTGGTGCAGAGCCACCACTACATACGAGTTTTGAACAGCGCACGGTAAGGGCGCTGGCTTCTAGGCACACAGCAGCAACTTTGGGTGAAAAACAGACTGCCTTTGTGCGGCAGGCGGCACAAGCAGACGGATTATATCTGGATTATGGTCTGTTTCTGGCACGCACGCTTGGAGAAGTTCACCAGAAAACCTTGCCCTGATCAGGGGATAACGCTACATCCTGAAAGCGGGTCTGGCAGGCGTCAGCTATGCGCTGCAGCCCGACACCTAGTCCTTAGCCAGTTTCCTAATGATGGATGAACTCATGGCCGCCCAAGACCAACCCAACTTCTACGTCACTACACCTATTTATTATGTGAATGACAAGCCGCATATCGGCCATGCGTACACCACGCTTGCTTGTGACGTGCTTGCGCGTTTTAAGCGCCTTGACGGCTACAATGTGATGTTTCTGACCGGTACAGATGAACATGGTCAGAAAGTTGAAAAGGCTGCCGGTGACAAGGGTGTTTCACCGCAGGCGTTTACCGACTCCGTGAGTCAGAATTTCCGTGATCTGACGGGCCGGATGAATTTCTCAAATGATGATTTTATCCGCACCACTGAGCCACGTCATCGTGAGGCCTGCCAAAAGCTGTGGGACATGCTTGTGGAGCGTGGGCATATCACACTTGGCAGCTATGCAGGGTGGTATGCTGTCCGTGACGAGGCTTTCTACACCGAAACGGAAATTGTTGATGGTAAAGCCCCAACCGGCGCACCGGTCGAATGGGTTGAGGAGCCATCCTACTTCTTCGACCTATCAAAATGGCAGGAGCCGTTGTTGGCGTTTTATGAAGCCAACCCTGATTTTGTTGGACCGGTATCGCGCTTTAATGAGGTAAAGAGTTTTGTCAAAGGTGGGTTGCGAGACCTGTCTGTTAGCCGGGCCAGCTTCTCATGGGGCGTTCCTGTTCCCAGAGACGATGCGCATGTGATGTATGTGTGGCTTGACGCCTTGACCAACTATATGACTGCAACGGGCTGGCCCATCGACGGCAGCTTTGGTGATGCTGATAAGCATAAATCTTTCTGGCCAGCCGACCTTCACATGGTCGGTAAGGATATCCTTCGATTTCATGCTGTTTACTGGCCTGCATTTCTGATGGCGGCGGGCCTGCCTCTGCCCAAGCGTGTTTTTGCTCATGGCTGGTGGACAAATGAGGGGGAAAAAATTTCCAAATCTCTTGGAAATGTTATCGATCCAAATCAGCTGGCCGATGAATATGGCCTTGACCAGACGCGCTACTTCCTTATGCGTGAGGTGCCCTTTGGTAAGGATGGTGACTTTTCAAAAATGGCCATGATCAACCGCATGAATAGCGACCTGGCGAATGATCTTGGCAATCTGTCACAGCGCGTAATATCGATGATTTTTAAGAATTGTAACGGTGTTTCGCCAGCACTTCCTAACAACCCACAACCTGAAGATGTTGCCCTTCTGGCTTCGGTTGACGCGTTACTGAACATTGTACGCAGTCACATGGACCAGCAGGCATTTCACGAAGGCCTTCGAGAAATCTGGCAAGTCATTTCTGATGCGAACCGTTATGTGGATGGCACCGCCCCTTGGGGACTGAAAAAGACAGACCCAGACCGGATGGGAGAGGTGCTGGCTGTTCTTGCAGAAACAATTCGGCAGATCGCCATTCTGGTTCAGCCTGTCATGCCGGAAGCGGCGTCAAAAATTCTTGATCAGCTTGCAGTAACAGATGAAGAGCGTGACTTCACCTATGCGGGCGGTAGTGTCCGCTTTGCGGCAGGTCGTGAAATAACCAAGCCTGAACCTGTTTTCCCACGCTACATCGTCGATGAGGAAGAGAAAGGGTCAGCATGATCATCGATTCACATGCCCATCTCGACTATCCGGAGTTGTCCGACGATTTGTCAGGCGTGTTGATGCGTGCTCATGAAGCGGGCGTTGACCGTGTTATTTCCATTGGCGTGAAACTCAGCACCGCTGACAGGCCGCGCGCGATCGCCGAGGCGCATGATAATGTATGGTTCAGTGTTGGGGTTCACCCGCACGAAGCTGCAAATGAGGATTTGGCCTGTGATACGGCAGCTTTCTTAAAGGCTGCTGATCATCCAAAATGTGTGGCGATTGGCGAAGCTGGTCTAGATTACCATTATGATTTTGCGCCGCGCGACCGCCAGGCTGACAGCTTTCGGGCACAGATCGCTGCCGCACGTGAACTTGATCTTCCCATTATTGTCCATGCACGCGAGGCGGACGATGATATGGCTAATATAATTGAAGAGGAGATGGAGAAGGGGGCGTTCACAGGCGTTCTCCATTGTTTTAGCTCCGGACCGGAATTGGCGCGTCGGGCAATTGACGTTGGCTTTTATGTCAGTTTTTCCGGCATTCTGACATTCAAGTCAGCCGATGAAATCAGGCAAGTGGCTATGACCACTCCTGAAAATCGGATTTTGGTGGAGACCGACGCCCCTTATCTTGCGCCAGTGCCAATGCGCGGAAAGTCCAACGAGCCGGCTTATACCCGACACACGCTCTCCAAGCTTGCTGAAATTCGTGGGCAAAGTGAGAGTGACATGATCGCTGTCACGCGGGCCAATACCCTGCGTTTGTTTTCTAGAATGGAAGCGTGATGAAAGTAACAATGCTGGGATGCGGGACGTCTGTTGGAGTCCCGGCGCTGGGTCATGCGGGATGGGGGCGATGCGATCCGTCTGATTCGCGAAACCGACGCACGCGGTGCGCTGTATTGGTTGAAACCGATACGACCACCATTCTTGTGGATGCAGGCCCAGACATTCGTCAGCAACTTCTCCCGCTGTCGCTGAAAAAGATTGACGGCCTTTTGATTACCCATACCCATTCTGACCATGTTGCTGGTTTGGACGATCTGCGTGCCTTTTACTGGCCTGATCGCAATGAGCTTCCTGTCTACACTACAGTTGACCATGGTCAGGATATTTTGGCGCGTTTTCCTTATCTGTTTTCAAAAAGTCCAAGCTCACCGAGCTATTTTGTGCCACCCATGCGGCATGAACCCATTGAAGTTGGCACAACTCTGAACATTGGCGATTGCCGCATTGAAGTGTTCCATCAGGATCATGGCAACACCACATCGCTCGGATTTCTGTTTAATGACAGATTTGCGTATTCGACAGATGTGGTTGGGCTGTCAGATGCAGTCTTGGACCGCCTCGCAGGCGTGCCGCTTTGGATCGTGGAGGCACTGCGGGACACGCCACACCAATCGCACTCCCATTATGAGCAGACGTTTTCCTGGATAGACCGCGTCAAGCCGGGCAGGGCGGTACTGACGCATTTGGGGCTTGAGGCGGATTACAGTGAGTTAAGCGATATCTGTCCGCCGAACACCGAACCAGGCGTCGACGGCATGGTGTTTACCGTTTGAGTTCTTAATTACCAGTTTCGGGTAAAGCTGGACGTTAATTCCAGTTCCCCGACAATAAGTAGTTCATATTGATTGTTGACTCATCCACAGGATGCTTCGACAGACATTTCGTATTAGTCTTTTCCGTTGTCGTTGGCCCTGAAGGCGACACACGCGCGGCTGGGGTCCAACATACAGAACCACCAGCGTTCAGATAGATCACAGCATTGTCTGCGTCAGTGACATCGCCAAAGGACAGTTTGTTCGTTCCCTCTGGAAGGAATCGGTAAGTCGTCGAAGTTGGCTTGTCGATCTCACCAAATTTGAATTCCTGCTGTTTGGTTGTGTTGTCGTTAACATGGAAAATCATTTTTCCGCTGATCGACCCCACACTCTGATCAAGACGCGAAGACATTGCGGCCTGAGCCGAAGCTATCAGATCGCCTGAGTTAATTGTCACCGCTTCAATAGTGGTGCCCGATGATTGTGCTGTCGCATTGTCCATCGTTATGTTGCTGCCGGCGATCCTGAAAATAAGTGCGCCTTCGGTTTTAGGCCTAGGCTCTGTTTTGCAAGGCTCCGGTCCAGTGCAGGCGCAGGTCAGCAAGCCGAACCCCGGGCTCGTGATCGTTTCGCCTGGGTTCTGGCAATAGACGATTGTGGTTCCACGTTCCACGGTAAACTGCTCATTCCAAGACGCTGTGGTGTTATCAATGAAATGGGAGACAGCATTTCCGTCACAGGCAACAGGTAATCCTGTAAACGGATTTTTCTGCTCTTTGTCATTGGCGGCAGTAGGGGTGTTCATTTCCCGAATAATCGCGTCGCGATACTCTTCACAGATGCTTGAAGGCGCGATGTCCGCCCCTGCGCCCGTGGTAGCAAGGGCAGATCGTGCGTTGAGGTTATTCTTAATTGAAAGAAGGTCTTGCGTGATAGTCCGGTCAATAGTTTCTAGGCGGTTTGATGTCACCGCGTCACGAGATGTGCTGATATACGCCTGATACGCGAAGATGCCTGCGGCGGCCAGAATACCGATGATTACGATTGTCACCAGAAGCTCGACCAGTGAGAACCCGCTCTGAGTTCTCGGGAGTGTATTCTTTTGACCAAGCATAACCGCTAACCCTTGTTGCACACTAATTCTAAATTCGCGAAATCCTGAGGTCGGAAATTAGCGTGGAGGTCAGTTTTTCACAACCTCATAATTGAAGCCCATGGATTTATGGCATGTGGATGCATTTTAGTCGCATTTGATGGCATTTTGTTGTAGAGACGCGTTATATTAAGCATTCCTAATTAATGTGGGGAATATGTTATGCGCGTCGTTGCTGTTGTTGTTTTCAGTCTGTTCTTTGGCTTTTTTAGTGTTGCGCAAGCACAGTTTACTGTTGGCGGCGTTACCGGCGGTGCCGCGACAGCGAATGTGAATTGTTACGGCAGTGCTGACGGTAAGTTAGAAGCTTATACTGACGGCTGGCGCGCGGCTGACTGCGGTGTCTATAGCGGGATTTGTAAAGCGTCTGAGTACCCCTGTTCACCGTCGAACACGCTTTGTACAGACGGTGTGACATACGGCACTCCGTGCCCTGGCTCGCACACCCTGATTGATGTAGAAGCAGGTCCTGCAACAGCTGGATCTGAATACGCTTCGGCAACCAACCAGCCGCCAGTATTCAATACTGTCAATTGTAACAACGCCATTGTTGGAAAACCCTACAGCTGCCAGGTCACTGCGATCGATGCGGAGGCGGTGACCTACTCAATTGCCAGCGGACCCAGCTGGCTGTCCATTGATAGTTCGTCGGGTGTTATGAGTGGTACTCCGACCTCCGAAGAGCTAGGGACAGCCTTCACAGTAAAAGCAAAGGACACGTTTGAGGCAGAAAGCACGGCCGCCATTAGTGCTATTGCTGTTAGCAACACGGCGCCACTTTGGAATGCACACCCTGTTGCTTGTGAGACTGCTGCGGCTGGTGCGCAATATAGCTGTGCCATGTCGGCAAGCGACAGCGATCTGCATACGCTTACATATTCATTGGTCAATTCCCCGTCTTGGATGTCGATCGACGCCAGCACGGGTGTGATCACCGGCACTCCCGATACATCCACTGATTTCTCAAATCTAGAGGTTAGGGTGACTGACGGTTACGACCCGGTATCTGCGACAACATTTAACGTTACAATCGCCAACAACGCGCCAGCCTTTGCATCCTTCTCTTGCCCAACAATTGGCACCATTGGTTCAGCATACAGCTGCTCGCCAACCGCCAGTGATGCAGACACTGGTCACACCATTACCTATGGGCTTCTCAGTGCACCGTCATGGATGTCGATCGATGCCAGCACCGGCGCGATAACCGGTACAGTTGCCAACGCTGCTGGCTCGGGCGTTACAGTGACGGCGTCTGATACCTACGACACAACATCGGCAACGGCGTTCAATGTCGCAATTAACAATGCACCAACGATCTCCAGCGTGTCCTGTGCTGATGGTCTGGACACCGCTGCCTACACATGTTCGGTATCTGCATCCGACAGTGACAGTGGTGATACACTGACCTACACCATTGCCAATAAGCCAAGCTGGGCATCCATTTCGTCATCTGGTGTGATCACCGGCACGGCGCAAACTGGCACAACCAGCAACATCACCGTGACCGTGTCTGATGGCAATGCATCGGCAACATCAAACAGCTTTACCATCACGATTGATCCGAACACCGCGACTGTGCTCGCCAACACATCTTCGACACTGAGCACCAGTGACGTTGATGATCTGGAGACCCTCGGTGTTGCCACAAATATCGTGAACGATCTGAAAACAAACAATAATTGTGGATCAGCCGGAAACCAAAGCTGTCTTGCTGCTTTCAACGCCCAAAAGGCGAGTTCCAGCTGTACGCTTGCGGGTGGCAGCAGCGCGACGGCTGCTCAGATGCAGGCCTATGTATCTTGTGTCATGATCGAGCATCACACGGCTGTTGTTTCCAGCGCCGCTCTTGGTGGTGGTAGCAATGTAACAGCTGGTTGTTCGAGCACCGTTAACCTGTCCATTCCAGGTACATGTGGACACCCACAGTGGAGCTGTACACTGACCTCGGCCCCGTCATCATGGACATTGTCCGGCGCGAACATCGTTATTCCTGCCAACTACAGTGGCTCTGGTTCGCAGACCGCCACTGTTCGGATGTCGCTGAATATCTATTCACCGGCTTACACAAAGGACGTGACAAAAACCTATAATGTTGCGGCGGCCGTAACCGGTGCGCAGAACGGTAAGAAGCGGTACAGCGATATTGGAACGAGCTTCAACCCAACAAGTGCTCGTAGCAAATGTATTGCCCGTGGCGGTCGCCTTGCCACCAAGGATGAGCATAACTCGATCGGTGGAACGAAAGAGGCAGTGTTTGCGCCAAACACCTCAAACCCGTCCGTTAATTACAACAACAACTGTTCGGATTCGAACAGCTACACATGGTGCTGGTCGAGCAACACATGTGAAGCAAACAATCATTACGGTCGCGCACGTCGCCGTAGCAACAATGGTTCGCTGTGGTGTAAGACAAGCCAAGGTTCAAGCCAGGTTAACAGGACCATTTATTACACCTGTGCCGACCTTCCTTCCTGTAGCTAAGTTAACTTGAGAGTGGAGACAAAAATGTCAAAGATCCTTATCGCTACTGCCATGGTTATCGGTTTTGCCGGTGCCGCATCTGCCGCCACGCTGTCTGCATCAAGCTGTGGCAGCGACGGAGCAACCGTCACCTGGTCTGTAACCGACGTTACAGATGCGTCTATCACAATTTCAGAAGGCTCAAACTCATCTGAGATCGAGGTCAGTGTTCCGTCCGGATCTATCACATCTGACTTCGCCCAGGTATGGGGCGGTACAGACAACACAAATCTGTCTTTTGAACTAGCAGCAGATGGCAGCACTGTTTCAGCCAGCTGTTCATAAATCCGCATAATATACATTATGCGACAAAAAGAGGTCAGGAAAATGGTAACTCGTATCAAAGCGGTTACAGTCCTGGCCTCTTTTATTGCCTGGGTGTTGGTCGCGAACCTTCCCGCTTATGCTAACGGGATTGCGGCATGGTCTTGTGTAAATGATGCAGGTAATCAGAAGCTTATACTGACAACTGCAAGTCCGGTCTCACCGAATGCGAAGGTGGCCATAGACGGTGTTGAACAAGGGTCAGCGCTGTCTGTATCCGGAAATACGGTCACCATTGGAATTGATGGTTCGATTAGCTGCGTCGGTAGGACCATCACGATTACGGACAACGGGAATGTTCTAAGAGTTCTCTAGCTCGATACAACTCATCGCGACATTCTGTTGTTTTTCATCATTTTGGTGTTGTTTGCCTGCTTTCATGCAGGCTTTGTTGTGCCTATATATTAAATACGCTTGGGGTGTCCCGCTTTTGTGCGGGGCTGAGACAAACCCATTGAACCTGAACCAGCTCATACTGGCGGAGGAAAGCGGAGACCTTTCAAGTCAACTCCCTTCCATACCGTTCAATATGGCGCCTATGCCGCATTGGAGGTAACCATGCGTTTTCTATCCCTGCCGATCCTTGGTCTTTCGGCCCTGATCGGATTTGCTGCGTCAGCCCTTGCAGCCGACAAGCCGGTGTTGACCATCTACACATATGACTCCTTTGCGTCTGAATGGGGCCCCGGTCCTGCGATCGAAAAGGCGTTTGAGGCTGATTGCAACTGTGACCTGAACTTTGTCGCTCTCGACAGCTCCATTGGTATTCTTGGCCGTGTTCAGCTCGAGGGTTCGTCTTCGAAGGCCGACATCGTGCTTGGTCTTGATACCAATCTGATGACAACAGCACGTGATACAGGTCTTTTTGCCCCGCATGGTGCCAGCATTGACGGGCGCACCGCCCTTCCCGTTGCGTTTAGTGATGACGTCTTCATGCCGTTTGACTGGGGTTATTTTGCGTTCATTTACAACAGCGAGACGGTGACAGGCGTTCCAGCATCCATGCAGGCACTGATCGATGCACCTGACGATCTCCGCATTGTCATACAGGATCCGCGCACATCTACGCCCGGGCTTGGCCTGCTGCTGTGGGTAAAGTCTGTTTATGGTGACAAAGCGCCAGAGGTTTGGGCCAAGCTGGCGCCAAAGATCGTGACTGTGACCAAAGGATGGTGGGACGCCTATTCCATGTTCCTTGAGGGCGAAGCTGATATGGTTCTGTCATATTCAACCTCACCGGCCTATCACATCGTCGTTGATGGGACAGACAAATATAAGGCGGCGGCGTTTGATGAAGGGCATTACATGCAGGTTGAAGTTGCGGCGATGCTGAAGAACGCCCCTCAGCCTGAACTTGCTGCCAAGTTCATGGACTTTATCCTCGGCGATCAGTTTCAGTCGATCATTCCGACCACAAACTGGATGTATCCAGCTGGCAATGCCGCATTGCCAGACGCCTTTTCGGGCCTGATTACGCCGTCAAAGTCTCTGCTGTTTACGCCTGATGATGTCGCGGCAAACAAATCTGGCTGGGTTGCCGAATGGCAAACCGCCCTCAGCCAGTAAAATCTGTCTGGCAGGTTGCCGGCACGGGCGCGCTAGCAGGCGTTGCTCTTGCCGGCACCCTGTTTGCCCTTGCGTTTGCTGCCATTGCTGCACTGTTGATGGCGACACAGGCATCGGCGATCACTGGCGGGCTGTCTTTTAACTATATCCTTCATGTCACCGGCTTCACGCTGTTTCAGGCGTTGCTGTCGGCTGTTCTGTCACTCCTTGTGGCGATTCCAGTTGCTCTGTCCTGTTGGCGTCGGCAACGCCAGTGGAATGCACGGCTGTTGGTAACCGTTTCCTTCCTGCCATTCGTTATGCCGACCACTGTAGCCGCGACAGGTTTGATTGGTGTCTGGGGTCAGAAAGGATTTGTTTCAGATATTTTACAGGCCTTTGGCATGGCCCCCCTACCCCCAATATATGGGCTTGGAGGGGTCTTACTGGCGCATGTCTTCTTGAACGCGCCTTTGATGTTGCGTGTATTGACTGGGGCGCTCGCCGGCATTCCAACGTCGCAATGGCGTCTGTCTTCCCAGTGGGGTTTGGGTCCGCTCCAGCGCTTTCACTTGATTGAATGGCCTGCCATCCGCCGCGTCATCCCAGGGCTTCTGGCCTTGGTATTTCTGGTCTGTTTCACATCATTTTCTCTGGTTTTGATGCTTGGCGGCGGCCCATCTGTTACCACTCTTGAGGTGAGCATATACACCGCGCTGAGGTTTGATTTTAATCTGCCACTGGCGGCACTTCTATCTTGTTTCCAGCTTGGTATCTGTAGCCTTGTTGTGTTGATTCTTGCGGTCTTTACCGGACCCTCTTGGGCGTCTCTGCCTGATCTATACCGTGCCTGTCCAGAACAGCTCGGAGATAGTAGCTTGCCGGTGAAAAGTGTTGATGGACTTATTTTGGCACTCTTCTGCGGCCTGATCTTTTTGCCGCTTTTGGCACTTCTTGTGCGCGGGATTGGCCCCCACATCGTTAGCGTCATCCAGTGGCCCGCCTTTTATCGTGCTGCCTTAAACTCAATTTTCATTGCCTTAGGATCTGGATTTCTGGCGACCCTATGCGCTTTTACGCTGGCCCATGCCCGCACGCGTCTTACAGTGGCGGGTACGCCAGTAGCGGGGCTTGATATTGCTGTGTCGCTCTATCTTGCAGTCTCAGCCATCGTGTTAGGAACTGGTCTGTTTATCCTTCTTCGCGGGATTGCCGACGTGTTCTTTATGGCGCCTGCATTGGTCATGCTGGCCAATATGCTGGTAGCTCTGCCTTTTGCCTACCGCGTTCTGGAAGGCCGGATGGCCGGCCTCGCCAAGAGCCATGATCGTCTGTGTGATGGGCTTGGTATCCGTGGCTGGCGCCGCCTGCGATACATTACCTTGCCCGCAATGGCCCCTGAAATCGGTTATGCCAGTGGTCTGGCCTCGGCTTTGTCTCTTGGCGACATGACAGTCATTGCGCTGTTTGGCAGCCAGCAATTTCAGACCCTTCCCTGGCTGCTCTATCAGACGATGGCGCGGTATCGTGCTGGTGAGGCAGCCGCTCTTGCTGTCATACTTCTTATACTGACATTGGTGTTGTTCACTTCCCACACATTGATCGCCAGGCGATTCAGAAGAGGGTGAGATGCTTGAAGTAAAAAACATTTATTTTCAGCGTGAAAACCAGCATGAATTTACATATGACTTTACCCTGGAGGCGGGCGCGATCCTTGCAGTTCAGGGGCCTTCAGGTGTTGGAAAAACAACGCTTTTGGACCTTATAGCCGGATTTGAGGCGCCGCAACGTGGTGGCATCGCCTGGCATGGTCAGGACTTCACCAGTTTGCCACCATGGGAGCGTCCCATCACGACGGTTTTTCAGAACGACAATTTGTTCGCCCATCTCACTTGTCGTCAGAATATAGAAATTGCACTACCGTCCTCCTTTAAGGATCCACAGGCAGTTGATGAAGGGTTTCGACAGCTTGGTATTGACGGACTACAAAACCGTCTTCCCGCCGAAATATCAGGTGGACAGCAACAGCGCGTCGCACTTGTAAGAGCCTTGTTACGAGACAAGCCTGTCCTTCTTCTTGACGAAAGCTTCAGTGCGCTTGACTGGCCAACAAGACAGGGGTGCTTTGATGCGTTGCAAAGTCTGGCAAAAGATCGTGCCATGGCCGTACTGATTGTCAGCCATGATGAGAGAGATTCAACCTATCTTGATTGTGAAAGACTGGCGTTAACTATCTGAATTTATGTTGGAGCCGTCGTCTTACCTTCATTCGGCTGCCAGCACTTTAATGCGCTCCTTAAAGGCAGGATGCGTAGACAGAAATCCACCATCTTCACAATATGGCTCACACTCCTTCTCAATCTTTTGGAAGAATCTGGCAAGCGCCAGTGGGTCACGGCCAATGGCACGCATCCACCCGGCTGACTGCTGATCTGCTTCCAGCTCAAAGTTCTGTGAATGGCCGGCAAGTACAACGCTGCCACCAAAGCCGATCATCTCCTCCAAAATACTGTCTTCGGCACCGACGAGAAGACTAACACCCACAACAACAACAGTACCGCGCATGATATGCCGAAGCGCATGTCTGCTGGTAACATGACCCAGCTCATGAGCAAGTACACCCAGCACGACATCCTCATCGTCAGCAAATGTGACCAGCTCATCCAGCAGTACAACATCATTCCCTGGAAGCGCGAAGGCGTTTGGACCAATCATGCTGGAACTGCGGAAATGCAGGCGTGTGTCCGCGAATTCAGGTGGCGCAAGCGCTACAATTTTCTGGAAATCAGCTCTGATCCTCTCCTGTTGTTCTTCATCCAATGTAGTTGGATCCAAAAATGCCGTGTCGAGTTGCTGCAGAATGCTACCCGATGCTGTCTGTACCAAATGTTGAGGAACAAATTTGGTTGCCAGATCGCCAAGAGGGGCCACCGCAAGGCGGAAGGCGAAAATCATTCCAAAAAACAGGAAGCTGAGGATAATGGCACCACGCCAGTTCACTCGCTCCAGCGCCGCAAGGCGTGAGCTGGCCCATGCTGAGCGGGGCATGAATGGTTTCAACATCTCGATGTCGGTTCCTGCGGGAAGATGGAACACGTCTCCTGTGGACAACTGCAGACGCGTGTCAGAACCGCCGATGGACGATGTGACGTTAAGGATGCCTGCCTGAGTGACACCGGATGCATCGGCACGCGCCAGATACAACGTACCTGCCGCCTGCCCCGGCTCTGCAACCAGAAGGGCGGCGTCAATACGGTTGGTCGTGCCAGATTTGCTCAAAACGCCACGAATTTGCATGTGTCTTCACCAAGCCCTCAGCGGATTACCATTTTTGGAATAGATCCTTAGAAGGTGATTTCAAGACCACCGGCTTCGCCAACCGCATCACCAATTGAACTTCCCGCTTTAACCTGGCGATCAAGGAAACCGTTCAAATCCCCAATCGGACGGATTTCGGTACGTTCTGTCAAATAGCGATATCTGCGGACCTGAGTCCAAGGCAGAAGCAGACCGAGCGAGATCACAATAAGAATCAGGTTGGTCAACATGATCCAAGCAAGAACAAACCCCGAAAGCGTGGAACGAAACCGAATGCCACCCTGCAGGCGTAATGTATTGACCATAATGTTTCTGGTGAGAGCCTGGTAATAACTAACTGTTATCGTGAAGAGAAAATATAGGCCAACTGGCACCATGATGAAGATCGCCCCAATGGCTGGCTCTTCCATAATTTGCTCAACACTTGGTGCAGTCAGGCCACCAGCCACGTATTGCATGGCTAGATCATAGATCACCAGATAAACAGCGGCGACAAGTGGAACCATCAGAATGCCCGACAGAATCAGGGTCTTGATCCCTGCTCCATAGTAAGACAGCACTGAACTATCGGATGAGAAATTGGCCGTTCCGAAACTGTAGCATCGCGCCACATAGTCTCGCATAGCCTTGGAGGCCAACGGCATCAGCAATCCAACGGACAGCAGGCCGATCAATGGGAGAATAAAAAAGTACCAGAGTGAGCCAAGATAGCTGCCGTTGAAGTCGAATCGCACATCTCGCCAGGCAATATTGCGCGCGTTGAAACGGAAAGAGCGATTCAACGCCCACGGGTAAACTAACAGCAGAACGAGGACCAGAAGATATTCGAGGAACGGGACCGGCAGCAGAATGGGGATCACGTAATAAATGGCAAAAATCAGTGTAACGATTACCCACCCTTTGAAGATATCAAACCCGGTTGCCAAATAATCCAGCCCTTCATCCAGAATGCGGGTATTGCTGTAGAAGAAACGCCGCTTTCGCACACGCGCCCATGGTGTCCAAAGAC
>WTJS01000184.1 GCA_011524735.1 Alphaproteobacteria bacterium
ATCATGCGCGGCCTGCGCACCGTGCCTTTCCTGTGGGACCTGTGTGAGGACATGACCGAGCTGTGTCCAAACGCCATCATGCTGCAATATGTGAACCCGATGGCCATAAACTGCTGGGCGATCAAGGAACGCTATCCGCATATTCAGACAGTTGGCCTGTGCCATTCAGTGCCCAACACCGTGTTTGAACTGACCCACGATTTGGATATTGCGATGGATGATGTCCGCTACCGGGTGGCCGGTATCAACCACGTGGCTTTCTTCATGAATTTCGAACAGCGGCTTGCCAATGGTGGCTGGCAGGATCTGTATCCGGCTCTGCGCAGCAAATTTGCCGAAGGGGTGATCCCCAAGGAAAATCCGGAGCGGGCCCACTGCCCGAACCATGTGCGCTATGAAATGATGAATCAGCTTGGCTATTTCGTGACCGAAAGTTCGGAACATTTTGCCGAATACTGCCCGTGGTTCATCAAGGATGGCCGCGACGATTTGATTGAGAAATACGGCATTCCGCTGGATGAATATCCGGCCCGTTGTGAAATTCAGATTGCCGAGTGGGAAGCGCAGTTTGCCGATCTCCAGAAGGGATCGGCCATGACCATTGAGCAGTCAAATGAATATGCTGCGGTGATCATGAATGCAGTCGTAACCAATACGCCGGCCTCGATCTATGGCAATGTCGAGAATAACGGCGTAATTGCGAATCTGCCGTCCGACTGCATTGTCGAAGTGCCCTGCATGGTTGACGCCAACGGCATCCAGCCAACCGATATTGGCACGTTGCCGCCGCAGCTGGTGGCGATGATGCGCACAAACATCAATGTTCAGGAACTGACTGTTGCCGCTCTGATCGAAGAAAATCGTGAGCATATCTTCCACGCTGCCCTCTTTGATCCGCACACCGCGGCAGAGCTTGATGTCACGCAGATACGCGCAATGACTGAAGAGATGCTTGTGGCTCATAAAGACTGGCTGCCAGGATGGACGCAGTGACACGCCCGCAGTTAGGCGCATGTTATTTCCCCGAACATTGGGACTCCTCTGACTGGCGGTCTGACGCCGAAATGATGCGTGACCTTGGTCTGGACTTTGTTCGGATCGGGGAATTTGCCTGGGGTGTGATCGAGCCTGAGCCGGGACAGATCAATCTGGACTGGATGCAGCAGAGTCTAGACCTGCTGTATGAACATGGCATTAAGGTTGTGCTGTGCACTCCGACGGCCACGCCGCCGAAATGGCTTGTCGACAGCATGCCTGACATGCTGGCCACAGGCCGGGACGGCAGGCCGCGGACGTTTGGGTCGCGTCGCCATTACAGCTTTTCGCATCAGGGCTATCGCCGGGAATGTGCTCGTATCACGACTGAAATAGCCCGTAGGTTTGGCACCCACCCTGCGGTGATTGGCTGGCAGACTGATAATGAATATGGCTGCCATGACACCACCATTTCTTTCAGTCAGACTGACCTGCTCGCGTTTCGTGACTGGCTGGCGCAGCGGTACCAGTCGGTGGACGCCCTGAACAGAGCCTGGGGCAACACCTTCTGGTCGATGCAATATGCCAGCTTCGATGAGGTTGAACTTCCCAACCTTACGGTGACCGAAGCCAATCCGTCCCATTGGATGGATTACCGCCGGTTTGCCTCGGATATGGTGGTGGAATTTAATCGGCTTCAAGTCGACATACTGCGCCGCCTGTCGCCGGGGCGTGATATCACCCATAATTTCATGGGGCGCATTCTTGATTTTGATCATTTTGACGTCGGGGCACAGGTCGATATTTCCAGTTGGGATTCCTACCCGCTTGGGTTTCTGGATCAGGAACGTGACCTTCATGATCAGGCGCACCGTCTGGCCTTCGCTCGCGCTGGCGATCCTGATTTTCAGGGGTTTCATCACGACCTTTATCGCGCTACATCGGGCGGACGCTGGTGGGTGATCGAACAGCAGCCCGGGCCGGTAAACTGGGCGCCAAACAATATTGCACCGCGCAAGGGCATGATTGGTCTCTGGGCGCTTGAAGCCTTTGCCCATGGAGCGGAGGCGGTGTCATATTTCCGCTGGCGGCAGGCCCCCTTCGCTCAGGAACAGATGCATGCAGGTCTGTTGCGCCCCGATCGGAGTCCTGCTGAAGCCTTCTTTGAGGCTGGCGATGTTGCTGAGGCGATCAGAAGCATCGACTGGCCGCAAGCATCATGCGGGCAGGTGGCCATCATAATGGATTATGAGGCTGCCTGGGCCTGGTCGATCCAGCCCCAGGGCGAAGATTTTGACTATTTCAGACTATTGTTCGAAACTTACCGATCGCTTCGCAAGTTCGGTGTTTCGGTCGATTTCATCTCCCCCGACCAGGCAGGGTCACGGCTTGACGAGTATGCCCTCTGTGTCATGCCGGGCCTGTTCTCCTGCTCGCCTGAGCTTGCCCATGCGATGGCACAGACGAAAACCCCTATCCTCCTCGGTCCGCGAAGCGCGTCAAAGACAGGTGAATTCCAGATTCCAGCATCTCTGGCACCGGATCTCCCTGATGCCATTCGGCCATTGACGGTGACTCATGTTGAATCACTTGTCACCGGGCTTGATGTTCCTATTGAGGGTAGGTCGGGCAGCTTTGTCCATTGGCGGGAATTCACCAGTCCTCATGCAGATGCTGATGTGCTGTGGCAAACGGCGGACGGATTGCCGGCACTGGTGCGCCGGGACAATCTCACCTATCAGTGTGGGTGGGCTGATCCGGCGCTAATGTCAGACATTCTGCGCTCAGCCTGCTGTGATGCTGGCATCCAGACCTTTGATCTCGGAGATGGTGTGCGCATGCGCCGCGCCGGCGATCACGCCTTCATAATAAATTATGCTGGCACCGACTTCGATCTGGCATTGCTTGGAGATGTGCATATTGTCGTTGGTGGACCAGCGGTGCCACCTTCAGGATTTGCGATCGTCAGGCTGTAATGCTGTCGACAAGGCTGGCTTTGGGTACGGCAGCAATAACCTTAGCTAGCACCGCGTCAGCATCACCAGATCGGACGAGGCAGACGATACATCCGCCAAACCCGGCCCCGGTCAGCCGTGCGCCAAGTGCACCTGCTTGGCGCGCTGCCGCGACCATCTTGTCGAGGACATCCGAGGATACGGCATAATCACCTGCCAAAGACGTGTGACTGGCATTCATCAATATGCCAAGGCTGGTCATGTCGCCGCTCGTAAAGGCGCTGGCCGCTTCTGTCACACGATTATTTTCCAGAACCACATGCCGCGCACGACGGAGCAGAAGGTCATCTGGAATTTGTGACAGGTCTTCGGCACTGGCATCGCGAAGCGATGAAATGCCAAGTGCCTGACAGGCGCCCTCACATTCGGCTACACGCTCATTATACTGTCCTTCAGATAGTTTTCGCCCGCTTCCCGAATGGATCACCAGAAAGGTGTGATCCGCTGGAAAAGCGTGGAGACTGTACTCCATCGACCGGCAGTCCAGCATCATCGCAGCTCCAGGTGCGCCAACGGCGCAGACCATGTGATCCATGATCCCGCACCGTAGGCCGATGAATTCGTGATCAATCCGGTGTGCCATGCGGGCAAGTATGGTGGGCTCGGGAAGTGGCAGGTCATGCGCTTCGTGGAGTGCCGTCAGGAGTGCAACCTCAAAGGCCGCAGATGAA
>WTJS01000122.1 GCA_011524735.1 Alphaproteobacteria bacterium
GACGTAGGAGGTTCGGAAAAATCGACGCTGTTGACGTCAAGCCCGCCAAAATTGTCACCGCTAGCGGCGTCTTCGGCTCCGATGGGATCACCGAAATCTTCGCCAGCAAGAAGTTCATTGACGAGGTCATCGTCATTTGTGGCTGGTGCCGCATCCGCGGTTCCAAGGCCCATGACACCGCTGTCCGCAGTATCCACCACTTCACCAATCGGCAGCATGGCGTCCAGCTTGGCGATTTGCAAAACACGGTTCACCGCGTCACTGATGCTGGAAAGAGACAGGGCAATGTTATTCTGCGCGCAGTGCTGGCGTGCAAGCAGAAGCACGGCCACACCGCTTGAGTCGATATAGGTGACCTGCGAGGCATCGATATCGAGTTGCCGCGCGTCCGTAATGGTCTGAATTTCGCTTTTTAAATCGGCAGTTGTCTGAAGATCGACATCGCCGGAAAGGATGATCTTCGCGTGGTCACCGCTTTTGCGCACATCAAAGGCCATCACCTTCTCCTATTCATAAAGAAAGGCCGGTGACGAGTACGATACCCGTCACCGGTGTCACAGTTAGAATGTGATGTTGTCGGCGACCGACTGGAACGCACCGTTACTGTCACAGTAACCAACGGATACGTAGTTAGATGAGCTGTTCAGGTCATCAGTCGAACCGGCCTGCGCAACGATCAGAACACCAGCTGTATCTGCTGCGGAACCTGGGTTCCATACACCGGTAGTGTTATCGGTTGTGGCGCCACGGTTGGCTGACGATTCGTAGGAACGTGAACCATCACAAGGATCACCAGCTGAAATGGAGTTGTTGTCCCATGCGAAGATCTTGGCTGTATCGCCAGTATCATATGGGTTTTTGAACTTTTCCAGAGGACCTTTGGCGTTGGTCATGGTCGAGTCGAAACAATCTGTCAGGCTGGCGCCTGACTTCTTGGCACAGTTGGCAGGTTCAACAGTCAGGCCACCAGAGCGAGCCAGCTGCGTGCTGGAAATCCAGCGCTCAAGGCTCTGTGCGTTGGTCTTGGCAACGTCAGCCTTGGTGTTTTCAATGTACTGCTGATAACCAACCACACCTACTGCGGCCAGAACGCCGATGATGGCAACCACCACAAGCAATTCAATCAGCGAAAAACCTTCAGTCTTTTTCATGGTTTTCGTCCCTCTAAAACTGGAAACTCACGACTTTCAGAGCTTTCAACGCTCCAGCCATCGTTGTCCTAACGCTAAATTAAATAAAAATCATGTAAAAATTGATCAAACAAGCAATTTTTCCGCAGTTTGAACCGTTTCTATTCTACAAGATTATTCTGATGGAGGAGCTCAATATACTTGTCCATGGTCACCATGCCGTGCTGCTGACCCGTTTGCATAACCGTTTGGATCTGGACGATCTTGGCCTCGCGAATCAGGTTTGCCACCGCCGGGATGCAGACCATGACCTCAAAAGCACCAACACGCCCACCACCTTTGCGCTTCAGAAGCTGCTGCGTCATTACAAGGCGAAGTGACTGGGACAGCTGGGAGCGCGCCTGCGCCTGTTCTTCAGCTGGAAACACGTCAATGATCCGGTTGATGGTCTCTGGTGCCCCGTTGGTATGCAGAGTGCCGAATACAAGGTGGCCGGTTTCAGCAGCCGTCATCGCCATCGACACGGTTTCATAATCCCGCAATTCACCCATCAGAATGATATCAGGGTCCTGGCGCAACGCACCTTTCAACGCCGCACCAAAACTCTTGGTGTCGCGCCCGACTTCCCGCTGGGTGATGATTGACTTTTTGCTCGAATGCACAAATTCGATCGGGTCTTCCACCGTAATGATATTCTCATTCCGTTCCCGGTTGATTTTGTCGATCATAGCCGCGAGAGAGGTGGATTTACCTGAACCAGTCTGGCCAGTCACGAGAACCAACCCGTCCTTTTTTGTGAGCACCTGGTGAACCGCCGGCGGCAGCCCCAGCGCATCGATATGCGGCACCTCGGTCACGATGACGCGCAAGACCATCGCATAGCCATGCATCATCTTGTAGCCATTGGCTCGAAAACGCTGACCTTTGTACTGGATGGCGAAATCGACATCACCGCTCTGATCAAATTCCTCAAATGCCTCGTCGCCCAGCTCACGCCGCATGAGATCGCCCAGCATTTCGTTCGGGGTAACGAAATCAAGCGCCTTGATTTCCCCAGATTCCCGTACATTTACCGGGCGTTCGGCATGAAGATGGAAGTCAGAAACCTTGCGGGTGCTGAGAGTGTCAATCAACAGATCATAAATGGGGTTTTGGCCGTCCATCACAGTCACTCATTCCTAACTACCGGTCATGCCCAGCGTAACGTATGTCTCGCGCATTACAGGAGTTGCGTTAATTTATTGATAACCATTAGGATGGCCGAAATTTGACGCTTCCTGCATATTTCGGATGGCACCTTATCAGCAGTAACTAATTTTTTCATCTGTTGGATAAGACTCCGGCTTTTCAGGAAAACATGGCTCAGGAATGAGGAGAGCGCAGGGCGGATATCGACAGAAGGTCTGGTATCACCCTGGCCCGCAAATGGTAGGTGACGTGATGAAGTTAAAGCTTTGCCTTGGCACGATGATTGTGTGGATCGCCATGACCGTCGCGGGCGCGGCCCATGCGACCACGCTTCCTGAAACCGCGAGTGAGGAGGTGCGGCAGACACTTAGCGAAGCCCATGCCGGGAACGTTGACAGCATGTATCGCATCGCCACCTACCTTGTCGGCCAATCCGTTGTTGAAGATGACGAGATGGCCAAATTCTCGTTTGGGTGGGCTCTGCTTGCGGCACGTAACGGGCATGCGCAGGCGGCCGAGCTGACCGGGGTGATGTATCGCGGCGGCATCGGCGTGCCCCAGAATTATGTGAAAGCCAGAAAATGGCTGGAACGTGCGCTGGCGCGTCGCTCTCAGGAGCCCAACTTCGAACTGGCGATCCTGTACGCGGATGACGACAATCCTGGCGTTGACAAAATCAAGGCGTCAAACTTTCTGGGAGATGCCATCACCGCTGGCGAGCCGCGTGCATGTCTGATTTCGGCGCGAAACAAGGTGAGTCAGGGTGTCGAGCTGCGCCGGATTGTGGAAGAGATTACCTGCGCCGCTGATGGCGGCCTTGCCGAAGCCATGGAGATGATGGCTGACTATAATCTGGCAAAGCGCTCTCCTTATGCCGCTATCCGGGCGCGCGAATGGCTGGTGAAAGCCATCGATGCTGGCAGTGTCACAGCCGCTGAAAAGCTTGCCGCACTTGATAATCAGCCGCAGACAACAACACAGTAATGCTTCAGACTATCAGCATGCCAGCATTTAGCCCGCTGGCGCTTTATGTGGCTTACTTTCTGCAGATCGGCCTTATGGGCCTTGCGGTTGCCGCAGGGCTGGCATTTCTGGCTGGAAGTTGCGCTGGATCATTTGCCAATGCCTGTGCCATGCGCCTGGTCCGCAATGAGGATTTCATCTACAGCCGGTCACGGTGTCGTGGCTGTGACCGTCAACTCCGCTGGCATGAAAATCTGCCCCTTCTGGGCTATGCATTGCAAAGGGGCAAATGCCGGTCCTGCGGATCGCCCATATCCATCCGCTACCCGGCGGTTGAGTTCGCTGCCGGGCTTCTTGTCACAGGA
>WTJS01000264.1 GCA_011524735.1 Alphaproteobacteria bacterium
GTCCAGACGGCCCGACCAGCGCATCACACTGGCGGACGTCATCGGCTGTATCACCCACAAGAGCGATCGCGCGGGCCTGCCCGCTTTCAGCAAGGTTACGAACCCATTCCGCGCCGGCCCGGGTCTTGCCAAAGCCACGACCCGCCAGCATAAGCCAAACCCGCCAGTTCCCCGGTGGTGGCAATTGTGAAGGCCTGGCCCACAGCGGCCAGCAATGGATCAGCCGTTCGGTTTCAGCCGGGCTGAAGGTGGCCAGAAAGGCCTCAATCTGCGTCTGATCCGCGCTGGCCAGAAACGATTTCCATTCGGCGGCGAAGCTCTGCCACAAACTGCCTGTCAGAGGACTGGTCTGATGGCTGGCCTGATGGTTGGCCTGGGGGCTGGCCTGGGTATCCGCCGGGGATGCCGTCTGAGCGCCGTCCAGCTGCGGTATCTGTGGCATGGTCTTCTGTCGGCCTTCCGCCTGTTCTGATCGCAAACTGGGCAGGCCGCCGCGCCTTCAGCAGAAACATCAGCAACGCGTCGGAATAGCGGGTGACCTGACCAACGATATGGCCACCAAAAAAGCGATCTTCTTCGGTACCCTCCACCGCACGGCGTAGCGCTTCAAACTCCAGCCAGTCCGCTGCCTCCTCCAGCGCGTCTTGCCAGCCTGTAGCAAAGTCAGGATCACGACGCCGCACTTCATAACAACGCGAGCGTGCCACCCCGGCAGCCCGCGCGGCAGCGCTGACATTGCCGGTCTGGCGGAGAGCGGTCAGAAACATGTCCTGCCAGCCGGTATCTGTTGAAGGACAGGACAGCTGTCTGGTCATGAAACTCCTGATGGGCCTGCCTGGCTCACAACTCAGGCGACCAGAATCAATGGGTCGCCCCCCAGAAGCGAGCGATGCGGCGCGTCTAATCCGTGTTTCTGATTTTATGGGTTCTGATTTTACGAAATGGTAAGGCAACGGACTTCGCCGCAGCATATAATAGGAATTATCCTATTTTGTCTCAAATGTCAAGATGAATCTTTTGCACGCGACGAACCGCTGAGGAACCATTGAGGCGTTCTGCCAGCACCAGCGCCGACAGCGCCTTGTGATAATCGCGGTTCATCGTGGCACGGCTGCGCCGATGCCGCACGCACAGCTCTGCCCAGCGCACCCCGCAGGCCCGTGCCCAGACAAGCTGCCGCTGGCGGGCGGTCAAATCCCACATCAACAGGGCCAGCCGGTCAAGATCGTCAATCGCCTGCGGCGATGGTCGTGGCGGCGTGGCCCGTCTTGTCTTTTCAATTGCAAACCGGCTATGGCGTAGCATTTCCGGCCATCCGCTACGGGCACCAGCCGGACAACCAGCGCTGCTTCGGGGGAGCATCTGCAGGGTCTGCGCCGCTGTCTGCAGACGATTCGCCATCTGTTTCACCGCCTCAGCATTGATGAAAGAGGCGTGGTTGCCAGACCCCTGTCTGGTGGTGGGGGTGTCGGTCTGCATGGTGGGCCTGTCTCCTGTCATTCCATGGCGGGACGCGCTGTCGTGATGTGATGCCGGAAGATGGTAGTGGAGACTGATGACGGTACATGATGCTGGCATCACGGGTGCGGGTTTCGACTTGACGTGATGTAGGAAATTTCCTATCACGAAAGGCAGGTGGAATACCATCATCCAAAAGGATCAAACATGGCGAAACAGCCACATAAGTCTTTTCATAAGGGTGGTCCCAAGTCTGGTCATGAGGATGGCGCGAGAGAGGGCGCGACGAACAATCATAAGGATCGCGGCCATAAGGATCGCGGCCAAAAGGATCGCGGGCTGGACGCACCACGCCGTGCGCTGCAGACAGCGCTTGCCGAAGCCGGTCTGACCCTGAAACAGGCCTCGCGCCTGATTGGGCGCAATGACGCCTATCTGCAGCAATATCTGTTTCGGGGGTCGCCGCGCCTGCTGCCCGAAACGGTCAGATGGCAACTGGCAGAGCTGACGGATACTGAGCAGTCCAGCCTGGCACCAGACGATCTGGCCAAGGCCGGCATGGTAAAGAATGATCTGGCAAAACGTGTCAGGGCGTCGGGCGAGTCCCGCCCCCAGCCCATTGCCGTGCCGCTGTTTGATGTGCGGGCGGCAGCTGGCGGGGGCGCGCAGCTGTCCGAAGGGGCAGAGGATCAGACAGACAGCATCGGTTTTCCGCCAGCGCTGCTGCACCGGATCACCGCCGCCCCGGCCAACAGGCTGAAGCTGATCACCATTACCGGCGATTCTATGGCGCCGACACTGGAAGATGGAGACCTTGTGATGATTGACGGGGCCAGCATTGCCCCCTCGCCGCCCGGGGTATTCGTTCTTGATGACGGGGTCGGTCTTGTGGCAAAGCGCATTGATGCCGTACCCAACACCCATCCGCGCGAGCTCATGCTGTCATCGGACAACCCGGCCTATGCCACCTATCAGCGGCGTAGCGACGAAGTGCATATTGTCGGGCGGATCATCTGGTTTGCGCGCAGTCTGTAATCAGCAGTCTGTAATCGCGTGACATGCGTGACTATCTTAAAGCTGAACCCCTTTCATTTCTGAGCAGAAAAGAGACGTGATCCATGCGTAAAGGACCAAGGCGCCAGCGCAATAATGGCAAGATGCCCCGCAACGCAGCCCCGGTCGAATGCGAGATTGGGCATGTCGGCAGCCGCGGCGATGGTGTTGGCAAGGCCGAATACCGGCATGATTTTGTCACCATGGAACGCGCCGTCTTTGTGCCTGGCACCCTGCCCGGCGAACAGGTGATTGCCCAGCCAGTGCAGATCAACAGTCAGGGGATCAGAGCCGAGCTGTCGGAACTTGTCAGCGCGTCACCCGAGCGGCGCGACCCGGACTGTGACGCCTTTCCAGCCTGTGGCGGCTGTGCGCTGCAGCATTGGCAAGATGAGGCTGTTGACCGCTGGAAGACGGAGCAGCTTGAGGTCTTTCTGTCGCGGGCCGGGGTCGCCCCGCTTGCCAGACGCGCGGCACATGTCACACCACGGCACAGCCGTCGCCGCGCCAGTTTTCACGTGAAGCGGCTGCAGCATGGTGTTGTCGCCGGATTTCAGGAGCGCGGATCGAGCCGGATTACCCCGCCAACGGGATGTTCGGTGCTGCATCCGGCGCTGTTGACGCTGCTGGAGGCGCTGTCCGACCTTGCCGCCCAGATCTTTCCGGTCGGCGTGCCGGTGGACGCACAGGCCAATCTTCTGGATCGCGGCATCTGTCTGCTGCTGCGCGGGCCAGACGGATGGCATGACGGGATTCTGGAAAGCCTGACAGGCTGGGCCGTGGATCATGCGACGGCCGTCGGTCTTGTCCGCCTGTCCGCAGCAGATGGCGATGGTGAACCGCTGACACTTCTGGCCCCAAACCCGCCGACACTTACCTTTGGCGAGATTGCCATCACCCCGCCCCCCGGCGCCTTTCTGCAGGCCACCCGCGAATCCGAAGCCGCGCTGCAGACAGCGGTGGCCGATGCAGTTGGCTATGCCGCACGGGTGATAGATCTGTCTGCCGGCTGTGGTACGCTGAGTTTGCCGCTACTGCCTGGCCTGTCACATCTGTCAGCGGCAGAATCGTACAATGCCGCGCTTGCCGCGCTAAAGGCCTGGGTGGATGCCAGCG
>WTJS01000275.1 GCA_011524735.1 Alphaproteobacteria bacterium
GGGCCTTGTGTGGCGTCTCAGCCCTGATGCTGGTCTGGTTCTATTATTCCTGGGGGATGGCTCGGGCCGTTTTCCCGAATGCGGCCAATGAACTCTGTCAGGTGGCCAAGATTGATGAGGCGGCATCGCCGATCAACGCGGCGCTGCCTGTCAAGTCACGCTATCTGAAATCAACCACGCTGGCAGTGCGTAACGGTGGCCAGCTTGACCGTCTTCTGGCAACCATGCCAACCGACGTGTTGAGCGATGGTGAGGCTGCCGAACTTGGCGCCATCATCAACCAGACCCAGGATCTGATTGCGATCCTGTCAAACCCTGAATTGATTGCGCCGGCTACGGTTACCGCGCTTGGGAATGTCGAGACAGAGCTTCTGGGGCTTGCCGAACAGCTGCGCGGTGGTCATGACCGCCTCCAGCCTGTGTCTGAGGCGCTGAATCAGCCGGCATGGGGCACAGGTGAAGTGGAAATCCCGCTGTTGCCAACAACCGCCCGCGGTGTGCTGTTTGACCAGGTGTCGGTGGCTTTGAAGCCGGTGGCCGACGGATTCCTCAAGGTTAAGAACCTGTCGCCGGAAGCCAAGGCCTTGATTGCCAAAACGGGTGCACAGCTGAAGGCACTGAAGAAAGCTGAGCCTGCGCTGCAGCTTGATGAGGCAGAGGCCAAGCAACGCGCGGCCTATATCAAATCAACCGAGCGTATTTTCCGGCGGATCGATGATGCCAACATTTTCCCTGGTTCCAGTCTTGCTGGCATTGAAATGGCGATGGCTGAGATCAATGCCTCGACCAGCGATGCCAAAGGCGGGTTGAATGTCGTTGAGGCGCTGTTTTTCCCGGGTGAGGGTGTTGTAAAATCGCGGACCCAATGTACCGAACAGGGGCCTGGCAGATGGCTGCCAAAGCCGACTGACGTGGTCGCCACCTTTGGTACGCTGGCCAATCCGGACCTTGAAAATGGCGGCGGTTACAAAGGGACAACCCTGCTGTGGTGGAAGTGGCTGGCTGTGGCTGACGTCGTTGGCTTCCTGATCCCGGACGGGCTGGTGGACATTCTGCCTGGCAGCTATGGGACGCATGCAGCGGACGGAAGCTTCCAGAAAACCTATAAAGACAGCCTGCTGGCCTTTGCCCAGGGTGATGTCTATCTGGGCTCTGTGCCCATGCTGGACGGCCATATCTGGGACTCGCTGTTCCGGGTTCTGGTGGCGATGGGCTTTGGCATCCTGCTGGGTGTACCGCTTGGCATCTATATGGGTGTCTCGCGCTTCTTCAAATCCTTCTTTGATCCGCTGATTGAACTGTATCGTCCGGTACCGCCACTGGCATGGGCGCCGCTGATCCTGACCATCTTTGGTATTCAGGATGACGGTAAGATCTTCCTGCTGTTCATGGTGGCCTTTGCCATCATGGTGATCTCGGCCCGTACCGGAGCATCAGGAACACAGCTATCCAAGATCAGGGCCTCGCATTCGCTGGGTGCCACCAATGCGCAGATTCTGCGTCATGTGATCCTGCCGAACGCGCTGCCGGAAATTCTGACCGGCGTGCGGATTTCCATCGGTGTGTGCTGGGGCACGCTGGTTGCAGCCGAGATGCTGGCGGGTACCACCGGTATCGGCTTTATCGAGAATGTGGCCCGCACCGTGTCTGATTATGAGCTGATCTGGGTCACCATCCTGATCATGGGTCTGCTGGGTCTGATCTTCGACCTCGTCATGCGCTGGGCGATTTCACGCCTCATCCCATGGCGTGGCAAGGGATGACCCGCAATACCATCTGTGATTAATGGAAAGGGCGGTCTTCGGATCGCCCTTTTTGTTTGCGATGGGTAAAGGGAGATGACCTAGAACAGGCCAACCGCAATCAGTCGGCCGCCCATGATCAGAAAGGCGACAAGGACAATATTGCGGAAGTGAGACTGTGACACGCGGTTGCGCATGATCTCGCCAATGCGGAATCCGGCAAGGGTGAAGGCCAGACCGATCAGGGATTTGACAAGCACCGTGCCGGTGATCAGACCAGAGATTACCAGCCCCGCCCCAAGCGGAAAACATCCGGCCAGAAACAGAAAGCCCGTGGCACCGATAAAAGTGTCCTTAGGCACGTTGCGGGCAATCAGATACATCGCAACAGGCGGGGACCAGATGGAGCTTAGCCCCCCCAAGATGCCAGAAACCACGCCAACACCAACCTGCCAGCCTGGTCCCGGTCCTACCGGCAGTGTGACACCGAACAGAAGGTTCAGCGAGAAGATCACCATCGCCACACCAATGGCGATGGTCAGCAGTGAAGTGGGGTAATCATTAATGAAGATCGAGGTGATGAAGATCGAAATGAAGATCGCCACCGCGAACCATTTATAGGTCTGTACGATCTCGGCTTTGCCGCGGGCGCGCCCAAACTGGAACATGTTGCTGAACAGGATTGGCAGCCAAAGAAGCGAAATGGCCTCTGTGGGCGGCAGGATCAGCGTTAGCAGCCCCATCGCGGCAGCTGGCAGCCCTATGCCCAGAAACCCCTTTACCACGCCTGCGAACAGGAATATGCCCGCGACGCTGGCCACCAGAAGGGGGTCAAGCGTTGGTAGAAAGGCACTGAGCGTCAGATCGTTCAAACAGAATCCTCAAAGGGTTTAACATTCAGGATCTTAATGATCCTGTCAGGACTGGTCTCCATAGACCATATCAAACAGTTTCAAGCGTTGCACCTTGCCCGAAGGTCCCTTTGGCAGGTCGTCCAGAATATGGACATGGTCAGGGGCCTTGAACTTGCCAAGCCGTGACACACAATGTGCCCGCAGATCTTCGTCTGTGGCGCTCTGGCCGGGTTTCAGGCGGATGCAGGCCTCCACCCTCTGGCCATATTGGTCACAGGGCACGGCAAAGGCGGCAGCCTCTAGAACAGTGTCATGTTCAAGCAGCACCTCATCCACTTCACGTGGGGCAATATTTTCGCCGCCCTTGATGATCAGCTCCTTGATCCGGCCTGTGACAAAGACAAACCCGTCCTCATCCATATGCCCCAGATCGCCGGTGCGAAGCCAGCCATCAGCGGTGATGGTTTTGGCGGTCTCGTCCGGCTGGTGCAGATAGCCCTGCATGACATTGGCACCGCGCACCAGAATCTCGCCGGTGACACCGCGGGCGACTTCCTGCTGGCTGTCATCACCAATGGTAATCTCATTACCAAAGGCGATGCCGGGCGAGCCAATCTTGCGGGTGGCAGGCGGCATCGGGTTTGACAGGATCTGTGCGCCCGTTTCGGTCAGCCCCATGGTTTCAATGATCGGAATGCTGAACCGTTCTTCAAACCGGCGATGGATTTCCGGGGACAGTGGGGCCGAAGCTGACCGAGAGAAGCGCAGCCGATCGCGATCGATATCAGGCACCGTCTCGTCATTCAGAAGATAGGCAAACAGCGTTGGTACGGCGCTGAACCAGCTGACGTTTGCCTGCCGCACCTGCTGCCAGAAAGCCCGCACCGAAAACCGGTAGGGCATGGCCAGTCCGCTTGCTGACATCAGCGTCCCCATGACGGTCACGCACAGCCCGTTGATGTGGTAGATCGGCA
>WTJS01000012.1 GCA_011524735.1 Alphaproteobacteria bacterium
CACAAGCGCCGCGTATCAGCGCTTGGGCCGGGCGGTCTGACCCGCGAACGTGCGGGCTTTGAGGTTCGTGACGTTCACCCAACCCATTATGGTCGTATCTGTCCGATTGAAACACCGGAAGGTCCGAACATTGGTCTGATCAACTCACTGGCGACTTATGCCAAGATCAACCGTTACGGCTTTATTGAAACGCCGTACCGCAAGGTTGTTGAAGGGCAGGTTACCGATGAAGTGCGCTACATCTCGGCAATGGAAGAAGGGCGTTACACCATCGCCCAGGCCAATGCTGAGCTTGATGACAACAACACCTTTGTTGGTGAACTGATTCCAATTCGCCGTGCCGGTGAAATCGGTCTGGCGCGTCCAACCGACATCGAACTGATGGACGTGTCGCCAAAGCAGCTGGTTTCGGTTGCGGCCGCGCTGATCCCCTTCCTTGAGAACGATGATGCGAACCGCGCCCTGATGGGATCAAACATGCAGCGTCAGGCTGTGCCGCTGGTCAAGGCTGAGGCCCCGATCGTCGGTACCGGCATGGAAGCTCGTGTTGCCCGCGACTCTGGCGTAACCATCGTCGCACGCCGCGCCGGTGTGATTGACCAGGTTGATGCGACACGGATCGTAATCCGAGCGAATGAGGAGAGCGCCGATGACGTATCGCCGGTCGATATCTATTCGCTTCTGAAGTTCCAGCGCTCCAACCAGAACACCACCGTCAACCAGCGTCCGCTGGTCAAGGTTGGCGACACCGTTCGCAAGGGTGATATCCTTGCAGACGGCCCGTCCACTGAGGATGGTGAGCTGGCGCTTGGCCGGAACGTGCTCGTCGCGTTCATGCCTTGGAACGGCTACAACTTTGAGGATTCCATCCTGATCTCCGAGCGTATTGTCCGCGACGACGTCTTCACCTCGATCCACATCGAGGAATATGAAGTCATGGCTCGCGATACCAAGCTTGGCCAGGAAGAAATTACCCGTGACATCCCGAATGTCGGTGAAGAAGCTCTGAAGAACCTTGACGAGGCTGGCATTGTCTATGTCGGTGCCGAGGTTGGTCCCGGCGATATTCTTGTCGGCAAGGTGACGCCGAAGGGTGAATCGCCAATGACCCCGGAAGAAAAGCTTCTGCGGGCGATTTTCGGTGAAAAGGCGTCCGATGTCCGTGACACTTCCTTGAAGCTGCCACCGGGCGGTTCCGGTACGATCGTTGAAGTTCGCGTCTTCTCGCGCCGCGGCGTTGAGAAGGACGAACGCGCACTTGCCATCGACCGTGCTGAGATTGATCGCCTTGGTAAGGACCGTGACGATGAACGCCTGATCCTTGAGCGTGGTTTCCAGGGTCGTATGGTTGAGCTTCTGACTGGTCAGACCGTGGCGTCAGGTCCGAAGGGCGTGAAAGCCGGGGCGACCCTGACTGCTGAAATGCTGGAAGAACTGCCAAAGTCACAGTGGCAGCAGATCTCGGTCAAGGATGACAAGGTTCAGAAGCTGGTTGAAGCGCAGGTCGCCAACTTTGATCAGGCCGTTGCCCAGCTTCAGGCCCGCTTCAATGACAAGGTCGACAAGCTGCAGGCCGGTGACGAGCTGCTGCCTGGCGTGATGAAGATGGTCAAAGTCTTTGTTGCCGTGAAGCGCAAGCTTCAGCCTGGTGACAAGATGGCTGGACGTCACGGCAACAAGGGTGTGATCTCGCGCATCGTCCCTGCTGAAGACATGCCATATCTGGAAGACGGTACCCCGATGGACATCGTGCTGAACCCGCTTGGTGTTCCGTCGCGAATGAATGTCGGACAGATCCTGGAGACCCATCTTGGCTGGGCCGCACGCGGTCTTGGCAAGAAGGTCGGGGCGGCGGCTGAGGCAGCCTATGCCAAGAGTGATACCAAGGAACTCCGTGGTATCCTCAAGGATATCTACAGCGAAGAGCAGTTCGACGGTGAGATCGACGTCATGAATGACGATCAGATCCTTGAACAATCCAAGCTTCTTGGTCGTGGTGTTCCCATGGGCACGCCGGTCTTTGACGGCGCACGTGAAGCAGACGTTATTTCGCTTCTCGGCAAGGCTGGTCTCAGCAATACCGGCCAGGAATGGCTGACTGACGGCCGTACCGGTGAAGTCTTCGACCGTCCGGTGACTGTGGGCTACATCTACATGCTGAAGCTGCACCACCTTGTCGATGACAAGATCCACGCCCGTTCGATCGGCCCATACTCGCTTGTTACGCAACAGCCGCTTGGCGGTAAGGCCCAGTTTGGTGGCCAGCGTTTCGGTGAGATGGAGGTCTGGGCTCTGGAGGCCTATGGTGCCGCCTACACCCTGCAGGAAATGCTTACCGTGAAGTCGGATGACGTCTCGGGCCGGACAAAAGTCTATGAGGCTATCGTCCGCGGTGATGACGACTTCGAGTCGGGCATTCCGGAATCCTTCAACGTTCTCGTCAAGGAACTGCGCTCGCTGGGTCTCAATGTAGACCTTCACGAGGCAGAGTACTGATCGCGTCCGCAACGAAACCAAGATTGACACCAACATTGGTTGGGAGATGACCAGATGAACGACTTGATGAATCCTTTTGGCCAGAACCAGGGCCCACAGAGCTTTGACAAGATCCGCATTTCGATCGCGTCACCGGAACGTATCCGGTCGTGGTCGTTTGGCGAGATCAAGAAGCCTGAAACCATCAACTACCGTACCTTCAAGCCAGAGAAAGACGGCCTGTTCTGTGCCCGTATCTTTGGTCCGGTCCGCGACTATGAGTGCCTGTGTGGCAAGTACAAGCGGATGAAGTATCGCGGCATTATCTGCGAAAAGTGCGGTGTTGAAGTAACCTTGTCGAAGGTGCGTCGCGAGCGCATGGGCCACATCGAACTGGCATCGCCAGTTGCGCATATCTGGTTCCTGAAGTCGCTGCCAAGCCGCATCGGTCTTCTGGTCGACATGACGCTGAAGGATCTTGAGCGGGTCCTGTATTTTGAAAACTTCGTCGTGATTGAGCCTGGTCTGACATCGCTGACCAAGGGCCAGCTGCTGTCGGAAGAAGAATATTACGACGCGCAGGACGAATTTGGTGATGACGCCTTTGAAGCCAGTATTGGTGCCGAGGCCATCAAGAAAGTCCTCGAAGCCATGGATATGGATGAGGAACGCGTCAAGATTCGCGAAGAGCTTGCCGAGACCGGGTCCGAAGCCAAGCGCAAGAAGCTGGTCAAGCGCCTGAAGCTTGTTGACAGTTTCCGTGAGTCCGGGTGCCGCCCGGAATGGATGATCATGGATGTCATTCCGGTTATCCCGCCTGAGCTGCGCCCGCTGGTGCCTCTGGATGGGGGCCGTTTCGCGACCTCTGACCTGAACGACCTGTATCGCCGTGTGATCAACCGGAACAATCGTCTGAAGCGTCTGATTGAACTTCGTGCGCCGGACATCATTGTGCGGAACGAAAAGCGGATGCTGCAGGAAGCTGTTGATGCGCTGTTCGACAATGGCCGCCGCGGCCGTGTCATCAGCGGCGTCAACAAGCGCC
>WTJS01000026.1 GCA_011524735.1 Alphaproteobacteria bacterium
CGTTTGGTGAGCGGCAACAACCAGCTTGTCACAGCGGGTGCTATTGATGATGGCGGCGGGCGCCTGACCGTGAAGGTCCCTGGTGTGATCGAAACAATCGATGACCTTGTTGAGATGCCAGTCCAGGCGCGGGACGGCACCACCATCACCTTTGGTGATATTGCCGTGGTGCGCCGCGCCTTTAAACAGGCAGAAGGATGGTCACGTGTGAATGGCGAGCCAGCCGTGGTGCTGGACGTCAGTAAACGTGTTGGGACCAACATCATTGAGGTGGTGGAGGCTGCCCGCGCGGTGATCGACGAGGAAGCCCCAAAGATCGGCGAAGGCGTCAAGGTTGCCTATCTGTTTGATGACTCCAAGGGCGTGCGTAATCTGCTGAGTGACCTTGGCAACAATGTCGCCGCAGCGGTTCTGATCGTTATGGTTGTTGTGCTGGCTTTTCTCGGCGTACGCAATGCGACCCTTGTTGGACTTGCCATTCCGGGATCCTTCTTCATCGGCATTTCTGCGCTGAATATGATGGGCGTAACGATGAATATCGTTGTGCTTTTCTCGCTTATCCTTGTGGCCGGCATGCTGGTGGATGGTGTCATTGTCACCACTGAATATGCAGACAGACGAATTGCTGCTGGCCTTGGCCGTCGCGATGCCTATCGTATTGGTGCCCAGCGTATGTCCTGGCCAATCATTTCTTCGACAGTGACAACGTTGATGGTGTTTCTGCCGCTTCTGGTTTGGCCTGGAATTGTCGGTCAGTTCATGAAGTATCTGCCCATAACTGTGATGAGTGTGCTCATCGCTTCGCTTTTTATGGCTCTGATTTTCATACCTGTTCTTGGCGGGCTGATTGGCAAGAAGTCCGTTCCGGCCGGCATGGTATCTGCCACAGCTCCGCGTAGCTACCGGGTGATCCTGAAGCAAGCCATTCGTTTCCCGATTATCACCATGTTTGCTGTTCTTGGTATTATTGCTGCCAGCTTTGCCAGTTATTTCACAGCTGGGCATGGCGTTGTCTTTTTCCCTGACATTGAACCCGAACAGGCCAATGTCCAGATCCTGGCGCGCGGTGATCTGTCGGCAAAGGAACGTGATGCGCTGGTGTCAACTGCTGAAACCTCCATCCTGCCTGTTGGTGGGGTGCAGGATTTCTATGCAAAATCCTTTCGGCCAGGTGGTGGCGGGCATCAGACACCGCGTGACTCAGTAGGTACCATTCGAACGGTTTTTAATGACTGGGATCAGCGTGAACCGGCTGTCACGCTCATGGACCAGATGCGCGAACGTATCGCGGGCCTTGCGGGCGCTGACTTCAGCATCACCAAACAGCAAGAAGGTCCAGGAGGTTCGCTGCCGATCCGCATCGAGATTCTTGGCGACAACCTGGAAGACATTGCAGATGCCACAGATGATCTGGTGGCGCGCATGACCCAGCTTGGTGGCTTTGTTGATATTGCTGATAATCGGCCTCTTCCCGGGCTGGAATGGACGTTGGTGACTGACCGTGAAGCGGCAAGCCGTCATGGCGTGTCGATCTCTGGGCTTGGTACCATGATCAAGATGCTGACCCGTGGGGTGCGCATTTCTGACTTCCGCCCTGACGATGCTGAAGACGAACTCGACGTTGTCATGCGGTTCATGGGTGACCAGCGTAATCTGGATCGCCTTCGTGAGCTGCGCGTTCCTGCTGCTGATGGCACCTATGTTCCTCTGTCGGTCTTTGCCAAGCTACAGCCACGCGAAAAGGGTGGGGACATCGAACGCAAAGACGGCACACGCTACATGTATATTAACGCAGACGTAGCAAATGGCCGACTTCCGGCGGAACGTGTTGAGGCGCTTCAGGCGTCGCTGGCTGAAACCCCACTCCGTCAGGATGTCAGCTTGTCCTTTGCCGGTGAGAATGAGGATATGGCCGAAACCGGTGCCTTCCTCAGTCAGGCGTTTTCACTGTCGCTTCTGTTGATGATTGTTGTGCTGATGATTCAGTTTAATTCTTTTTGGCAGGCCTTTGTCACCATGTCGGCCATCCTGCTGTCGACCGGCGGGGTGATGCTTGGCCTATGGGCGACAAGCCAGCCATTTGGCATTGTCATGTGTGGCCTTGGTGTGATCGCTTTGGCTGGGATCGTGGTCAATAACAACATCGTACTGATCGATACCTATAATGAATATCGGGGCCGGGGCTATGGGTCGCGTGAAGCCGCGTTTCGGGCTGGACTAGTCCGTTTCCGGCCTGTCTTGCTCACCGCTGTCACCACCATTCTGGGGCTGCTTCCAATGGTGTTCCAGCTGACCATCAAGATCATGGATCGCGAGATCCTTGTGGGGGCACCGTCTTCTCAATGGTGGACCCAGCTGTCTAGTACCATCGCTGGTGGCTTGACGTTTGCAACCATTCTGACGCTGGTCGCAACTCCGGCAATGCTTGTCATTGGTGACCGTCTTGCTAGGGGAACGGGCCGTTTCCGGGGCTGGATGTTATCCCTGCTCAGACGTAATCGCGCCGCAGCTGTGCCTGCCGAATAAGCCTAAGGCCTAATAACATGTTCGAGGCCTGCTGCGATTGCCAGAAGTCGGCGATCATGGTGCCGTGAGCCAACCAGAGACAGGCCAACTGGAGCACTGCCGGCCTGGTGGCACGGGATGCTGATAGCGGGTCTATCCAGATAATTCGCGAGCGCCGTATTGCGAAGGGCACGGGCGCTTCCCTTCATCTTGGCCTCGGTCGACTGAAGCTCGCCAATCTTTATCGGGATGGCGGGTGAGGTTGGCATGACCAGCGCATCAAACGGTCGTGTGATCGCCTGAACCTTTTGGCAAACCATGTCACGTTCACGCTTCATGGCGATGAACTCAGCCGCAAGAATGGATGACCCGCCCTGCAGTCGTGTGGCGACATAAGGATCATAACCGTCGCCCTTGTCTGCAAGCATGGTGCGATGAATTTCAAAGGCCTCAGCTGAAACGATGCTGACTGGCCTGTTGGCAGGGCGCAGTTCTTCGAGGATGTCGATCGAAATTTCAGTAATCTGGGCACCGGCAGCTGATAGCCTGCTGAGAGCTGCATCTACAGCTTTGGCAACCTCGGTATCTAACTCGTCCCACAGATATCCGAGGGGGATCGCAAGGCGGAGACCTGAAACAGGAAAGGCAGGTTCGGAAACCCCTTTGCCGCCAGTCATGATGTCATCCAGAATTGCGCAGCATTCACTGCTATGTCCCATTGGGCCAGCAGCATCAAATGATGTCGACAGCGGATAAATTCCGTTGGACGGCATACGGGCTGTGCTGGGCTTCATGCCGACAATGCCACAAAACGCCGCTGGGGTTCGTGTAGACCCACCAGTGTCACTTCCGATTGTGGCATCGGCCATGCCATCGGCAATGGATACAGCGCTCCCCGATGAAGATCCGCCAGATACGCGGCCGCCATCAATGTCCCGTTCAAACGGGCTTCTCGGATCACCATAATGCGGGTTCATGCCAATGCCAGAATAGGCAAATTCAGTCATGTTTGTG
>WTJS01000055.1 GCA_011524735.1 Alphaproteobacteria bacterium
GACCCGCACTGCCCGTATTGCTGAAAATGGTACCGGCACGGATGTGAATGAACTGGTTGCAAGCCACCCGGTGGTGCGCACCCATCCTGAAACGGGCCGCAAATCACTTTATCTTAGCCCGGGTCACGCGACAAATTTCGAAGGCTGGTCTGAAGATGAAAGCGCTGGGCTTCTGGAGTATCTGTTCCAGCATCAGATTGCCCCAGAATTTCAGTGCCGCCTGACGTGGGGTGTTGGTGATATTGCAATCTGGGACAATCGCAGCCTTCTGCATTATCCGCTGAATGACTATCATGGTCATCGCCGCCTTCTGCACCGAATCACATTGAAGGGTGACCGTCCTGTCTGATGTCGCTATGTGTTGCTGACTGGCTTGGCATCATCAGGTGCGGCAGTGACCACTGGTTCATAGGGGCGGGGTAAATCATTATGTCACTTTGGATCTGGGTCACCATCGGCGCCGCCGTCTCGCAGACAGTCCGCAGCACCTATCAAAAGAAACTGATCGGCCCGCTTGGCAATCTTGGGGCAAGTTATGTTCGCTTTTCCTATGCCATCCCTTTCGCTTGGGCCTGGGTTTTTGCCTATGCCGCCTGGAGCGGCATCCCGCTTCCCGGCATTAATGTCCCGTTCCTGTTCTGGGTTACGATAGCCGGCGTCACCCAGATCATTTTCACTGTTCTGCTGGTCACGATGTTTTCACATCGGTCCTTTGCTGCCGGCACCGCCTTTTCCAAAACCGAAGTGATTCAGGCCGCCATTCTTGAGGCGATCATTCTTGGCCATCTTGTCAGCTTTCAGGTTGGGCTTGCGATCATCATTGGCGTCATTGCCGTTTTCCTGCTGTCGCTCGCAAAAAGCAGCATGACGCTTGGCAATCTTCGGGAGTCCCTGTTTACGCGGCAGACGGCGATCGGCCTTGGCAGCGGCGCCTTTCTGGGATTCTGCACAGTTGCCTACAAGGCGGCGACGGAATCACTGGAGAGTGATGATCTGATCACCCGTGCCAGTATGAGCGGTGCGATGGCCGTGCTCATTCAGTCGATCCTGATGGGACTATGGATGTGGCGGCGGGCGCCTGACCAGCTGCGGGCAACTGTGCGGGAATGGCGCGACAGTAGTATCGTCGGGCTTTCTGGGGCAGTGTCGACAGCCTGCTGGTTCATCGCTTTCTCTCTCTATGCCGTGGCACCGGTCCGTGCGGTGGGGCAGATCGAGTTGATTCTCGTGCTGGGAATTTCCTTCTTCTACTTCCGTGAAATACCAACGAAAAAAGAATTGTTCGCGATTCTGCTGCTGGCGATCTCCATCATCATGGTGCTTCTGGGTTAAGGCTTGGCGGGCTGTAACCGCCGAATTCAGGCAAGCTACACGCGTCAAAATATCCCAATTCCGAAAAAAAATGCTCGCAAACGTCATTTTTTTCTTTCGTTTGGAAAGATTCTTTCTCCATAGTTATCGCTCAACAAATGACTTCAGATATTTCTCGGAGGAAACGAAATGATCATGAAGCACGGAATCATTGCTGGTGTCGCCCTTGCGGTCGGCATGGCGACACCTGCCATGGCGCGTGTCGACGGCGATACAATCACGCTTGGCTCGTCGATCTCGCTGACGGGTAAATACGCGACCAACGGTCTTCACACCCAGCGTGGCTATGACTATGCCGCCAAGGTGATCAATGAAGCTGGTGGCGTAAAGGTTGGTGGCAAGAGCTACAAGATTGCCATCAAATATTACGATGATGAATCCACACCTGCTCGTGGTGCACAGCTTGCCGAACGTCTGATCCAGCAGGATGGCGTCGAATATATGCTTGGGCCATACAGCTCTGGCATGACCAAGGCGATTGCGCCCGTGTCGGAAAAGTTCGGTGTGCCGATGGTTGAGGCTGAGGGCGCATCGCGTTCGCTCTTCACTCAGGGCTACAAATATCTGTTCGCTGTCCTGTCGACATCCGAACAGTATCTTGCCACCGCCGTTGATTTCGCCGCCGTGAAGGCTGGCGATGCCAGCAAGGTGAAGGTCGCTCTGGCCTTTGAAGGTGACCCGTTCTCCATGGACGTGCGTGCCGGTGTGATCGACAAGATCAATGAATATGGCATGAAAGTTGTGATTGATGATCAGCTGCCAGCTGACCTGTCAGACATGTCGACAACCCTGACCAAGGCGAAGGCGCTGAAGCCTGACGTCATGATCATCTCCGGTCACTCGAAAGGCGCAGCAACAGCTGCACGTCAGATCGAAGAAATGAAGATCAATGTGCCGATGATTGCGCTGACACATTGTGAAGCTGCCAAGGTTCAGGAAAAGTTCCCGAAGGCCGCCACCGGTTTCCTGTGTGCGACCCAGTGGGTGGAAACCCTGTCAAAGTCCGACCCAATGTTCGGTTCAGCTGCTGACTGGAATGCCGGCTTCAAGGCCGACTATCCATCTTACTCCTCGGTTCCATACCAGTCGGCTCAGGCATCCGCCGCCGTCTATGTGTTCAAGGAAGCCTTCGAAGCAGCCAACAGCTTTGACAAGGATGCGGTGCGTGACGCGATCTCGGGCGTCGAGATGGAAACCTTCTATGGTGACATCAAGTTCTCCGAGGCCGGCAACAACATTGCCAAGCCAATGTTCCTTCGCCAGATCGATGCCAGTGGCAACTACAATCTGGTCGAGCAGGCTGGTGACATGGCGTACCCACGGAACGTCAAGTACTAAGCTGCAAAACACTAAAATCAGGGGGAAGCGTCCTGCTTCCCCCATTCCTTAAAGACTACATTTTGGTAATTACGCCGCGTCTTCATCGGGGAAGGGAACATGTGGGATAATCTGCAACTGCTGTTTGTGTGGGCGCCGATCATCAACGTTCAGGTCATTTTGGATGGCATTTTCGTTGGTGCGGTTTTCGCACTAAGCGCTTACGGCCTGGCGCTGGTTTGGGGTGTGATGAACATCAAAAACCTGGCACAGGGTGATTTTGTGATCATGGGGGGATATATGGCGCTGGCCCTGCATCAGCTCCATGTGCCACTGCTTCTCATTCTGGTCATCGTCATGCCGGTGATGTTCATGTTTGGATGGATTATCTACATCGTGATGATCCGCCGGATCATCGATCAGGATATGTTTGTCTCATTGCTGGCCACCTTTGGTCTGTCGCTGCTGTTGCAGCAGATCATGAATTTGATCTTTGGTCCTGAGGTGCAGACGATCGACATGGAAATGCCGGTCTATGACGCCTTCGACAACATGGTCACCGTACCGTCGTCGAAGATCGTGACGCTTGTTCTCGCAGGGGTGATCGCGGTCGCGGTGGTGCTGTTCATGAAGCGCTCTCGTGCCGGTCAGGCGATCCGCGCCACGGCGCAGGACCCGCGTGCGGCGCGTGTTCTCGGCATCGACATCGATCGGGTCTACGCCTTCACCTTCGCGTTCAACGCGGCGCTTTGCGGCGCGGCTGGCGTCCTCGTCTCGATCATCTGGGTGATCCAGCCCTTCTACGGCATCACCTATTCGGTGC
>WTJS01000140.1 GCA_011524735.1 Alphaproteobacteria bacterium
GCAAGCGCACTGATTGATTTTTCACGCCCGACGAAGAGCGGCACAATCATATGCGGAAACACGACAATGTCGCGTAAGGGAAGAACTGGCAGCGTGATCATTGACCCGTCTGTCATAAAATAATCTCCAATAAATCGCCCCCATCCAACGTCCTGATACAACAGGTGGGGCGTGGCACACTCTGGATACGCTCGATATGGTGCCGCTAGCTTGATTTTCAACCAGCAGCATGGATAAGCAATGCCGGTACTCTATACCAATAAACACTTTCACATGAGCGGATTCGGTCACGTTTTTGGCAGGAATGCTGAAAAATTTGGGGGGTGGCCATGAAAAAAAGGCGACGTTATGAGACGTCGCCCTGATTCAAGCGGCCAAAAGCCGCATATATCGCTATGTCAGGCGCTTTTTTCGGCGCTTGATGTCTTTTTGGCGTGGACGACAAGTGGCGCTGCCCCTTCATCCACAACATCCCCATTGATCACAACTTCTTCGATGTCACCAGCTGTCGGAATTTCAAACATTGGCTCCATCAGGATGTTTTCCATGATGGACCGTAAGCCCCGTGCACCAGTCTTTCTGGCAATGGCCTTCTGAGCGATCGCCCGCAGCGCATCTTCGCGGAATTCGAGCGCCACCTCATCCATTTCGAACAGCTTCTGATACTGCTTGACCAGCGCATTCTTTGGCTCTGTCAGGATCCGGATCAGCGCGTCTTCATCAAGGTCTTCCAGTGTTGCGACCACAGGCAAACGACCGACAAATTCTGGGATCAGACCGAATTTGATAAGATCTTCCGGCTCAAGCGTGGACAGCAATTCACCAGTCTTGCGATCATCCGGCGCACGAACATTGGCGCCAAAGCCAATGCCAGCACCCGTTTCACGGCCAGCAATCAGCTTGTCGAGACCGGCAAAAGCCCCGCCACAAATGAAGAGTATATTGGTGGTATCCACCTGCAGGAACTCCTGCTGCGGATGCTTGCGTCCCCCCTGTGGTGGTACGGACGCGACGGTGCCTTCCATGATTTTCAGAAGGGCCTGCTGCACGCCCTCACCCGACACATCGCGGGTAATTGACGGATTGTCGGCCTTCCGCGAAATCTTATCGACTTCATCAATGTAAACGATACCACGCTGGGCACGCTCAACATTGTAGTCCGCCGCCTGCAGCAATTTCAGAATGATGTTCTCGACGTCCTCGCCAACATAGCCCGCTTCCGTCAGGGTTGTTGCATCCGCCATAGTAAAGGGCACATCAAGCATCCGCGCCAGCGTCTGAGCCAGCAGCGTTTTGCCGCAACCGGTCGGACCAACAAGCAGGATGTTAGACTTCGAAATTTCGATGTCACCGGTCTTGCCTGCATTTGCGAGGCGCTTGTAATGGTTATGAACAGCGACGGAGAGCACACGCTTGGCACGCGCCTGCCCGATAACATATTCATCAAGAACCTTGTTGATATCCGCCGGGGTCGGCACACCATCATGGCCCTTTGACAGGGAAGTCTTGTGCTCTTCACGGATGATATCCATGCAAAGTTCAACGCATTCATCACAGATGAACACGGTTGGACCGGCAATCAGCTTACGCACCTCATGCTGGCTTTTTCCGCAGAACGAGCAGAAAAGGGTGCTCTTATCGCCGTCTTCGGTCTTCGACATGGTCAGACTCCCTGAGTCACGAATTTTCGGCGACACAATGGCCGCGAACAGCATCAGTGTAGGTGGGCTTATACTCTGGTTTCAACGTTATTCTTGCACAGCCTACGACAAGACCCTGCAAATCGCATACCGTTTCCGCCTCGATGGCTGGATCAGCTGTCGCCTTCAGGCGTTGGACGCTTTTCAACAACAGCGTCGATCAGCCCAAAATCCTGTGCAGTTTCAGCCGTCATGAAGGTGTCCCGCTCCATGATTTTTTCAATCTGCTTCAGCGTCTTACCAGTATGCTTCTCATAAATGCCGTTCAAACGCTGACGCAGGTCAAGAATTTCGCGAGCATGGATTTCAATGTCAGTCGCCTGACCCTGGAAACCACCGCTTGGCTGGTGCGTCATAATGCGCGCGTGCGGCAAACTGAAACGCTTGCCGGCGGCCCCAGCTGTCAGCAGAAGCGACCCCATCGAGGCGGCCTGGCCAATGCATACGGTTGATACATCCGGGCGGATATATTCCATTGTGTCGTAGATCGCGAGACCAGACGTCACAATGCCGCCAGGAGAATTAATATACATGGCGATGTCCTTGGTCGGGTTTTCCGACTCAAGGAACAGCAGCTGTGAGCACACCAGTGAGGCCGTGCCATCATCAATCGGCCCAGTCAGGAAAATGATGCGCTCTTTCAGCAGCCGCGAGAAGATATCATAAGCTCGTTCGCCCCGGCTGGTTTGCTCGACAACCATAGGCACCAGATTGGCTACAGGCTGATCAAACTCGCTCATTCGTCTTCTCCTCGGTCTCGACGCTATGCGCCTCTACTTTTTCTTTGCGGCGGCCTTCTTGGCAGCAGCTTTTTTGGCAGGCGCCTTCTTGGCAGCGGCCTTCTTCGCTCCAGCTTTCTTCGCTCCGGCTTTCTTCGCTGCCTTCTTTGCAGTTGCCTCAGCCTTTACGTCAGCATCGACATCCTCTGGCGCTTTGTACAGCGTTTCAACATCGGTTGCGACATCTGTTACTTTTGCCATCTCGAGGATGAAATCAACCGTCTTATCCTCAAAAATTGGACCGGCCAGTTGTTGCATGGCCTGCTGATTCTTCTGGAAATACTCCAGCACCTGCTGTTCTTGACCAGGGTAACGGCGCGCCTCTTCGAATACAGCACGGCGAGTATCTTCTTCGCTCACCTCGATATTGTTCACGCGGCCAATTTCTGTCAGAAGCAAGCCAAGACGAACACGGCGTTCGGCAACGGATTTAGCCTCAGCCTTGGCATCATCATCCATACCTTCATCCGCGGCTGGGTGCTCATGATCGTGGTCATGGTCATGATCATGGTCATGTGCGGCTGCGGCGTCGGGGTTCATCGCCCGCGCCACATTTTCATACTCGGAATTGTAAAGTGATGGTGGGATATCAAATGCTTCACCATCAGCAAGCGCATCAAGCACATTTTTCTTCACGGCCTGGCGCAATGCGGTGGCGTGCTGACCATTGATCTGGCCTGCAACAGCCTCACGCAGGCCATCAAGGTTTTCGAAGCCAAGTCGTGTGGCAAGGTCATCATCGATGGCCATCTCACCCTTTTCCCGAAGCTCCTGAACGGTGCATTCGAAAACAGCTTTCTGACCAGCAAGATGAGCCGCTTGATATTCCTCAGGGAATGTGACCTCAACATCACGGGTTTCACCAGCCTTCGCACCGACCAAACCCTCTTCGAAGCCTGGGATGAAGCTGTTGGAGCCGAGTTCAAGCGCGTGCCCTTCAGCCGCACCACCTTCGAAAGCCTCGCCATCAAGACGACCGACAAAATCGA
>WTJS01000136.1 GCA_011524735.1 Alphaproteobacteria bacterium
GGCACAAACTGCGATCCCGTCATGCTGGAAGTGTTCAACAATCTGTTCATGTCGATTGCCGAGCAGATGGGCTATACGCTTCAGAACACCGCGCTTTCGGTGAATGTGAAGGAGCGGCTGGATTTCTCATGTGCGATTTTCGATTCCACAGGCTCGCTGATTGCCAATGCGCCTCATATGCCCGTGCATCTGGGGTCAATGGGCGAATCTGTGCGAGCTGTGATCAGGGACAATGAGGGGGCCATCAAGCCAGGTGACTCTTATGTCCTGAACAACCCCTATAATGGGGGAACGCATCTTCCGGATATAACCGTGATCACGCCGGTATTCGAAGACGGTAAAATTCTGTTTTTTGTTGCCTGCCGTGGCCATCATCCGGATGTGGGCGGCAAGACACCTGGGTCAGCGCCTCCTGATTCAGCGCATATTGATGAAGAAGGCGTGCTGATTGACAATTTCAAACTTGTCGATGCCGGCACATATCGCGAAGCCGAGATGATTGAGGTGCTGAAAGGGGCACTGCATCCAGCACGCAATCCGGATCAGAATATTGCCGATCTTCGGGCACAGCTTGCGGCCAATGAGAAAGGCGTTCAGGAGCTGCAGAAGATGATGCGCCAGTTCGGCCTTGAAACGGTGCTGGCCTATATGGGGCATGTTCAGGACAATGCTGAAGAATCCGTGCGCCGCGTTATTGATGTGCTCCATGACGGGACATTCACCTATCCTATGGATAATGGTCAGCAGGTGCGTGTTGCCATTTCCATTGATCGGGAAAATCGCTCGGCTACTGTTGATTTCACTGGCACCAGCCCGCAAGGGCAAAACAACTTCAATGCGCCAGCTGCAGTGTGCAGGGCGGCGGTTCTCTACGTTTTCCGTACGCTTGTGAATGATGACATCCCGATGAATGAGGGCTGTCTGAAGCCGGTGAACATCATTCTGCCAGATGACTGTATGCTGCAGGCGCAATACCCTGCCGCAGTGATTGCTGGCAATGTGGAAACGTCACAGATCGTGACTGATACGCTGTATGGGGCGCTTGGCGTTATGGTAGCGGCGCAGGGCACGATGAATAATTTCATCTATGGCAATGACACCTATCAATATTACGAAACCCTGTGTGGTGGATCCGGAGCTGGTCCGGATTTTGATGGATGTGATGCTGTCCACACCCATATGACCAACAGTCGCCTGACGGATCCCGAAGTTCTTGAATGGCGGTATCCCGTGTTGCTGGAAAGTTTCGAGATTCGGAGGGGCTCTGGTGGTGAGGGGCGTCACTGTGGGGGCGATGGTGTTCGTCGTCGGACAAGGTTCCTGGAATCCATGGAGGCTGTGATCCTGGCCAACCATCGCATCGTGCCGCCTTATGGTATGGCAGGCGGCAAGGATGCCGCTGTCGGCCGAAACTGGGTTGAACGGGTTGATGGCAGCGTTGAGGAGCTGACGGCAACGGATCTGCGTCAGATGAAGCCAGGCGACGTATTTGTCATTGAAACTCCCGGTGGTGGTGGCTTTGGCGCGCCCGACCCGGAAACTGGCAAGGATAGCTAGACCATGACAGGCAAGGATGAGAACAGATCGCGGATCGTGTCATCCGCCCATCTGGTGTCAGACAAAGCTGCTGAGCTCAGTGAAGTCGAATATGGTCTGATTGTTGCCGGCAATGCGTTTGGCGTTTGGACGGTGCGCGGCACGGCTGCAGCTGCGGTGGACTTCCCAGAGGTGGCGGATCTTGGCGTGATCGACATCCTCAGCCTGCATTCAGTCAATCATAGGGGACGTCCAAAGCGCCTCGTAGACATTTGTTTTAAGCTGAATGTCGAAGATACGCATGTCGTCAATTATGCGCTCAAGAAGCTTGTGAAGGCCGGACTAATTATCGGTGAGAAACAGGGTAAGGAGGTTTTCTATTCCACCACAGACAAGGGGCAATCATTGATCAGGCGCTATCGCGATATCCGTGAAGCCTGTCTTGTTGACGCGTTCTCTGCGCTCGGTGAAGTTGATGCTGAAAGCCTAAGTGAAATGGCACGCCAACTTCGCGTATTGTCAGGGCTGTATGACCAGGCTGCCCGAAGCGCAACAAACATGTGACGCTGTTGCGTCAGGCAAGATTCAGAAGGGATTAATTATGGCAGAACAGATGATGCAGGCTGTCTGGTATGAAGCCAATGGCGCAGCTGATGAGGTGCTCGTGCTTGGTGAAATGCCAATCCCTGTTGCAGAATCAGGTGAAGTGCTGGTGCGCCTTCATACGTCTGGCGTGAACCCGTCAGATGTCAAGGCGCGAGCGGGCTCTCGGCCAATGATCGCACCCCGCATAATCCCCCATAGTGATGGCGCTGGGATCATTGAGGCCGTTGGGAGTGGCGTGAACCCGTCTCTTGTCGGACGGCGCGTGTTTATACGGAACGGGCAATGGCAACGGCCGCATGGAACAGCTGCAGACTATATTGCGCTTGATGCAAGTCTGGTGCACGAGCTTCCCGACGAGGTGTCATTCGAAACTGGCGCCGCCCTTGGCATTCCGGCTCTGACAGCTGCCTATGCCCTGTTCAAGGATGGTGCGATTGCGGATGAGACGGTGCTTATCCACGGTGTCGGTGGCAAGGTGGCTCGGCTTGCTGTTCAGATGGCCGTTGACGCAGGCGCGCATGTCATCGCAACGACAAGTCAGATGGCAAATAAGGCTGATATTCTTGCCCTCGGCGCGCGTTCCGTTGTCGATTATACCGACACAAGATTTGTTGAAGCTGTCGCAGATGAGGCGGCTACTCGGCCGATAACCCGTATCATCGATGCGGAATGTGGGCGTAATTTAAGCGGCAGCATAGAGATATTGGCCCCGAAGGGTGTAATCGTTGGATATGGCTCTGTACTAACCCAAGAACCATCATTCCCGTTTCTAAAAATGATGTTTAAAAACATAACATTATCCACGATACTTGTGTATTTACTTGAAGAAAATGAGGCCGTATCCTACGCGGATATTGTGACCGATATGTTGGTTCGTTCAGTGCTTGATGTGCCGATCTCAGGTGTGTATCCGTTGGCAAGCGCTGCGGATGCTCATAAACAGGTTGAGAGCGGCCAAAATGGCGGTGCGACAATCCTGTCCTTGGCTTAGCAGAGGCTGCAGCTGAGTGGTCGCTGCGGCTTGTATATTTACCCCTCAGCGGTTACATGTTGGTCACAGTTTCCAAAGCCTGAAAAGTGTCCAATCATGTCCTCTGACAAACCATCTGTATTGAAAATTGGAATCGCTGGTCTTGGTGTTGTCGGGAGTGAGGTTGCTCGCCAACTCAGTCACCGCAGTGCCGAGCTCGCCGCAGTTGCCGGATGTAACCTTGAAGTAACGGTTGTTAGTGCGCGGAGCCGCACGGCTGATCGTGGCTTCTCGATGGATAACATTTCATGGGTTGATGATG
>WTJS01000078.1 GCA_011524735.1 Alphaproteobacteria bacterium
GAGTGGTATCGCCTTTAGCCAGCTGGTTCGCCCCGGCGCGCCTGTGATCTTTGGCAGCTTTGCCAGCTCGATGTCGATGCAGACTGGTGCGCCAACATTCGGTACGCCGGAGCCGGCCAAGGTGCTCCTTGGATGCGCCAAGCTGGCGCGTCGTCTTGGCGTGCCATTCCGGTCTGGCGGATCGTTGACCGGCTCCAAGACAGCTGATGCACAGGCCGCCTATGAATCCGCCAACACCATCATGCCAACCGTGATGGGTGGAGTGAATTTCGTGCTCCATGCCGGCGGCTGGATGGAAGGTGGTCTTGTTGCAGACTATGCCAAGCTTGTGCTTGATGCAGATCAACTGACAATGATGCCGAACATGGTCAATGGCATTGATGTGTCTGAAAATGGTCAGGCCATGGATGCGCTTCGTGAAACCGGTCCAGGCAAGCATTTCTTGGGGTCAAGCCATACCCAGGCCAACTTCGAAACCGCCTTCTGGCGCTCGGACATGGCTGATAACACCACCTTTGAACAGTGGTCGTCAGAAGGCTGTGTGGAGAGCCATGCGCGGGCGCGCCAGCGGGCAACCGATATGCTGGCATCCTATGAGGCACCAGAGATCGATCCAGCTATTGATGAAGCGCTCCGTGCCTTCATCGCCAAGCGGATGGAAGATCTGCCCGATTCAGAATACTGATCGGGCAGGGTAAAAACGGGGATATATTCGGCGTCAGCTTTTGAAGCTGGCGCCGAATTCGATTCCGGCATCTGCCAGCCAGCCGGCCACAAAGGCGGCAAAGCTGGTGCGGCAGATCAGAATGAAGCTGTTTTCATCTTCGGCAACCAGTGTCACGCCAGCATGCGACAGCATGGTCTGGGCGCACTGGCCAGCGGTGAAAACCAATGGATGCAGATCAAGCGCGCATCCTTTGGCAAGAACCTGACGCAGGGCAGGCCCCCGCAGGCTCAGCGCACACAGGCTGTCAGTCACAGTAGTGACCGCCGCATGCATATTGTCAAAATCAAGCGCCAGCTGGTTGTGAATGTCAGCCTCCTGACCAGCCTCACACAAAAGCAGGTACTCGTCAGGTGCCAACCAGATCAGACGGCGATCCCCAACAGCGACAAAGCTGTTATTGCCGGGCAGGGCGGTGCAGCCGGTGCGTGATTTCACGGCTGCCAGAATGTCGCTGCCGCCGCGGATGTTCAGCTTGCCAAGATGGGCAAGCTCGGCCACGGTCAGCCCCGGCTTGCCGCCATCAGGATTGGCAGAACCAGTTGGCATGCAGCCACCAAGGGCGGTGCGGCCTGGGGGGCGTCCCCCTTCAGTCATTGCGCTAGCCATTGATGCGCTCTCCATTCGGATCAAAGAAAATCGGCTCGACAATTTCCGCTTCGATGACATCGCCATCCAGCATTGGAAGATAGACGGTTTCGCCCATCATCGCCCGCCCGCCTTTCAGCATGGCCATGGCGATCGACGCGCCGACATTGGGTGAATAATAGGAAGATGTGACCTGGCCAAGCATCTCCATCGGCATTTCCTGATGTGGATCAAGCACTGCATGCGCGCCTTCCGGAATCACCCGGCTACGGTCACGGGTACGCAGTCCGACAAGCTGCTTGCGGTTGTCCGCCGCCATCGAGGCGCGTTCCAGGGCGCGCTTGCCGATGAAGTCAGGCTTCACCTTCGATACGATCCAGTCCATGCCAAGATCCTGCGGTGTCACCGACCCGTCGGTTTCCTGGCCGACGATGATGAAGCCCTTTTCGGCCCGCAGAACATGCATCGCTTCGGTGCCGTAAGGGGTGATGCCATAATCGGCACCCGCCTTCATCAGCAGCGTCCACAAGGCCAGCCCGTGGCGCGACCGGATGTTGATCTCGAAGGACAGCTCGCCGGTAAAGGAGATGCGGAAAATTCGCACCGGCAGACCGGCGATATGCGCGTTGCGCATGGTCATGAAGGGGAAATCGGTTGGATCAAGGCTGATATCGATTCCGGCCGCTTTCAGAATCTTTGCGGCGTTCGGGCCGGACAGTGTTGCCACTGACCATTCCTCGGTTACGGACGTCAGATAGACCTTCAGCTCGGGCCACTCGGTCTGTAGCCATTCCTCGAGCCAGTCCATGACACCGGCGGCACCGCCGGTGGTGGTGGTCATGTGGAAATGGTTTTCGCCAAGCCGAGTGGTGACGCCATCATCCATCACCATGCCATCATCCTTCAGCATCAGGCCATAGCGGCATTTGCCAATGCCAAGCTTCAGCCAGCTGTTGGTATAGATCCGGTTCAGGAATTCCGCCGCGTCAGGCCCCTGAATGTCAATCTTGCCAAGGGTTGAGGCGTCCAGAAGACCAGCCGTGGTGCGGGCAGCCTTCACCTCGCGGTTGACGGCCTGTTCCATGGTTTCACCCGCCTGCGGGTAATACCAGGCACGCATCCACTGGCCGACATGTTCGAAAGTGGCGCCATTCTCACGGTGCCAGTCATCAATGCGGGTCAGACGGGTGGCATCGAACAGCGATCCGATCTCACGTCCTGCAATCGCGCCAAAATTTGACGGTGTGTAGGGCATGCGGAAGGTGGTCGTGCCAACTGCCGGAATATCTGCCCCAAGCGAGTCCGCCAGAATGGCAAGCCCGTTGATGTTCGATGTCTTGCCCTGATCGGTCGCCATGCCAAGCGTGGTGTAGCGCTTCACATGCTCAACCGACTGATAGCCTTCGCGCACGGCAAGCTTCACATCCGATGCGGTCACGTCATTCTGGTAATCGACGAATGCTTTTGGTCCCTGGCCTTCGCCCTGACCATTGCTGATCTTCCAGGCGGCAAGCGGACCTCAGCACTGTTTTGGCGTATCAACCAGCGGGCTGTCGCCTGCTACATAGTCAGCCTCACTGGCAAACCCGGCAGCTGTGGCGGCGGCGATGCCGGCCTTCATGCCGCTTGCCATGGCCTTGTCGAGATCAAACACCCCGTCACCAGCGCCGGCGTTGAAGCAGGCTTCATGCACTGATTTCGGCCGGAAGCAGACCAGATTTTCGTCCCATGCCAGCTTGCCGCGTGCCTGCGAATGCAGATGCACCGCTGGTGACATGCCGCCCGACATCGCCAGCAGATCGCAATCCATGTAGAACGGATCCTCCAGCAGCGCGGTTGCGCCTTCATTGACGGGTGCAATCTGCACCCGGGCGATGCGCTGTGTGCCGCTGGCGGTGGTCACGGCATGGCCGGTCAGCACCTCAATACCGGCGGCGCGGGCTGCCTTGATCAGCTCACCCTTTACATCGCGCCGCAGATCCACCAGCAGCACATGCGCCCCCGCCCCATGGAGCGCCAGAGCGGTGCGGTAGGCATCATCATTGTTGGTGAAGACAACCGTGCGGTTGCCCGGCACCACGCCATAACGGGTGA
>WTJS01000027.1 GCA_011524735.1 Alphaproteobacteria bacterium
GCGTTGGACTGAAAACCGAAACATGGGTGAGTTTCTGCGCTTGCTGGATGAGGGCAAAGTCGCATTTTCCGACGTCGAGACGGAAACTTTCGTACTCGACCAAGCAGATGAGGCCTTTGCAAGTCTGACCAGAGATGAGCGTCGACCCTCGCTGGTATTCCTGAGTTATCCGGAAGATCAGGAAGTGCCACGCCGCAAGGTTGCGTTAAAGCCAGCTGCCGCAACATCCAATTCGTCTGTGAAGCCGGCGCTTGGTATCGTTGGGGCCTCCAGTTTTTTTGAAGGCGTACACCTAAGCAACATACAGAGTTTGGCGGCACAGGCCTCGGTGACCGCAGTAGCCAGTCGAACTGGTCACAATGCCAAGGGGATTGCTGAAAGGCTGGGGGCGGCTTATTGCACAACTGACTATGGCGAGTTGTTAGCGGATGAGAGCGTCAATACCGTCTTCATCTGTACACGGCATAACCTTCACGCGCGCATGGTGCTGTCTGCACTGCAGGCGAACAAGCATGTGTTCGTGGAAAAGCCACTTGCGCTTGACCCTGGAGAGCTTGAAAGCATCAAGGCGTTTTATGTGGCGAACTCGGGGGCGGGCGCACCTATTTTCATGGTTGGATACAACAGGCGGTTTTCACCAGCCGCGGAAAAGCTGAAAGCGCGCGTCGGTGAAAGAACCACGCCCTTACAGATCAACTACGTTATGAATGCAGGCGCGCTACCGGTTGGTCATTGGGTGAATGATGAGGATGGTGGTGGTCGTAATATGGGCGAGGCTTGCCATATCTACGATTTGTTCAATTTCCTCGTCGGTCCCGAAGTTGGTATCGCGTCGGTGCAGGCTCAATCCGTCAACGCAGGTGAGCGCTTCCTTCGCTCTGAAAATTTTACTGCGTGTATCAGCTACGAGGATGGTTCAGTCTGCAATCTGGTGTACACCGCTCTTGGTGGCAGTGGTTACCCTAAAGAAACCATGACCGTCTTCGTGGATGGGCAGACTTATCAGATGAACAACTATTCTGAATTAGTACATTTCGGGCAAGGACAGAATATCTGGCAGTCTCGGTCTCCTCAGAAGGGGCATCTTGAAGAGCTTAGAGCCTTTTTTGCAGGGCTTGAGCGTGGTGGACAATGGCCAATCGGTTATGAAGAACAACTTAAAGCCAGTGAAATCAGCTTCCTGGTTGAACAGCAGATCGTTTGATCTGTGTCTGATTGAAAGTTAGCCGATGTGTGGAATCGTTGGAATATTCTCTACCAGTGATGGTGACCGGATCGTCCCTGATGAGCAAACCCTTACAAGGATGCGCGATATTCTTCATCATCGGGGTCCTGACGGTGCTGGCATTCATATTGATGAGGCAAATTATATTGGCCTTGCCCATCGACGGCTTTCCATCGTTGATTTGAATGAAGCGGCGGCGCAGCCGATGACCAACGAAGACGGGCGTATTTGGCTCGTTTTCAACGGGGAAATCTATAATCATTTGACGCTTCGTGAAGAGCTCGAGAAAGCAGGTCACACCTTTCGGACAACACACTCTGACACCGAGGTGATCGTTCATGGGTACGAAGAATGGGGATTTACCGGTTTGATGAACCGGATGTCAGGTGACTGGGCAATTGCTTTATGGGACAGCAACACTGGCAAGCTCCATATCTCACGAGACCGGATCGGAGTAAAGCCGCTCTATTTTACAACGATCGACGGGCAGTTCATGTTTGCCTCTGAAATCAAGGCGTTGCTGGAAAATCCAAAGGTGAAGCGTGACATCGATCCAACCTCGATGTATCACTTTCTTTCTTTTCTGACTGTGCCTGCGCCAATGACGATGTTCAAAAACATCTTCAAGCTTGCACCGGGAATGATGCTTACCATCGATCATGACGGCAATATCGATGCGCAGAAATACTGGGATTTGGATCCCAGCCGGTCACTCACCAGGGGAAAGTCGGCTGCCGAAGCTGGTGTGAGTGAACAGGAGCTTACAACCCAGATACGGGATATTTTCCGTGGAGCGGTTGAAAAACGGATGATGGCGGATGTGCCGGTAGGTGCGTTTCTGTCAGGCGGCGTGGATTCGACAGCGACCGTGGCAATGATGCGGGAGTTCACATCTCGTAAGGTCAATACGTTCACCGTTGGTTTCGCCGACCACCAGCACTTAAATGAAATCGACGAGGCACAGGTTGTTGCAAACCACTTCGGCACCAATCATCATCAAATTCTGATCGAGTCATCGGACATGCAGGGGTATCTTCAGTCGCTCGTGCGAGATCAGGATGAGCCGATTGCAGACTGGGTCTGCATCCCTCTGTATTTTCTGTCAAAACTCACTATCGACAATGGTGTGAAGGTGGTGCTCGTTGGTGAAGGTGCCGACGAGCAGTTCTGTGGATATGACGGGTATATGCGTTATCTTCATTTGTTTCACCGGTACTGGCAGCCTTACCGGGCTATGTTCCCGAAAGTGTTTCAAAAGGCTGTCGCCGCGGCGGCCGTCAGAATAGCGGCATTGCACCCCAGACTGGAGGTGTACGCCGATATTCTGGATAGATCAGCCAAGGATACCGGTCATTTCTGGTCAGGCGCTGTCTGTTACTGGGAGACCATGAAAGATAAGTTGGTTAATCATGACGCTCTGACAGGATTTGAAATTCCACGCAACCTTCGAGAGTCAGGTTTGTTTGATGATCGGATGGGTCTGTATGATTCAGCACAGGTTGTTGCCAGCAACGTCGCGCCACTTCTGGAGAGGAATCCGCAGGTTGATGTATTGGCAGAAATGATTTTTGCTGAATTCAAGCTTCGCTTGCCTGAATTGCTTCTGATGCGGGTTGACAAGATTACAATGTCCAATTCGATAGAAGCGCGCGTGCCGTTTCTTGATCATGAACTTGTGGATGCAAGTTTTGGGATTCCGTTGGACAACAAAATACCTGGAAGTCGGCCGAAGCATTTGTTCAAGAAGGCCATGGCTGGAATTGTGCCAGATCAGATACTGAACAGTCAGAAAAAGGGATTTGGAGCGCCAATGTCTAACTGGCTTAAGGGCGAGTTCGGTGTGCTGGCGGAAGATATACTGTTCTCGTCGTCGCTTATGAAACGCGGATATTTCAACCTAAATGTCATCCGCAATATGTTCAGGGACCACAAGGCAGGCCGCCGCGACAATGCGCTCTATCTCTGGTCTCTGATAAACCTCGTCATGTGGTATGATTATTGGATTGATGGAGGGGCATCCGCAGAGGAGGGGCTTCAGACATGAAGGATGTTGAGCTGTTTCAAAGTGTCGACAGTGATGCACGGGTTAATGCCGCCGCTTTATGGAATGAAACACCATGTGGCACCGACGGGAC
>WTJS01000125.1 GCA_011524735.1 Alphaproteobacteria bacterium
GGGTCAGCCCATATCAATGGCCTTGCCGGCGTGCTGGATGATATGACCATTGAAACCCGCCCGCTGCGCCAGGAAGTGGCGCATGTTCCAGCGCCAGAAGGCTTTGATTTTGACCAGCTTGGCATGGTTGTCTCAGACAGCGACATCGCCTGTTACATCCGCCCTGAACATGGCAACAACATCCTGATAGGCAGCGAAGATCCGCCCTGTGATCCACATATGTGGGTCGAAGGTGACACCGGCTATGACGGTGAATTCACGGACCAGTGGACAAATCAGGTGATGCGCTATGGCCAGCGTGTCCCATCTCTCGGCATTCCGTCCAATTCGCGTGGTGTGGTGGATTTGTATGATGCCTCTACCGACTGGATTCCGATTTACGACAAGTCGTCACTTGACGGGTTTTACATGGCCTGTGGCACCAGTGGGAACCAGTACAAGAATGCTCCCATCGCGGGTAAGATGATGGCGGCGCTGGTTGACTACTGTGAAGGTGGCAACGACCATGATGTAGCTCCATTGACGTATCGGCTCCCCTATATCCAGCGGGATATCAATGTCGGCTTTTATTCGCGTAAGCGGGAGATCAACGAGGAGAGCAGCTTCTCGGTTCTGGGCTAACGCAGCGGCCATCCGGCCAGCGGCATACCAAAAGCGTCATATCAAACAGACTACATAAGGGGCTCGGCAGAACCGCCGGGCCCTTCTTTGTGTTGTTTGCAGTAACGTCATTTTGAAAACAGAGTCACCGCTCACAAAAATGTAATGAAGAATAACCATTTTGATTGCAAACCTATGCAAAACATAAATTTAAACAAATAATTAATACATTTTTGGATCTAGAAATGCCTGCAGAACTCAATAGCATCTAATCATATCGTTTAAGATGGTGTTCTGATGTTACGTTTTTTGCTTCCCGTGCTGGCTCTGATTGTATTTGTTCTGCCGCCCAATCTGGCAAAGGCCGTGCATAACGGCACCTGCGACGGCACGCTGACCGGTACGCCCGTTGTGACCGATACGGTAACCAGCGGGTGGCATCGCTGTTATGCCAACATGCAGAATGCCAAGGTGACCTTCTATGGCATCTATCTATGTCCTTCAGAACCAACGCTTGCCACATACCGAACGGCTTGTGATGCCGTTTTTGAAAGCGATGCTGGCCAGCTTGTGACCTTTACCTCTGGCGAGGACATCGCCCTGCCGACAAATGGTGCGGTGTCCCTCTCGGTCGGAACCTACACCTATTTCGCCTTCCGTATCGGCGGCAAGATCCAGAACAAGATGGTTGTTGGTTTTGATACCGACAAGAGCGGCAAGACCGGCAGCGGCAAATGGTGCTACACGGCGGAACGTGACTATGTGAAGGCCAAGACCACGCAGGCCGATGCCGCTGTTGATTGCACGACAACGCAGGCGCTTGCCGAGGCCAATGTTGGCTGGGCATCAGAGGAAAGCGGATATATGTGCGGGGCTGGTGGCGCGCCAAAGGTCACCACCCGCGGGTGGCAGACCAACAGTTTTGGCAAACGATCGATCAGCTACAAGGTCGACCTTGTGGATAATGAATTTACAGCGCAGGTGGGTGAGGCCTGCCCGAATGACAGTAATGCAATTGGGACGATCGCGCCGCGAACCGTGTCCTTTCAGCAGCTGCGCAATCCCGCAACGATCACCCCAACCACTAAGTCGATCAAGATTTCGATGGGTTTTGAAGGCTACAGCGAGGTCGCCATGCGCGACGTGTCACATGGTAACTGCACTGGTCCGAATGATTGCGTAGTCCGGCTCCGTTCCAAAGCCCCAGAATTCATTGTTGACGTGCAGTAGACGGGAAGGAACAGGATCATGATGAAGCGCATTTTTATTTCAGCCTCGGTTCTCAGTCTTGCGGCACTGCCGGTCATTGGTCAGGAAAGTGACACTGATAAGGTGAAGGACACCGCCAAATCGACATTCTTTGGCAAACTGCAGAATTTTGTCGCTAGGTTCGGGGACAGCCTTGAAGGCGACAGGCTCAAGCATCTGGATCTGTCACTGGTGGAAGAGGACTGGGTTGTTGGCGGTGAGGCAACAGCCGTCATCGGCCTCGGCGAAGAGGATGGCCGCGCCACCTTCAGCCAGCTGTCAGCCAGCCGTGTTGACGGGCGGACCACAGCCAATATTGGTCTTGGTGTGCGGCAACTGACCGAGGATGAGACTGCACTCTATGGCGGCAATGTTTTCTACGATCATGAATTCTCTGCCAAACATGCGCGGGTGGGCATTGGTCTGGAATATCTGACTGCATCGGGAAGCCTTCGCGCCAATCATTACATGCGCAGCTCCGGTGAAAAGACCTATCGCGGGATCAAGGAAAAGGCGATGACCGGCACAGATGTGAAATATTCCTATGCCTTTGACGCCAGATACAAACCGGTGGTTGCCTACCGCGCCTTTCAGTGGAAAGGGGATGGCGGCTATAAAGTAAAGGGCGGCGAGGCGAGCGTGAAGCTGAGTTTCAGTGATCAGGTCAGCATGGTTCTATCGCGCCGCGATGATGACAAGTCGAAGGCAGAATCCAAGGCCAAACTGACTTACAGTATCGCCTTTGCCAAACTGGCCGGTGAGGAAAACGCCGGCGCATCCAATGCTAAATCAGTACGCAATATGCTTTATGTGCCAGTTGAAAGGGAAAATCGTATTCGCAAAACCAAGGTCGTTCTGGGCGTTGTCATGAGTACGTTCTAGCCCTGAATCCAGATGCCAGGTTCCTCCGGCATATTATCCAAAAGGCCCTTTGTACCCTTCTGTATTTTTACCATCTTTAATTTCAGACTATCAGTATTTCATCCCCTCTCATGGCCGCCGCAAGGCGGCCTCTTTTTTTGCGTTTCAGACTGTGCCACCATTCATCTCTTGTCCTATCAGAACAGGTTTCAATCATGATTACGGGTATCTATGCCGCCCTTCTGGGCCTGCTGCTAGCGGTGTTGTCCTTGCGGGTGATTGGGCTGAGGGGGAACCCCGTTTTCAAATTCATGGCATTCCGGAATTTGGGGGATGACACGCTACAGCGGGCCATTCGTGGGCATGGCAACCTTGCAGAATTTGCGCCGCTCATGCTGATCATGCTGCTGATCGCGGAAATGAATGGTGCCTCGCCAACGGTGCTTCATAGTTATGGCAGTGTGTTTTTTATTGGTCGGCTTGCGCATGGCATCTGCTTTGGCTTTATGCGGCGCAGCATGCTGCTACGGGTCGGCGGCATCGCCCTGACGCTGACAGCGCTGATCGGTATGGCCGCTTATTTGTTGCGGACCTCGTTCTGATTTGCCGTTGCGTGTGAGGGCGACCTCTATTGCTCTAATGTTGAGGTCCGGAAAATGTCAGGGACGCCCAGAGTGACTCCCACATGGCCCCATTTTCGTCCGTTGCTGGATTGATCTGGCGCAGCGTCACATGGTCCAAGAGATAGTCATGGCCTGCCAGTGCTGGCAGGTTGATTGTGCCACGGTCGCCGGTTCTGTAGCGGTCAGCTGACACATTGTCGTCGGGTGCGCGTGTGAACAATGTTATCGGCGCATTTGCCAGTGGGTTGCCTTGATAGGTTAGCAGGATTTCTAACGCGGTCTCGCCAGCCTTGCCTGTCTGGTTGGTCATGGACAGTATGGTGAATTCCACCTCCATGCCCAGCTGCCTGTCAACGCTATCAAGGGTCTGTCCAGGGCTATGGCTTCCGGCAGATAGGCTAGCCTTCGCATGGCGGCTGTAGCGCTCAACAAAATCATTGGCGGGCAGGGCGCTTGCGGCATGCTCGTCTCTGACCCAGCCTGCGCCTTTCTTGTCGGCGAAGCTGAAGAATTTCTGACCATCCTCATAACGCACATAGCTATCCGTCGATTCAAAAATCAAAATGATGTGGCCTATGGTGTCGGGCTGCAGGGTAATCACCGGGCGTGTGCCGGCGCGCGGTGTCAGGGGGTGCATTCCATCACCAGTCAGGATGGCAAGCTGTTTCGTCTGCCCGGGGAGATGGATCATGCTGCTCCCGACAAACATGTCGCCAATCCTCAGATCGGCAATGATGTTTTCGTCTGTCGTGATATGCGCCTTTGTTGGTTCAATCCACAGCTCATGTGCCTGGAGGGCTGGCGCACCTTCCAACAGAAAACAGCCTAGCCAGGCAACAAAGGCCAGACTTTTTGTCATTTTTTGGCTAAGAATGTCGCAGTGTTTCATGAGGCTCAATCGGCGTGCCGCAGCAGGATTACAGAATTATGATGACAGGTAAGCAGGGCAGCATTATGCGGTCAACCAACCAGCAACCAGCTCACTCCCGGATGGGGCCGGGGCAGCCTGTTCGTCAGCCTGTTCGTCAGTATGTCAGTTCTTTGCTGGCCGGGCTTGCGCTGCTCTTTGGCGCAATGGCTGCGCAGGCACATGAGCTCCGTCCTGCGATCATGGATATAGGATTTTCACAGGACCAGTCAGACCGCCAGCCTGACCGTCTGTCTATTTCGGTAACCTTCTCTGGCGAGGCGTTTCTTGCTGGTCTTGATCTTTCCAGCATTACAGACACCGATGACAGTGACCAGTCGGCGGCCTATGACGCGCTCCGCGAACTGTCCCCGGATGCCCTTGCCAGGAAGGTTGAAGCGGAATTTGACCGTCTGACCGGACTTGTGACCCTATCGCTTGGTGGCACACCAGTAGGGCTGGACCTGAAGACGGTTACGGTGGAGTCCGTTGCGGATCTGCGTCTCGCCCGTGACACGGTGCTGGTGCTGGATGCCCCGGCTCCAACCGAATCCCAGCTAGTGACGGTTGCCTGGGATCCGGCCCTTGGTGGGCTTCTGATCCGGCAGTCGGGTCGTGGCAGTGACCCGGCTTATACGGACTTCCTGATGGGTGGCGGCGTCAGCACCGGTTTTGCCCTGTCCACCGAAATTGTCCCCACCATCTGGGAAGTGGTGATCAAATATATCCATTCCGGCATCATCCATATTGTACCGGCTGGTCTTGACCATATTCTGTTTGTCATTGGGCTGCTGGCTTATGGTCTGTCCGGGCGGCATCTGGTGTTTCAGGTCAGCCTGTTCACCGCGGCTCACACCCTGACACTTGGCATGGCCAGTGTTGGTCTCATCGTGGTGTCGGGCGATATCGTCGAACCGCTGATTGCGCTGTCGATTGCCTGGATCGGGATTGAGAATATTCGCCGCAAATCTGACAGGTTCCATCCGTCACGGGCGGTTGTCGTGTTTGCCTTTGGCCTGTTGCACGGGCTTGGCTTTGCGTCGGTTCTGTCTGATTTCGGGCTTCCGGCAGGGGCTTTTGTTCTTGGGCTTCTCAGCTTCAATGTCGGTGTCGAGATCGGTCAGCTGATCATTGTTGTGCCCATTTTCCTGATCCTGAAAGCCATGAAGCCACGCAAGGACAGTTTTCGCCGACGCTTCCAGTGGCCTGTTTCAGCGATCATCAGCGGTATTGGTCTATTCTGGGTAGCTGAACGGACCGGTCTTCTCGGAATGTGACCGGTCCAACCTCTTGCTAGCGTTCCAGCAGCGCCTCGGTTTCGGCACGCAGCTGGAAGGCCAGCGGGGTGCTGTCCAGGTCAACATCATCTAGCGTGATGACGTCATCAAGCCCGATATCGCGCTTCAAAACCGCTCCGTTGCACAGCCCCAGCGGCAGATAGCCTCCAGCGGTTGACAGTTTTGCCGGCCGTAACCCGCCATAGACGGTGGCTCCACCTTCCCCATCCAGCACGGATCCGGCGCGAAGCTGTCCCTTGGAAACGGCGCAGACATCGCCGATGAACTGTGATGGTGTGCCTGTTGTCTCGCGGCGCGCACCAACATGGGCTACAGACATGCCAAGTTCCAGCCCGATCAGATGGAAGCGCTTATACATCGCGCAATAGGTTCCCGACGGGTCAGTCACCACACCATATTCTTCAAAACAGTTGCGAATATAGTCTGTATCGCCCTCAACACAGACCCAGATGCCCTGCCTGATGTCATAGCCGACATGGCTGCCATCCTCGCGCAGAGCGGAAATCACCTCAACCATGCCCGGGCCTTCCAGCGCACCACCTTCGGCCCGCGGGCGCATCAGGCTTGGAATCGCTTCCACATCGCCGGCTGGATAGGCCAGCCCTTCAGTTGGAACATTCAGCCCGCAGGCATTGGCAATGGCGGCGGATTCGATTGCCGGCTTTGAGCCGTCGAGGAAGGAATTGAACATTTTCGGGTTTAGCCGTCCGCGTTCCGCCTTTTCCGGTGTAAGCCCCCAATGTTCCCATACGGTCTCTGGTGTCGACAGGCGGTAATGGGCCTGCCACTTATGGCCGCGTCCGGCGGCCATCACCTGAAACCCGCAGCATCTTGCCCAGTCGACAAGCTCTGCCGTCAGTGCTGGCTGGTCACCATAGGCCAGCGAATAGAGAACCCCGGCATCGCGGGCACGTTTGGCAAGTCCAGCACCACAATAGGAGTCAGCCTCAACCGTAACATTCACCACATCCTTGCCATGATCAAAGCTGGCCACGATATGATCGACCGCAGCAACCGGATCGCCGGTACATTCCACCATCACGTCAATAAAGGGACTGCTGACAAAGCTGGTGTAATCCTCGGTGATAAAAATACCGCCGGTTCTTGCCGCATCTTCGGCTGATGTGGCGTGTAGTGCGTTACTGTCCCAGCCGATGAATTCCAGATTGGAGCGGGCGCGTTCTGGCGACAGATCGGCAATGGCGATGACTTGAACGCCGGGGATCTTACGCACCTGCGCCAGAAACATGCTGCCGAATTTACCAGCCCCCACCATGCCGACGCGGACCGGTTTGCCGTCTTCCTGGAGCTTCTGCAGTTTCGCGTAAAGTGACATGATGATGGCCTCTGAAATATTGGAGGGACATAGCCTAAGCCGCCTGTTAACTGAGGTGAAGGGGCATTTTGAACACTATCGCCGCAGATGGTCAGGTGACCTGTCGCGTGGTGGCCGAATTCCGGCATCCAGAAACCGCCGTGCCGGCGGGCTAAGCCTGGCGGCGCTATTGACTACCATGATGATCGAGTCCTTTGCTGCTGGCCCTATGGTCAGCCTAGAGATTGATCACCAGCTGGCAAAGATTGGACGGCACATATTGTGACCGGATGGCGGTTGCGTTCGCATGGTGGCTGCGTAAGCTGGAACAGGTGCCACCGGGTGTGATTGCGGTGCGCCATCCGATTTCTGATTTTCGATCTGACCGAATTCTGAGGGAGAAAGTAGATGCCATCACCAATCAAGGGGCCGGGTTTGTTTCTGGCGCAGTTTGCCGGGGATGAGGCACCTTTCAATTCGCTTGCCGACATCACCAGATGGGCTGCGGGCCTTGGGTATAAGGGCGTTCAGATCCCAACCTTTGACCGCCGGTTGTTCAATCTCGATCTGGCGGCTGAAAGCGATGATTACTGTCAGGAAGTGGCTGGCATCTGCGCCGAAGCCGGGGTCGAAATCACGGAATTGTCTACCCACCTTCAGGGCCAGCTGGTGGCGGTGAACCCTGCCTATGATCAGGCCTTTGATGCCTTTGCCCCGGATCATGTTCATGGCCGGCCGGCAGCGCGGACGGAATGGGCCATTGATCAGGTGCGCAAGGCGGCAGTGGCCTCGCGCCGACTTGGTCTTGACCACACAGTCAGCTTTACCGGATCGCTGGCTTTCCCCTTCCTCTATCCCTGGCCACAGCGGCCTGAAGGATTGATTGAAGAGGCCTTTGCTGAGCTTGCCCGGCGCTGGGTACCCATCCTCAATCACTATCGCGACAATGGGGTAGATATTGGTTTTGAAATTCACCCGGGTGAAGATGTCTTTGATGGGGCGACATTTGAAATGTTTGTTGATGCCTGTGGTGGGCATGAATGCGCGATGATCAATTATGATCCTTCACATTTTTTGCTGCAGCAAATGGATTATCTGGCTTTCATTGACCTCTATCACGACCGGATCAATGCGTTCCATGTGAAGGATGCTGAATTTAATCCTGACGGACGCCAAGGCGTTTATTCGGGCTATCAGCCCTGGATGCAGCGTGCCGGACGGTTCCGCAGCCTGGGTGACGGGCAGGTCGATTTTAAGGGGATTTTCTCCAAGCTGATCCAGTATGGCTATGACAGCTGGGCCGTTCTGGAATGGGAATGCTGCATCAAATCGCCGGAACAGGGCGCGGCTGAAGGCGCGGTGTTTATTGCCGATCACATGATTGACCAGACCGACAAGGCCTTCGATGATTTTGCCGGTGGCGAGCGGGATGAGGCGCAGATCAAGCGGATGCTGGGATTATGAGACGTTTGCGGTTAGGCATGGTCGGCGGCGGCCAGGGAAGCTTCATCGGTGCGGTGCATCGCATTGCATCGCGCATCGATGACAGGTTTGAATTGGTTGCTGGGGCGCTCTCATCCGATCCGGACAGGGCCGCGGCTTCGGCAGCAGAACTTGGGCTGGACCCTGAACGAAGCTATGCCTCTTTCAGCGATATGGCAGCAGCTGAAGCGGCGCGCCCCGATGGCATCGATGCAGTGGCTATCGTGACCCCGAACCATCTCCATGCGGCACCTGCCATTGCTTTCCTTGAAGCTGGTATCCATGTCATCTGTGACAAGCCACTGACTGCGACGGCAGCACAGGCGGATGCGCTTGCGGCAGCGGTCAAGGCCAGCAAGGCCCGCTTTTTCCTGACGCACAATTACACCGGCTACCCGCTGATCCGGCAGGCCCGGGAAATGGTGGCACGCGGCGATCTGGGCCGGATCAGGGTGATCCAGGCTGAATATGCTCAGGACTGGCTTGCCGTACCATTGGAGGCCACAGGCAACAAGCAGGCCTCATGGCGCACCGACCCGGCGCAGTCCGGGGCCGGGGCGATTGGCGATATTGGCACGCATGCCTTCAATCTTCTTGGTTATGTCAGCGGTGACCATGCGGTGGCACTGGCTGCTGATCTACACAGTTTTGTTGAAGGCCGACAGGTGGATGACAATGCCCAGATCATGCTGCGCTTTGCCTCTGGTGCGCGGGGTGCCATCTGGGCAAGTCAGGTGGCTGTTGGCTGTGAAAATGGCCTGCGGCTCAGGATTTATGGTGAGCGCGGGAGCCTCACATGGGCACAGGAAAATCCCAATGAGATGATCTATGCCAGACTAGGGGAACCGCGCCAGATCCTGACCCGAGGTGGCGCCGGTCTAGGTGTGGGTGCTGATCGCTGGACGCGGGTGCCACCCGGTCACCCGGAAGGCTATCTGGAAGGGTTCGCCACACTCTATCTCGATATAGCAGATGTGCTGTCCGGCAAAGACGTGGGTGCGCCGCTTCCCGGCCTTGAGGCCGGGCTTGATGGCATGTGGTTCATATCTGCCTGTCAGCAGAGTGCGGCGGCCGACGCTGCCTGGGTTGTGCGCTAGCTGCTCGCTGGAAGAAGCAGGGCTGCCGCTTCACTCTCACCAAGATGGGCGGGACGCTCGCAAGTGGTTTTCATCTCGACCCATTGCCGGGTTTCGCCAGCCTCCAGAATGCCTGTCATCACGTCAATGACATGACGAGCGAGGTCGGCATCACATCGGTGCGGGCGACCTTCCTGAATGGCCATGGCCATGTCTGACAGGCCGGCGCAGCGATAATTTGCGCGTGCATTGCCGCCACCATCTGTCATGTTGGTGATGCCAAACGGGTGGCTGTCGGCGCTGTGGATGGCCTCACCGCCATCTCGATCCACAACTGTCACGTCGCCACCAAAGAAATTGGGGTCCGGAATGTAGAGTGACCCGTTGCTGCCATAAAGCTCCATTTCATGGTGCCTGTGGGCCCGCACATCCCAGCTTGCTCCCAATGTCACAAGCGCACCATTGGCGAATTCCAGCACCGCATGGATGGTGGTCGGGGTCAGCACCGGGATTTCCTCGCCATTGCGCGGTCCGTTGGTGATCGTGCGGGTCTGTGATGCGGCGCCGCTCATCGCGGTGACGGCGCGAACCGGGCCAATCAGCTGTACAAGATTGGTGATGTAATAGGGCCCAAGATCAAGTACTGGTCCGCCGCCAGGACGGAAGAAGAAATCAGGATTTGGATGCCAGTGTTCCATGCCATAGGACATGACGTGGCAGGTGCCGCCGGTGACGGCGCCAATGCTGCCGGAGTCAATCAGGCTGCGGGCTGTCTGGTGTGACCCGCCAAGAAAGGTGTCGGGCGCTGATCCGATGCGCAGGCCCTGACGGGCCGCCAGATCAGACAGGGTGTCAGCCTCGTCAAGGCGCAGTACATAGGGCTTTTCTGAATAGACATGCTTGCCTGCTTCCAGCGCTTGCCGCGACACCTCGAAATGGGCGTCTGGCACCGTCAGATTGACAATGATGTCAATGTCATCGGCCTGAAGAATATCTGCAACACTGTCGGCTCGTACGCCAAATTCGGCGGCGCGCGCCTCAGCAGCTTGCATGTCGATATCGGCAACGGCAACCAGATGCAGTCCGCGAAACAGGGGTGCCAGACGCAGATAGGCGGCTGAAATGTTGCCGCAACCGATCAATCCAATTCCCAAAGTGTCCATGTCAGCACTGTCCCGTCTAGAATTTTGAAGCAGCAGCGAATGAGCGGGTGATGAAGCGCAGCGCATCGGCAGGCTTATCATGCTCCAGCACCATCAGATCTGCCCCGGCGGCCTTCATCGCTGGTGTGATGCGGCTCCAGTCCATGACGCCATGTCCAACATCGGCCCAGCCATCTTCGTCAACACAAGTACCGTCTGGCGCGCGGTCCTTAACGTGGGCGGCGATCAGCCGCCCAGCATAGGTTTCAAGCCATTTCACCGGGTCCTGCCCGGCCACATGCATCCAGGCAAGGTCCAGCTCAAGCTCGATCTCAGCGGACGCGTCCATGATGGCCTCAATTGGAAAGGCGCCATTGTCACAGGCCGTGAATTCAAAGTCATGATTGTGCCAGCCATAGCGGAACCCGGCATCGATAATGGGTTTCCCAGCCTCGGCAAGATCAGCGGCGAAAGTCTGCCAGCCGTCAAAATCTGTTGGCCTGTCATCTGGCATCAGAAACGGCACAATCACGGCCTCCATACCAAGTGTGTGTGCAATCCGGATCGCCGTGTCTGGATCATCACGCACCATGGCGAAATCAAAATGCCCTGTCGACATGCGCAGCCCGTTGGCATCAAGTCTGGCCCGCAATCCCTCAGCATCCCCATAAAGGCCGCCAAAGCCCTCCACCTCTGAAATGCCAAGCTCACCGATATGGTGAAGCACGCTGTTCAGATCAAATTCGCGGGCAGAGTAAAGCTGGACAGAAATACGGGACATCGGACACTCGGTAACAGGTGAAAAACTGTAGGTAAGATTAGGCTGCCAGAGGCATGACGTCATTGAAAAAGCGATAATGGTGGCAGCCTGCCGCGGATCATTCCTGTTCTGCAAGCGCACGGCTGAAAAGCAGTATGCCCATCCCCAGAAGGATCATGATGCCAAAGGCGCTGCCGATCCCGACGAAACTTGCCAGCATCCCGATAATAACGGGCCCCATCAGGAAGCCGCCATACCCCATTGTTGCCACTGATGCCAGCCCTGCTCCCGGGGGCAGGTTCCGGTCATTGGCAGCGCGGCTATAAACGATCGGCGAGATCAGCGCATAGCCTGCCCCTAGAAACACAAAGCCGCAAAGCTTGGCAGCGACAGCGGGCGCCAGCATGGTGATCAGACCTCCGGTTACTGCGGCAAGGCCTGAAAAGCGGACAACCCTCTCTGGTCCAGCCTTGGCAATAAGCCAGTCACCGGAAAAGCGGGCGGTGACCATGGCAAGCGAGAAGGCGGTATAGGCAAGCGCTCCGCCAGCTTCGTCAACGCCGGTTGTGGCCATCAGAAACAGCCCGCCCCAGTCCGCATTTCCACCTTCGCCAATGGCCGAACATGCGGCGATCAGAGCAATGGCAAGCAGCTGACCTCTTGGCAGAACAAACAGCTTTGCCTTGCGTCCTGGTTGCGGTGTCAGATCACATCCTTCTGGCTGCCTCCAAGCCCATGCCAGCACCAGTGCGGACACCGCTGCTGCCATCATCATATGTGGCAGCAGGCCAATGCCTGCCGAGGCAGCAACATAGGTGCTTGCCGCGCCAAATCCGGTGCCAACCGAAAAAAGCGCATGAAAGGAAGACATGATCGGCTTGCCATAGCCCTGTTCAATCTTGGCTCCCCAGCCATTCATCGCCACATCCATGGCTCCGTGAACCGCGCCAAACAACCACAGTGCCATCGCCAGCGTGATGATATCCGGGGCAAGTGGGATCAGCATGATGCTGCCAATATAGCCAAGCGTCGTCAGTCTTGTGACAGTGCCCGAACCGAGCCGGTCCATAAAAAACCCGCCGACAGGAAAAGCCATGACCGCGCCGCTTGCCAGAACAAGGAGCATCGTACCCAGCATCGCCGGGGTCAGGTCATATTGAACGGTGATGGCGGGAATGCGTGATGCCCACACCCCGATCAGCAGTCCGTTGATTAGGAACAGCGCGCCGACAACATAGCGACCAACACGCAGCGCGGCCGCTGTCGTGGCAGGCGAAGTGGCGTCCTGACTCGATGTCATCTGTCTCCAGTCCCAGGACTGACAACATTATAGGTTGCCTTGTGAAGATGCTGCAGCGTGAAGTCAGGCGTGCTGCTGGAATGGTCGGCGGTAAAGGTAATGGTGCGCGGATGGCCTGGGCGTAACAGAAAACCGTTATCACTGAACCGGCCGTCACAATTAGCTTCCAGGGTTGCAAAAAAGGCAGGCCGTTCGGCTGTCAGGATGATCTGCCAGTCTGCTTCTGCTTGGGTGACGGTCATGTTGATTTTGGGGTCAAGAAGGGGAAGCTGCTTGTAGGGACGCGGGGTCATATGGTCTTCGCCGCTGCACCTCGTTTCGCCGTCCTGCCACGCCCATGAAAAGACAAGCACCTCATCATCGGCAAGCCCATAGACCTTGAGCGCTGGATGTGCAGCATCAAGGCCAAGGTCGATCTCAATCGACCCCAGATCACGAACGCGTCCATCACAGGCTAGCGCCTCGGCGTTGATTGACAGGTGCACCGGTGCGGCGCTGTCATTTACCGCTGTCAGGGTGACGCTATCCTCTTCGGGAACAGCGGATACCAGAACTGGTGCGTAGAACCGGCGGGCCAGATGGTGCAGAAGCTTCCATCCGCCACCATGGTCAAGTGATGCCCATGAACAGACAGGCCAGGTGTCATTCAACTGCCAGATGAGCGATCCCATGCAATGGGGTTTCAGGCTACGCCAGGAGGTCACGGCGGTATGAATGGCCAGCGGCTGATACATCTGGCTGACATAGACAAAATCGTAAAAGCCATTAGGAAACCGGAAATAGCGGAATTTGGTTTCGGGTATGCGAGCATTGCCACTATTACTCTTC
>WTJS01000160.1 GCA_011524735.1 Alphaproteobacteria bacterium
ATGATCAAGAGGTCAGCGAAGACGAAACCGAAACAGCAGAAGATGAGCAGCCAAAGCGCCGCAAGCGTGGTCGCCGGGGCGGCCGACGTCGGCGTCGGCGTGGTGGCGAAAATAGCGATACTGCTACCGAGTCCGCGGAGCAGGCTGAAGGTGCGGCCAATGATGATGAGCCTGCTTCCGATGCTGAAACTGGATCTGACGCATCTGAAGGCAGCTCTGACGCGGTAGCCGTCGAGACCAATGATGAAGCAGAGGTCAAGCCAAAATCGCGTCGCCGGTCACGTGGTCGCGGACGGTCAAAGACTGATGCCGTCGTCGCCGAAGCAGCCAACGCAGGCGAAGCAATTGAAGTGACACAAGAAGAGCCAACTGAAGCTGAGACTGTTGCTTCGGTGACGGAGGAAGAGGTCAAGCCGAAACGCCGCACGCGCAAGAAAGCCGCCAAGCCGGAGGCAGAATCCGCACCGGTTGACGCTTCTGACGACAGCGCAGCTGACAGCTCTGAGGGAGACAGTGAGGCTACTGCAAAACCTGCTGCAAAGACCCGCAAAAAGGCGACAAAATCGGCAGGCACAACCAAGAAGAAGGCAGCCGCCAAGAAGGCAGCCGCCAAGAAGGGTGCACGCAAGAAGGCAGCGAAAGCAGCTGAGCCTGCAGCGGCCACGGGCGCAGAGGAAAAGGCCAAACCGGCCAATGGCACGCCTGCACCGTCGCGCGAGCCTGTCAGCTCAACACCTCAGGATGTTGTAGAGGTCGGGAGTTCAGACCCGGCTGCCCGTCGCAAAGGGTGGTGGAACCGCGGGTGACCGCAGGCCACCTGAAGGGGAACGTCACCAGATCGCCGGTTAGTGATCTGCCAGAAATTTCGGAAGCCAGTCGTTTATCCTGCGGCTGGCTTCTTTCATGTGTGCTGTGCTGCCAGCAAAAGACAGGCGTAGATGATTGCGTCCCTGCTCCTGATCAAAATCCAACCCAGGGGTACAGGCAACATGGATCTGGCGCAGCATAGCGTCTGCCAATTCGACTGAGTCCACACCACCCCCAGATAACCCGCTAATATCTGCATACAGATAAAAAGCACCCTCGCATGGCGCCATATCACCCAGAAACTCTGGTGGTAGCGTTGTCACCAGCACATCTCGGTTTTCCTGATACCTGTCAACATTGACCTTAAGGCCCGCATAATCGTCAAAGGCAGCAAGCGCACCAGCCTGCATGGGCTTTGGCGGACCGATATAGAGGTTCTGGGCCAGCCTTTCGACTGTTTCCAACAGATCGTCTGGGAAAATTGCCCAGCCCACACGCCAGCCTGTCATACAGAAATATTTCGAGAAAGAATTAACGACGATCACGCTATCGCTAAATGCCAGCGCGGTTGCTGTTTTGCGGCCAAATGTCAGCCCATGATAGATTTCGTCCATGATCAGGCGCACACCATTCTGGTGACACCAATCGCATACCTCACGAACCGCCTCATCATTCATCACAACGCCAGTCGGATTTGCCGGGCTTGCCAACAGAATTCCGTCCGGAAGTGGCTCGCCAGACTCAGCCAGAGCCTTCAGGCTAGGCACCCATCCCTCATCAGCGCGGGCGGGCATCAGAACGGGTTCGATGCCCAGCGAAACCATCAGGTTTCGGTAAGCTGGGTAGCCGGGTGTGGTAATCGCAATCCTGTCTCCTCGGTCAAACGCCGCCAGAAAGGCCAGCGCGAAGCCAAGAGACGACCCCGGCGTGATCACAATTCTGTCAGCGGGGACAGAATGCCCATAAAACTCGTCATAATGCCCTGCTATTCGCTTGCGCAGTGGCATTTCGCCGAAGGCAAGGGAATAGCCATGTGTTGCGGTTGTTGTCAGCGAAGCTGTCAGTGCGTCGCTAACGGCCGCCGGTGGCGGTGTAGACGGTTGCCCAACCTCAAGGTGGATGACGTCAGCGCCTTCAGCCTCAAGCTCCCGCGTTGCCGAAAGAACAGCCATCGCAAGAAATGCGGAAGGACGATTTGTTGACGTAACCTTTAGAGGCATGATTGAAGGCACTTATCGCAGGTGGGTAAGAGCCGCGTGTGATAACAGAAAACCGCTTTCAGTGCCACACCTACGCCTTTATTGTACTCAATACCGTCTATGATGCGAAAAGTTCTATGACGCGACGTCAACAACAACAGGCCCTTAACGCCTTGCGCCAGCACCTCTCCAGCTTCTTGACACTGCTCTTATCGGCCATGGTGATGTGCAGCATATTACTTGTAGGCGCGACATCCGCCAGCGCTGGCATGATACGGGACGCTGAAATTGAAGCCGCACTTGAAGGTCTGATCGCGCCACTGGAAGAAGCTGCCGGCTACACACGCGGCACAATCAAGATCCGTGTTATTCTGAACAATCAATATAATGCCTTTGTCGCTGGCACGCATACGGTCTATGTGCATTCAGGCCTGATAAAAGAGGCCGATGGTGTGCTCGAGTTTCTTGGTGTCATGGCCCATGAAATCGGACATATCCGTGAAGGCCACGTCCAGCGTCTTGATGAAGCCGCGGCGGATGCGGGTGCCACAGCCACACTGGCAACCATTGCTGCCCTTGCGGTAGCGGCTGGTGGAAGCGGTGACGCAGCAGCCGGCGTATTGTTTGGTGGCACCGATCAGGCCACACGTGGCTATCTTGCCACGCGTCGGCGCGACGAAGCCGTGGCCGATGAAATTGCCATGTCCCTGCTTGAGCAAACTGAACTGTCAGCCACCGGTATTCGAGACCAAATGCAACGCATGACGCGCCAGCGCAGCCTTCCGGAAAGCCGTCAATCGATTTATTACTCAACGCATCCAGGCTCAGGCGAAAGACTTCAGGCCTTTCAGGACCATGTCGATCAGTCAGAATTCAGCAACCGGCCTGCACCACCCTCCGCTGTTCATCTGTATGATCGTGCCCGCACCAAGGTGACCGCCTGGACCGAAGCCCCGCAGCGCATCCTGTCCTCGTCCTCGCCTCTTAGCGACACAGCAGAGTTCACGGTGTATGCGCGCGCCATTGCCCACTATCGAAGAGGCGCATTGGATAAGGCACTGGCACTCATGGATCAGCTCCTTGCGAACCATTCTGACGATGCGTTTTTTCACGAATTTCGTGGCGACATCCTGTTTGCCAAGGCTAACCCAGAGGCAGCGGCAGACGCATATGAGGCGTCTCTTTCGTTACGGAAACATAATCCGCTCGTGCAGTTGAATCTGGGCAGAGCACTGATTGCCACCGGAAAGGACGACAATCTGCCAAAAGCGGTGATGGCTCTTGAATTCGCACGGCGCGGCGAGCCGAAATGGGCATTTGTTCACCGCACCTATGGCATTGCCCTTGGCAAATCAGGACGACTAGCAGAAGCCGACCTAGCCCTTGCGGACGAAGCCCTTCTTATTGGCGATCGCGGACGCGCAATACAACTTGCCAAGCGTGTGCTGAAATCCCCAGACCTTGAGCCGCTTGTTCACAGCAGGGCCAGTGACATTCTATTCCGCTATGGGGCCGATGCGGCAAATTGAGTACAACCTGCTCTAGCTACCAACGCGGTTGCTGCTAGGCAAAGCCGACGGCGGTTGCTATATCTTGCGCCTGATCTTGCGCCTGCGAAAAATCCGGAGAGACTGGCAAAATGACACGACTGATCACAACCTGCATAGCCGCGCTGATGGCCATGGCGGCGATTATCATGCCAGCCAGCGCAGAGATTACAGAATCTGACCGCAAGACCCTTAACGCGATGATTGAAGACTATATCCGGGCCAATCCTGAGGTTGTGCGGGAAGTACTGATCCAGCTTGGTGAGCGTGAGGCTGAAGAACGCCGGCAGGCTGCCATGACAGTTCTGAAGGATGATGCTGGTGACCCATTCATCGGCAATGCTGACGCCAGCTTCGTCATCTATGAATTCTCGGACTATAACTGTGGATACTGCAAGCGTGTATTCCAGCCCCTGCAAGACCTCGTGAATGAGGATGGTGACATCAAGCTTGTTCTCAAGGAATTTCCAATCCTAAGCCAAACCTCTCTTCTCGCGGCTCAGGGTGCCATCGCTGCACAGGTGCAGGGCGTCTTTCCAGATTATCATGTATCACTGATGACATCGCGAGGCGCCATCGATATGGACACTATCCTGGCTGCCGCACGCGATGCAGGTGCCGATCTTGATCGCCTTCAGGAGGACATGAACAGTGCAGAAACCGCGGCCATCATTGACCGCACACGCGACGCTGCTCAGAGGCTTGAAATTTCAGGCACCCCCGGGCTTGTCATCGGCACTCAGGTCATTCCCGGCGCCATCAGCCTTGAACAGATGCGTGAAACCGTGGCTGCCGAACGCGCAAAGCGTGGCTAAGTCAGACTTTATCTAGCTGTTTGTAACCAGAAAGTCAGAAGTGATATAGTGGGTGCTATGGCAGAGAGGCTGAAAATTCTGGCAATCAACGGGCCAAACCTCAATATGCTCGGTACGCGTGAACCGGAAATCTACGGTGCGCAAACACTTGCAGATATTGAGGCTCGCTGCCGGTCCATCTGCGAAGAAGGCGGTGCCGAGCTTGAGTGGATGCAGTCTAACAGCGAGGCGGAAATTGTCAGCCTTGTGCAGCAGGCTGCTGGCAACGCTGACTGGATTGTCATCAATGCCGCCGGCCTTACACATGTATCTGTCCCTCTTCGCGATGCGCTGGCGCTCTACCCGGGGCGGAAAATTGAAATTCATCTTTCCAACGTCCATAAACGCGAAAGTTTCCGCGATCACTCCATGATCTCGGCCGTCGTGGACGGCGTTGTACTTGGTTTTGGTGCCATGTCCTATGTCATGGCAATCAGGGGAATACTAGAAATGGTGAGGGAGTCCTGAACAATGGCAAAAGCCCCAAAGGCAGCCACAAATGGTGATGCAGCGCTGGTAAAAGCTCTAGCGGACATTCTGGATGAGGCCGGTCTGGCCGAACTTGAATATGAAACAGCAGACATGTCGGTGCGCCTGTCACGGGTGAGTGGCGCTGCACCAGTTGCGGCGGTAGCCGCTCCCGTTGTTGCCCCCGCCACGGCATCTGCGCCCGCTGCTGCGCCTGCTGCGGCCCCAGCTGCAGCCGAGCCCGCTTCGGCAGATCACCCGGGCGCTGTCACCTCGCCCATGGTTGGAACCGTCTACACAGCACCAGAGCCAGAGGCACCAACCTTCATCGAAGTTGGCAGCAATGTGAAGAAAGGCCAGACTCTGCTCATCGTTGAAGCCATGAAGGTAATGAACCCAATCACAGCGCCAAATGACGGGACGGTTAAACAGATCCTTGTGCAGAATGCACAGCCTGTCGAATTTGGCGAAGCACTGGTGATCATTGAGTGATGTTCAAGAAAATCCTGATCGCTAATAGAGGGGATGTCGCACTTCGCGTGCTGCGTGCCTGTAAGGAAATTGGCATTCCAAGCGTTGTGGTGCATTCAACTGCGGACTCCGATTCCATGCCAGTCCGTCTGGCAGACGAATCTGTCTGCATTGGGCCCCCGTCAAGCAGCGACTCCTATCTCAATGTGGCCCAGATTATCACTGCTGCCGGCATCACCGGTGCCGATGCGGTACACCCGGGCGTTGGCTTTCTTGCCGAGAATGCAGATTTTGCCGAAATTGTCGCCGCGCATGGCCTGACCTTCATTGGACCGGAGCCGCGCCATATTCGGTCAATGGGCGACAAGGTTGAAGCCAAGATCACGGCGGCTGACGCGGGTCTCCCACTTGTACCGGGCTCTCCAGGTGCTGTTCATACTCTTGAAGACGCTACCAAAATTGGAGCTGAAGTTGGATATCCCCTTCTGGTCAAGGCAGCGTCAGGCGGTGGCGGTCGCGGCATGAAAGTTGCCGAGACTGCGGATGACCTTGCTGAGGCATTCAGCTCGGCCAGGTCTGAAGCCAAGGCTGCCTTTGGTGACGATACCGTCTATCTGGAGCGATACCTTGGCCAACCGCGCCATATCGAGGTTCAAGTCATTGCCGACAGCCATGGCAACTGTGTTCACCTTGGTGAACGTGAATGTTCGATTCAGCGACGCCATCAGAAACTGTTTGAAGAAGCTCCCTCTCCTGTGCTGACCGCCGAAGAACGAGCTTCGATTGGTGAGATCGCAGCCGAAGCGACACGTCGCATGGGCTATCTTGGCGTCGGCACCATGGAGTTTCTCTATGAGAATGGGGAATTCTTCTTCATTGAGATGAACACGCGCCTTCAGGTAGAGCACCCAATCACAGAGGCCATTACAGGTGTCGATCTGGTGCGTGAACAGATCCGTATTGCTGCCGGGATGGAACTATCCTTCACGCAGGAAGACGTGACTTTCACTGGCCATGCGATCGAATGCCGGATCAATGCCGAACATCCAGAGACCTTCATGCCGACACCCGGCAAGGTCACCGCGTTCCACGCGGCAGGAGGTCCAGGCATTCGGGTGGATTCCTGCTTGTATTCCGGATATTCCGTACCGCCCTACTATGACAGCCTGATCGCCAAGCTGATCGTGCATGGTGACGACCGCGCGCATTGCCTTGCACGCCTCAAGCGCGCTCTCCAGGAGTTCATTGTTGAGCCAATTCCAACCACCCTTGCCCTTCATGAGCGACTGGTCGATGCGCCTGCTGTTCTTGACGGCAGCTACAATATCCGGTGGCTGGAAGAACACTTCCTGACCGACGACTAAGGAAAACAGGCAGCAGGGCCTTATGGCTGAGACATTCGCATTCTCGCCCGAGACACTGATCAAGGCCTATTCGCTTGGTGTTTTCCCGATGGCAGACAGTGCGGATAGCGCGGAGATCAAGTTCTATGACCCTGATTTCCGCGCGCTCATCCCACTTGCGTTTCGAGAAGGTCGCCGACATGAATTTCATATTCCGCGGCGATTGATTCGTACGGTCCGCCAGCGGCCCTTTCAGGTTACCATCAATCAGGATTTTCCGAGAGTGATCACGGAATGTGCCGCACCAATCCGTGGGCGTGACGACACTTGGATCAATGATGACATCAGACGACTTTATATTGCTCTGCACCGCCTTGGTTTCGCCCATTCCATAGAAGTGTGGCAGGATGACAGACTGGTTGGCGGGCTTTATGGCGTCGCTCTGCGCGCTGCCTTCTTCGGTGAGTCAATGTTTTCGCGGACGAGTGATGCCTCAAAGATTGCACTGGTTCATCTTGTAGCGCGGTTGCGCTCCGGCGGCTTCAGACTGCTGGACGCACAGTTCACGAACGATCATCTCAAGCAATTTGGTATTCATGAGATTAGCCGCGACCAGTTTCAGGCGAAACTTGCTTCTGCTCTGTCGGAACATGGAGATATGGGTCTGGAAGAAGACAGCGAGCAGCTCGTGGCGCTATTGCTGAACTCAGACGATGACGCAGCTGACTGATATAAGTTTGCGAAAGCATGCGTCGCTCTATCGTCAGCCTCCATTAAAGGGGTGTTTACTCAGCTGTCGTTGCAGTGACTGGCGGCTTACAGCTCAAGAGCGTGATGTCATAGACCGGATGCTCCATCGCTGAAACAGCCGGACTGGATGAAAACACCCACCCTGCGAAGACTGGTTTTGGTGGCTGAGTTAGATCATGCCCCTTATCCATGATTTCCAGAAAGGCTGCATCTTCTGGTGTTTCCTCAGGTGGATGATAGGCACATCGATGCACCGTCACGCTCAAGGTGCCAAACGTAACCGGCTGATTGATTGGGGCCGTCAGCGTCGAAATTCTAGCTGTAATTTTGTCGAGCGCCTGCAGGCTAGCGGTCTCACCCTCAATCCAACTCGCCACAGCAGACGAGCTAAGGAACATTGTCGTTCCCAAAGCCAGTACCAAAATGCGCCAGAATGGATTACGGATGGCGTGGTTTCTACGAATCATTGGATGACGAGAATACCGCTTTACCAAGCAGGTCACTCAGGCTGACGGGATCGCGTGTATCGTAGATCACCTCTCCAGCCTTAAGCATCTCCTCATCGGCACCTGGCATGAGCTCCAGGTAATTGCCGCCGAGTAGAGAAGCGGCCGTGATTCGCGCACTGCTGTCAGCAGGAATCTGAATCCGCTCATCAAGCGACATCACGATGCGGGCGGCATAGGTAATCGGATCAAGCTCCTGCGAGATAATCCGTCCCACCTTGATTCCCGAAATCCTGACATCATCGCCGATAGCAAGACCGCCCGTGGCGCCAAACTCCGCTTCAATAAGATATCCATCATCGCCCTGCAGATCGGCTGCCTCGTAGGCAAGCGAAAAGAAAGCCACCGCGGTCAGCAGGACAAGAGCGCCCATCACTGTCTCAAGCGTGTTGCGTTGCATGGCGGTCTCTCCTTTCCTTGAGGCTTGGCAATATCAAACGATTGACCCCGAAACTTAGTTGGGGCTCCACGGCTCATAGTCACCAGTTGCTGCCGCGCGCTTGCCACCTTTCAGCACGTGACCTGATGGTCTGTGTGCATGTGTGGTACCGGTGGTGTTTGGCATGTGGTCTTGTTGCCAGCTATGCTTCGCATAACCGTCAGCCGGCGGCGGCGATTGCTCGGTGTGGTGAAGCCACCCATGCCAATCGGCGGGCACCTTCGATGCCTCAACCATCCCGTTATATCGGACATACCGGCGTGCCGCCTTACCTGGGCGTGCCTTTCGCTCTTCATAATAGCGATTGCCGAAAGCATCACTGCCGACAAGTTGAGCATTGAAGCGGAGAAAAAGCTTGGTGACGAAATCCATGTGGCAACCTTCGTGGTCTTTTAATCGGATCTGACTGTCTTGCACTACCATGCTTGACGATTGTGGCACAGTCTTGATCGGGCACCTCACCGCACGCACCTTGACAGTGCCGTGCGAAACGGCAGTCAATATAGGCTGGCTGGGGGCCGTTCGTCCAGAGGTGAGCGCTCACCTGCCGCGGATTCCTGCTCACTTGGGGCAACACAGGTGAAATTCATATATTCCAGAAATCTGCAAGGCAATTTTTCGCTTAAAATATAAATTTGGGACTTGTCGGTACGCGTCTACATCATGTAGCTTTTTGGAGTTGGCACCACAAAATATTGTAGTTTTATTCGCCGACGCCATTAAAAATATGTTCGAAAACAACCACTAATCGCCAAGATTTAAGGCGGTTCGCGAAAAGAGATTCAGAGGTACATTCCATGCGCTTTGCACGACGCTTTACGACCGCCGATCAGGATCCCTATGCAAACCTTGAGTTTCGGTTTGCCGCCAGCGAAATTCGGAACCCGGACGGCACGATCGTCTTCCGCGCAGACAATGTGGAAGTGCCTACTCAATATTCGCAGGTCGCAACTGACATTCTGGCACAGAAATATTTTCGCAAGGCCGGCGTACCAGCAAAGCTGTCTCGTGTAGAAGAAAGTTCCGTCCCGTCATGGTTGTGGCGGTCTGTACCCGACGAAAAAGCCCTTGCCGACCTACCCGAAGATGAGCGCTACTCTGGCGAAACCTCAGCAAAGCAGGTGTTCAACCGTCTTGCCGGCACATGGACTTATTGGGGCTGGAAAGGTGGCTACTTCACTGACGAAGCAGACGCACGCACCTATTATGACGAAATGTGCTACATGCTTGCCGCTCAAATGGCCGCGCCAAACTCGCCGCAATGGTTCAACACTGGCATGCACTGGGCGTATGGAATCGACGGCCCAAGCCAGGGCCATTTCTACGTGGATTTCGAAACTGGCAAACTGACCCGCTCCAGCAGCGCCTATGAGCACCCACAGCCACATGCCTGTTTCATCCAGTCGGTCAGTGACGATCTGGTCAATGAAGGCGGTATCATGGACCTGTGGGTTCGCGAAGCACGCTTGTTCAAATATGGCTCGGGAACCGGCTCCAACTTCAGCCGTCTGCGCGGCGAAGGTGAAAGCCTGTCTGGTGGCGGCAAGTCGTCAGGTCTGATGAGTTTCCTTCGCATTGGTGACCGCGCCGCCGGCGCAATCAAGTCTGGCGGCACCACCCGGCGCGCAGCGAAGATGGTGACTGTTGACGTCGACCATCCTGACATTGAGGCCTATGTCGACTGGAAGGTCGTCGAAGAGCAGAAAGTTGCGGCACTCGTCGCTGGCTCAAAGCTGGCGCAACTCCACATGGGCGAGGTCATGGCGGCCTGCCACACGGCCGAAGTCACCGGTGACGACCGCTTCGACCCAAAGAAGAACAGGACGCTGAAGAAGGCCATCATTGCTGCGCGTGGCGCGATGATCCCGGAAAACTACGTTCAGCGTGTCATCCAGTTTGCACGGCAGGGCTACACCGAGATTGAATTCAAGACCTATGACACTGATTGGGACTCAGAAGCCTATCTGACAGTGGCAGGTCAGAATTCCAACAACTCCGTTCGCGTCAGCAATGAATTCCTGCAGGCGGTTCTCGACAAGGGCGACTGGGAATTGATCAAGCGCCGTGACAATGGCGTGGCCAAGAAAATCAGTGCTGCTGACCTTTGGGAAAAGATCGCACATGCTGCATGGGCATGCGCCGATCCAGGACTTCAGTACGACACCACCATCAATGAATGGCACACCTGCCCTGAAGGCGGCCGAATCAACGCATCCAACCCTTGTTCGGAATATATGTTCCTCGACGACACTGCCTGTAATCTGGCGTCGATGAACCTGATGCAGTTCCGCCATGAGGATGGATCCTTTGACATTCAAGCATTCGAACATGCCTGTCGCTTCTGGACCCTGACCCTGGAAATCTCGGTCCTGATGGCGCAGTTCCCATCCAAGGAAATTGCGCAACTGTCTTACGAATACCGCACCCTGGGCCTTGGTTTTGCCAATATTGGCGGCCTGCTGATGGCACAAGGCCATTCCTATGACAGTGATGAGGGTCGGGCCATCTGTGGTGCAATCTCAGCGATCATGACTGGCGTGGCCTACGCTACATCTGCGGAGATTGCCAGCGAAGTCGGCGCCTTCCCGCAATACCAGAAGAACGCCAAACACATGATGCGGGTGATGAAGAACCACCGTCTGGCAGCTCATGGTAAGGCAAAGGGCTATCGCGGCCTGAACATCCTGCCTGTTCCACTTGACGGCAAGTCCTGCCCGGACAAGACACTTGTCGATGCTGCTGCTGCTGCCTGGGACAGGGCCGTTGAACTTGGCGACGAACATGGCTACCGCAACGCGCAAGCCACAGTCATCGCACCGACCGGCACCATCGGCTTGGTCATGGATTGTGACACGACTGGTATCGAGCCAGACTTCGCAATGGTGAAATTCAAGAAGCTTGCTGGTGGCGGTTATTTCAAGATCATCAACCGGGTCGTCCCAGAAGCACTTGAAAACCTCGGCTATGCCAAAGACCAGATTGACGACATGATTAATTATGCCGTCGGTGCGGGTAGCCTGAAGAACTGCCAGGCGATCTCGCTCAGTGCGCTTCGCGACAAAGGGTTTGGTGATGCGGAAATCGCCAAGGTCGAAGCCGCTATGGAAAGCGCCTTTGATGTGAAATTCGCCTTCAACCGCTTTACACTCGGCGATGAGTTCTGCAAGGAAACTCTCGGCTTCTCTGACGAGCAGCTGAACGATTTCAACTTCAACATGCTGGAGGCTCTTGGCTTCGAAAAGGATGCCATTGAGGCTGCCAACATGCATGTCTGCGGATCAATGACCCTTGAAGGGGCACCGCATATGAAGGACGAGCATTTGCCTGTTTTCGACTGTGCCAATGTATGCGGCCGTATTGGCAAGCGGTTCCTGTCAGTGGACAGCCACATCACCATGATGGCTGCGGCACAGCCTTTCATCTCCGGAGCCATCTCCAAGACCATCAACATGCCAAACAATGCCACTGTTGAAGAATGCGGCGAGGCTTACATGCTGTCCTGGCGCCTTGGCCTGAAGGCCAACGCCCTATACCGAGATGGGTCCAAGCTCAGCCAGCCGCTATCTTCAGGTCTGATTGATGACATCGAAGAGGACGAGGACGCAGCACCCGCACTGGAAACCCCGCGTGCAGCCGCATCTCCACAGGTTGTCGAGAAGATTGTCGAGCGTATTGTGCATTCGGCAGAGCGCGAAAAGCTGCCGCATCGCCGTAAGGGTTATACCCAGAAAGCAAGCGTTGGCGGTCACAAAGTCTATCTGCGCACAGGCGAATATGAAGATGGTCGTCTTGGTGAGGTCTTCATCGACATGCACAAGGAAGGCGCGGCCTTCCGCTCGCTGATGAATAACTTCGCCATTGCCGTGTCCATCGGCCTGCAGTACGGCGTGCCCCTGGAAGAGTTTGTCGAAGCCTACACTTTCACACGCTTCGAACCTCAGGGCATTGTGACCGGCAACGACGCCATCAAGATGTCGACATCCATCCTCGACTACACCTTCCGCGAACTGGCGATTTCCTACCTGGACCGTGACGACCTCGGACATGTCAGCCGCGAAGATCTTGAGGCATCGACAACCGGTCAGGGCGAAGGCCAGTCGGAACTGGTTAACAAGGTGACTAGCCGCGGCTTCATCCGCAAGCAGGGTCTGGTGGTTTACTCCAACGGCGCCCCCGCGGCGGTGCAGCCTGAAGAAAGCGTAACCCAGATGCGAGCCGCAGGCGCAGAAGCTGCCAGTGTCGCTGCGGTTGCAACAGCGGCTGACACAGCGTCATCAGCAGCAGGCGCGGTTGTTGCCGAACGCGTACAGCAGGCCCGTATGCAAGGATATGAGGGTGAAGCCTGCCCTGAGTGTCAGAACTTCACACTTGTTCGCAATGGTACCTGCCTGAAATGCAACACCTGCGGCGGCACAACTGGCTGCAGCTAAGTTCTCCCTGCAGAGCAACCTGCAGACTGGCCCCGCACTCTGGTGCGGGGCCTTTTTCGTTCAACACCACAAAACAGAGAAGCGCCAGATAGTGGGGGTCATACAACAAATATCGACGCATCCTCATTGCAGCGTTTCACAATGATGTGTCACGTTCGCCAGCAGTGACGATATCATGCTACCGAAGGAGACTCAGACATGAGCCAAGTCGAAGCCCGCCTGAAAGAAATGGGGATCACCATTCCCGACGCCCCCGCACCTGCCGCTAACTATGTGCCATGGATGCGCACTGGCAACCTGATCCATGTTGCGGGCCAGGTTCCGTTTGTGGATGGCAAGCTGACAGCTACAGGCCACCTTGGTGCCAATGCCAGCGTTGAAGACGGATATGAGCAGGCCAAAATCTGTGCCATCAACTTGATCGCCCAGGTCAAGGTTGCCTGTGATGGCGATCTCGATCGCGTGACACAGGTTGTTAAGCTTGGCGGATTTGTGGCCTCAACACCCGACTTCACACAGCAGCCAGCTGTGGTAAAC